>CAJAUT010000011.1 GCA_903945195.1 uncultured bacterium
AAAAATTATACTTGTATCTGAAGGACAAAGATTACTATTCAAGAAATATTTCCCTAATCATATTAATAAAGTAGTAGTAGTACATCCTGGCATAAATATTAAACAAACAGACGCAGAAATAATTAAAAAATTACGTTATGAGAAAACTATAAACTTCTTGTGTATAGCGAGTGATTATTGGAGCAAAGGAGTTGATTTGATTATTAATGCTTTTGCAAATGTAGATTTAAGTGAGCATGCGCATTTAATTCTAGTTTGCAACAATATTCCAGAAATAGTCAAAAGTTCTCTGCCCAAGAATATCGAATTAGTTTCGATGCCAGGTACTAGCGCTAATTCAAAAAAAATAAAGGACAAGCTATATTCTCGCGCACAAGTGTGTATTGTTTTCTCTCATACAGATACTACGGCAGCACTAATGGAAGCGCTTTCCTACGGGCTGCCTTTAATTACACTACGCAATCAACATACAAAAGACTTTGTTTCAAACAATAATGGATATGAAATTGATGTGCCATTCTATCTTTATGATGCAGGATATGGCTACAAGTGGAAGACTATGAGTGAATATTATAAACTATTAGAACAGGCAAAAGCTCGCGGAGACTTTGACACGGTTATTAGTGAGTTATCTGATAAAGTAAGATTGCTTATTAACGACGTAAGACTAATTGAAAAAATGTCTATCAATTCCTGTATACTTGCAAGGGATTCATTCTCCATAAGAAGGCGTAATATACAGTTAAATAATATTTATATAGAGTGTCTAGAAAATTGAGGAGAATTAACAATGATAAAATTAATTAAAAGTTCTTATTATAATGAAGCTGAAACATCAAAAAAATTAGCGAATTTTATTGTATCAACTAAACAATTGTCTTTTGGCTCCGAATGTGAGAAGTTTGAAGATAATTTTTCCACGTATCAAGGAAGAAAAGAATGCGTTTTTTTAAATAGTGGAAGTTCAGCAAATTTAGCTATCATACAGGCTTTGATAAATTTAGGTCGACTTAAAAAAGGTGATAAAATTGGTTTTTCGGCACTAACGTGGTCAACAAATGTAATGCCAATTATTCAACTCGGTTTAGTAGCAATACCCATCGATGTAGAGATAAACACTCTAAATGTTTCAAGTCAAACGTTTAAAAAAATCTTAACAAACTATCCAGACATAAAGATGTTATTTATTACAAATTTGCTAGGCTGGACTAATGATATAGATGAGATAGCAAAGATATGTGTAAGCAACAATATTCTTCTAATTGAAGACAACTGTGAATCATTGGGATCTGTATATATGGGGAAAAAATTAGGAAATTTTGGTTTGGCCAGCACATTTTCATTTTATGTAGGACACCATATGTCTACTGTAGAGGGTGGGGCAGTATGCACTGATGATGAAGAACTAGCAACTATGATTAGGCTTGTCAGGGCTCATGGCTGGGATCGTAATTTATCTTCTGACCAGCAATTATTAATGAGGAAAAAATTTAATGTAAATTCTACTTTTTATTCAAGATACACATTTTATGATTTGGGTTTTAATTTAAGACCTACTGAAATTTCAGGTTTTTTAGGAAATAATCAACTGCAATATTTAGATCAGATAATTAGAATAAGAGAATCAAATTACGCGGAAATTGCGTCCGAAATCTTATCTAGTGATGAAAAGTATTTCAAATTAAAGACTGAACATATGGATGTTTTTTCAAATTTTGCTATACCTTTAATTTGTCGCAATATAAATATTCGTGATGAGCTTGTAAAAAAATGTCATGAGAATATAGAGATACGACCAGTTGTGGGTGGAGATATGACAGAACAGCCATTTTACCTCAAGTACATGAGCGAATATAAAACGGGTATTTCAGTCTCAAATGCCTCATTGATTCACCATCAGGGGTTATACTTTGGAAACAATCCAGATCTAACCAAGGAAGAGAAACAATATATAATTAAGACTTTTCAGTAATATATGAGTCATTCAAGTAATTTTTTTCTCAAGTACTCTTATTTGCTAAAAAACATCCTGTGGCTAGGTTTTGATAATATTCTCAGAATTATCTCAGGATTGTTCGTAGGAGTAATGGTAGCTAGAGTTTTGGGTCCAACAAATTTCGGATCCTACTCTTTTGCACTAGCCTTTTCAGGAGTGTTTACTACTCTTTCGCTAATAGGGAATAACAACATTATAGTGCGTGATATAACCCATAATCCCTCAAAAAAAGATGAAATAATAGGTAGCGCTATAGCTTTACGAGTAATTGCTGGATCGATTTTTTTTATTTGTAGCATCATAGCAAATTCAATCTTTTCTCCAAAGTATGTAGACCCTAATCTCAAAAATACAATATTCATAATAAGTACAATAATATTTTTTCAAGTAGTAGATGTATTTGAATCATGGTTTCAAGCAAAAATAATGGTAAAGAAAGTAATTCTCGCAAAAGATGCAGCGTTAGTGTTGGGGATAATTTTAAAAATATTGTTGATTTATACTAAAACGCAAAACATTAGCATGTACGCAGTAGTCTATTTAATAGAGTATATTCTAACTGCTATATTTATTACGTGTGCTTATTATTTTAGTAATGATAGACGCATTGGATTGTCTATTAACCTGGAATTACTTAAAAAATACTTTTACAAATCAATACCAATAATATTCTCTGTTCTAGCGATATATATCCAATCAAAGATTGACCCAGTTATACTTAGTAAATGGTTATTCCCAAAGGACATTGGGATGTATTCAATTGCAATAAATCTTGTAGATAGTTTAGCCTTCATTCCCATGGCAATATACACAACCGCCGCACCAATCATATCAGGAGCAAAAATTTATCTTAGCCCAAAAGACTACCAGCTTAGACTCAAATATATATTTACAATGCTATTGATAGTTAGTGGCATTATTTCCATTTTTATCTTTGCTTTCAGCAAGAGCATAATTTTCACACTATATGGCATAGAATATGCCTCCGCAGCAACATTGCTAAAACAAATGGCTTTTAGGATAATTTTTATCTCATACGGAATTGGTAGAGGGTTATATATCGTGAATGAGGACTTATTTACATATGCTATGATAAATACTGTCTGTATGGGGTTATTTGGATTCTTACTAAATATATATGCAATACCGCTGTATGGGATCGTAACTCCAATATACGTCTACTACTTAACAAGTATCATATTTTTAGTACTCTTCGACTTGTTCTATAAACATACTAAAACTCATGCCAATAATGCTTTACAGTTACTCTTAGATCCTTTCAAAACAATTAAATCAATGTACGCTTTTGTAGCGCATGGTATATTCATACATTAAATAATTATTATGAATAAGGAAAATAAAATGTCTAATGAAATTACTACAAATCCATTATCAATGTATTCAAATGCTTACAAATATTCCATATTTGACTCACTAGTTTTTGAAATCCGAAGTTTTCTTGGCAGGAAGTTGCTTGATCGATATCCCGAGGAGAATGCAAGTAGATATTTAAATCTAGGGTGTGGGAGTATGAGGTTGGTAGGTTGGATTAATGCCGATTTTTTCGATTTAATAGATTTATTAAAGAAAAATAATAAACAACCAGACTGGATGCTTGATCTAAGGTATCCACTAAACTGTCCAAGTAATTACTGGAAAGGTGTCTACTGTGAACATACTCTAGAACATCTTTCTCCGAATCAGCAACTAAAATTGATTCAAGAGCTTTATAGAGTAATGATACCAGGTTCTACTATTAGGATCATAGTCCCTGATCTAGAAAAATATGTAAATTACTACACCGGTAAAAAATCTGATAATAACTTCTCCATCAACTGGCCTAATAAAGCTGAATC
The DNA here is from genome assembly GCA_903945195.1 of uncultured bacterium. Classification (GTDB taxonomy): domain Bacteria; phylum Patescibacteriota; class Microgenomatia; order UBA1400; family UBA12108; genus CAJAUT01. The sequence continues at coordinate 3,853 of CAJAUT010000011.1, forward strand.
TTTCTGGTCACTAACTCAGAATTGGGGACATGCCTCAGTATGGGATTACAAACTGATGAAAAAAAGTCTCGAAACTGCCGGATTTATTAAGATAAAAAAAGTTAACTTTATGGTTGGTAGGAATAGAAAATTACAAAATGATTCAAAAAATAGAGAATGGGAATCCTTATATGTTGAAGCAGACAAACCGACTAATGAAATATAATCAATTCGACCTTCCAATAGTTCTGATTATCTACAAGAGGAGTATTAATTTTGATCTAATAATTAAAAGTCTCAGAACAATAAGACCGACGAAAATATATATTATCGCCGATGGCCCTGCACCAGGGCATGAGCAGGAGTGCCATGACACTAGGGTTAAGCTTGAAAAACTCGTCAACTGGCCATGTACTATACAAAAAAATTACGCAGAGAAAAACTTGGGTCTCAAAAAAAGGTTTAGCTCTGGTATAGACTGGGTATTTGAGCATGAAGATCGAGCTATTTTTATTGAAGACGACTGCATTCCTGACCCATCATTCTTTCGGTTTTGTGACGAGTTACTAGAAAAATTTAAAGACAATGATCAAGTAATGACCATATCAGGAGACAATTTCCAGTTCGGCAAGCTAAAAATAGATGAAAGCTATTATTTCTCTAGATATCCCCATGTTTGGGGATGGGCAACGTGGAAAAGAGCTTGGAGTAAATATGATCAAGACATGCAGGATTGGCCAATAAATAAAAAGAATAATTGGTTGGTAGACGTTTTAACATCAAGATTATCAGCTTTAAATTGGTCATACATTTTTGATCGTATGTATCAAAACAAAATTAACACCTGGGACTATCAGCTAACCTATATGAGTCTCAAAAATAAGGGACTAAATATCATCCCATCAGTCAATTTAGTATCAAATCATGGATACGACAATGCAGCGACCCATACAAAGCGCAAGTCAAAAGTCATGGATATGGCAACGGATACAATGAAGTTCCCCTTGGTTCACCCTTCCAAATTAGAGTGGAATGATCAGGCCGATAAAAATACAGATAGGACAGTATTTCTAAACCCAATTTCTATGTTATCGTTAGTTATTAAGTCAATCTTGGGGATACTATGAAAAACCTTACAGATAAGCAGTTTTGGGCCAAGTACTGGAGTACAAAGAAAGCGACCACCATAGTCACTTCTCGCTACGCTTTTCAAGATCTATTTAACGAAATCCTAACTAAGAAAATAGATGGTACCATGTTAGAAGTTGGGGGATTCCCAGGATACTTTGCTGTATTTTTCCACAAGTTTTGGGGATATAAAACTACTCTCCTCGACTACTTTGTAGATAAAAAGTTTTTATCTAAAGTTTGGTCAGCAAATAGTATTAAATCAGAAGCGATTAAAGTTATAGAGAGTGACTTTTTTTCTTATACTACCAAGACCCAATACGATCTAGTTTTCTCTCTAGGATTTATAGAACACTTTGATGATACCAGCGACGTGATTAGTCGACACTGGAGGCTTGTAGCGAAGGGTGGTGAGCTGCTTATAGTCTATCCAAATTTCCTTGGTCTTAATGGTCATATGCAGCTAGCTTGGGATCCAGACAATCTAAACAAACATAACTTAGAATCTATGTATATTTCTCGAATAAAAAACTACTTGAAGGATTTAAAGATTAGTAACGCTAAGGTATTTTATTGGGGAGGATTACGAGTATGGTTGGAGGACTTGCCATCCAGATCTCTCTGGCAAAAATTTGTGGTAGTTTCGCTCTATGCATTAGGACTGCTTATTAAAAGTTTAGGATTTAACAGCAAATTTCTTTCACCATATATAGTAATATATGCAATTAAATAATTATATGTCGAAATATCGGAGCATTTAAATATGTATGGAAAAAATTATTTTAACTGGCAGTCTAGCTATGGTGATTTTGGATCACTCGTAGACCAAGAAAAATTTGCTGACTATCTAGATAAAAATACGAAAGTATTAGAGTTTGGTTGTGGCGGTGGATATCTATTGTCAAAACTAAATGCAAAAGAAAGGATTGGGATAGAAATAAATCCTTCAGCGCGGGCAATTGCCACGAAAAATGGGTTGAATACCGTACCTACATTCAATAAGATTAAAGATAATTGGGCTGATGTCATTATCTCCAATCACGCTCTAGAGCATTGTACACATCCACTGACGGAATTAAAAAATTTATATAAAAAATTGAAGAAGAATGGAACCATAGTATTCGTCACTCCACACGAACGCAACAATAGATACGTGGAAAATGATGTCAATCAACATCTTTATACTTGGAGCGAATTAAATTTAGCCAATCTTTTTAAATTAGCAGGGTACAAAATAATCTCGGTCGAAACTAGGAAAACTGCCTGGCCTCCTTTTTATCGTCAGATTTACTCAATTTTTGGTCAAAAAACCTTTAGTTTGATAGCTGGTATTTGGGGTAGGATATTCTCCCCAATGTGGGAAGTAAGAATGATTGCTAAAAAATAACAAAATGACCAGCCTAAAGCTTCTAATCATAGGTACTACAGACAACAAGGGCGGTGCAGCCAGCGTTGGCTGGAATATCGGTGAGACACTCAGGTATCGCGGATATTCAGTAAAATATATTGTAGGATTTAAGTTCTCGGATTCTCCGCACGTTCATGAACTGAAGACACCCTGGCTCACCAGGTTTCTAGAACACTATCTACCCTACAACTTTACCGGACTTTATCGGCACTTTAGCTCATTTCTCTTAGCTAACGACATAGATAGGGGAGCAAGTGAAGAAATCCTAAATCATCCATGGTACAAAGAAGCAGATATAGTCCACTGTCAAAACCTTCATGGTAGCTATTTCAAGCTAGATACTCTGGTGCGCATGAGTAAAGAAAAGAAAGTTTTCTGGACTCTCCACGACATGTGGGCGATCAGCGGCAATTGCGTCTATACCGACGATCCAACGGTATGGAAAAGTGGTGCAAGGGCAAAAGTTAGCATTATGGAGTACCCTCCAATGCTCTGGAATAACGCCAAGTATTTATGGTCAAAGAAAAAGCAAATCTATCAAAATAGTCCCTCACTATCAGTGATTGTCCCTTCCCGCTGGCTAGGAGATAAAGTCAAAGAAAGCATTTTGAAGGACAAAAACCTCAGTGTCATCTATAACGGTATCAATTCTGAGGTGTTCAAACCTGGAGACAAAGCAAAGTTGAGACTAAAGTACAACATACAGAGAGACAAAAGAATCGTGACGTTTGTAGCGCAAGGAGGTGGGTATGACCCTAGAAAGGGATGGAACTATATAGAGAAGTTAGCCAAAGCCTATGAGAACGACCCAAACATCTTATTCATGTGCATCGGTGGCGCCAAGAAAGGGCAAATTGGTAATATCCTATATGTTCCAAATATTTCTGATAAAAAAATCTTGGCAGAATATTACGGCCTATCTGACGTCTTCCTATTCACTTCGCTAGCTGAAAATTGCCCACTTGTCGTCCTAGAATCCATGTCTTGCGGGCTCCCAGTTATTAGCTTTGATGTAGGTGGGGTCCCTGAATTAGTTGAGCATAAAGTCAATGGATACATAGCTAAATACAAAGATGGTATTGATCTATCCAGTGGCCTAAATTGGATTCTCAGTTTGCCGATTACTGAGTTAAATAAGATATCAAATTCAAATCGGGCAGAAGTAGTTAGTAAATATTCTATAGACAAGATGGTTGATGTTTATGAAAATCTCTTTAAAAATTCAATTTAAGCTAGTGCTACTAGCAATAGGTTTTTTTGGAATAGCTAGCCTTGTAATCGGAGCTACTTCAGCTGGAGAAGCTCTGATCCATGACGCCCAGTCATATTACAATGAGGCAATCTCCGTAGCAGGACAGGGAATCTTTCCAATCAGTGCCACAAGCAATGCGAATTTTATCGATAGAGGATATCCACTCGCATTATCATTGGGAATCAAAATATTTGGGTTAAACAATATCGTCGCTCTTCAGATCTTAAACTACATTTTTTGGATCTTATCCTCTTGGCTAGTTTATCTTTCACTCGTAAAAATTAATAGTAAATATCCCAGTCGCTTATCTTTACTTATGTTATTTTCTCCATTATTCATGACCTTTTCAGCCAAAATATACTCTGAGCCATATGCCACTTTTGGGTTATCACTACTCATCTATTCTGTCGTACATCTTCTCGATCAGGAAAAATTTATTGGACACCTCTCACTACTTTTTGGAGCTTTTATACTCTTTTCGACAAAAAGTATCTTTATCCTTTTTGTGCCCATTATCCTAATAGTCCTATTACTTAACAAAAGGTGGATCGGGATTCTTTATCTTACAATAAGCATAACCATACTTAGTCCATTTTTACTATCATCCTCAAAGGGTGGCAGGTCTATTTACAACCTGGCAATCCAGTCATCCAAGTTAGAGCAGTCATATGATCAAATATTTGCTTGCGTACCATACTATCTTTCTTACCCACTTGGAAAAACACTACTGCCAAAGTATGAAGCAGTCTGCCATCAAAATGATCCTAATCCACAAATGGATGGCTACGATTCCAATCCATATGTTCTTGCATCAGCTAAGCGGGAGACGGGATTTAATTACTTTGACTGGCTAAAGTTAGTGATTACTCATCCAATAAAATACACGATCGTCATCCTTGTTTCACTTTCCAATATAGTCTTTTTTGAAGGTGTATATCCAACTATTCTAATCAAACTTCCCATGCTGCTCATGCTCCCTTTGTTTGTGATATGCAAAATCATTTTATCTATTTATCTTTGGTCTCGAGTGCTAGTTGTAGCAAAAAAGGAAAATAAATGGTGGTTGTTACCTCTAATATATTTTGTTATTATCGTAACCAATTTCCCAATAGAATCTCGCTATTTCTATCCACTTATACCATATATTTATTTCCTAGCTGGATTTAGCTATAAGAAGGTATAATTAATCTATGATCTTAGTCACAGGTGGGTGTGGATATATAGGTAGTCATGTAGTAAAAGCTTTGACAGAAGCAGGAGAAAAAGTACTGGTTTACGACAATCTCTCTCAAGGGACTAAGGCAGCGCTAATACATGGTGAAGAGCTCGTGGTGGGAGATATTTGCGATCAAGGATCTCTAAAACAAGTTTTTGAAACTCACGATATAGAGGCTGTGATCCACCTGGCAGCCCTAGTAAACGCAGCCGAAAGCAACGATAAAGTAGATCTATATAGATCGGTAAATGAGATAGGCTCCCAAAATGTCTACCAAGCAGCAGTGGCAGCTGGCGTCAAAATGATCATGTACTCTAGCTCTGCGGCAGTCTATGGCACTCCTGTCGGATTAGAGCCTATACAGGAATCAGCGCCTCTACTACCAACAAATGTATATGGTGAGACCAAACTAGCAGGAGAAAAGTTGCTCCTAGATATCGCTGGTCATGAGGTAAAGTATGGGATTTTTCGCTTCTTCAATGTGGGTGGTGCCGAAGAAGGTGGTAGGCTAGGCCAAAGCCGTGAGAGTCGCGCCATCATGCAGAGATTGTTTGCTGTAGCTGCGGGAGATGATGATCATATCGTAATCAGTGGCCATGACTACGACACCTCTGACGGGACTGTAGTGCGAGACTTTATCCACGTGGAAGATATTGCACTAGCCTTTGTCCTGGGTCTCAACAATCTACGTAAAGGGAGTAAGTCATTTACCCTCAATCTAGGGTCAGGAGAGTCACATACCATAGGGGAAGTAATAAAAGAAGTAGGTATTGTGACAGGTAAAAATATACCTCTTATCTACGGACCTAGAATCAAAGGAGATATCAGCTACTCTCTCTCAGATATCTCGCTAGTTCAAAAAGTGCTAGGCTGGGAACCTGTACATACCCTCAGATTAATCGTAAGAGATGGGTGGAATGCGTACAAAAAACTCTCCTTAAAAGAAGGAAAACATGTCTTATAAGGCCATTATCATCTCATCAGACGACTTAAAGAAAACAATCCCAGACTATTTACCATCCAAAGCATCAGAATTTCACGAGTTATCTGCTCGAATGGCGGATAAGCAGTTCAAAAATATGCTAGTAGAGACATCGCGTCCCAAGGTGATATTAATGAATGGTGGTTCTGCCTCTGGTAAGACAGAGTTCATGGTCTCACATTTATCAAACAAAAACGCGATTATTGTGGATACTACACTACCTTCGATTGAAGGTGCGAGGATAAAGATCGAAAAATCTATGAAATATAATAAAATAGTCGAACTTTATTCTGTAATGCCAGATAATCTGGCACGAGCTTTTACTGTATTTCTACACAGAGATAGAATATTTCCTGCCACTCACTTCTATCGCACTCACAGCAACTCAAGAATGACATTATTGTGGATAGCTCGAAATTATCCACATATAAAAATAAACATTATTGAAAGTCAATTTTCTGAAGGTATGGATATGATATTTTCTGTAATTAAATTCAAAAATAGAAATGGGTTAATCAAATATCTCGAAGACATTCAGTTAAGTGAAGATGCTATAATCAAAGCAACTATATCTGAAGGTTAAATATAATATGAACAAAATAATACTTAAAACCGATCAGAAACATCCACAAATAGTAGCGTACAAGCAGGCTCTAGAGAAAGGGTTAAAAAGTCATCACGTCCTTCCTCGTGGGAATGAGTGGATAGTAAAAAAAGCAAATACACAGAAAGCATCTGGTGTTTATAGTACGCAATCTGAGGCGATCCAGAATGGTAAGATATTTGCCAAAAATAGCGGCTCAGAATTGTTTATCCATGGACAAGACGGTCGAATTCGCGAATGAATCTAATGCCAAAAAACATGCTCAAATATCTCTTTCCTTTTATTTTTATAATCTCCTTCTGGTCTTTGATTACACCAATTTTCGAGTTTCCCGACGAGCAAGCACACATAGAGTCGGTAGAGTTCATCGTCAAAGAGGGTCGCATGCCAGCAGGTGAAGAGTGGGATATGACTGCCGAGATGAAGAGGACCCAAGACCTCCTAGGCAACTTCCGCGATACTTTCGGGAACAACAAGTATACCTATCACCCAGATTATCACGTCGAATATGTAGATTCTTTAATAGGCAAATATGAGGCAGAGATTAAATCATTAAACACAGAAGAAAATAGAGATAGTTACGTCTGGAAAGAAGCCGCTCGCTACCCCCGTCTCTACTACGACTATATGACCATTTGGTATAGATTGTCGGAAAGCAAAGATGTTATCTACCGCATCTATGTACTCCGACTAGGCAATGTACTACTTGCGCTAGCTACTGCCTTGATCATCTATCAGTCTGGCCTGCTCATCTTCGCCAAGAAATCCTACGCACTCACGCTCACCATGCTAGTCATGCTCCAGCCTATGTATAGCTTCCTCTCTGCTGGTATCAACTCAGACAACCTCCACAATCTGCTCTTTGCAGCTATTGTTTACTGTGGACTACGTATCGTGAGAAATGGGTTAAATTTAAATATTTTAGCTCTCACCACTACAGTCGTAGTCCTAGACATCGTAAGCAAACCGCAAGGTTATATCGTTCTCCCCATCATCATCATGGCATTCCTTCTCCATATCATCCAAACTAAGAAATGGAAATTGTTATCTATCCTCCTGGCAGTAGGACTCTTGTCACTTGCTGCAATATTCAGCCCATGGAATCCATATAGCTCTTGGGTCAACTCTGCCAATGTTCATGGAGCTAACTTGATGGATTTCGTGCGCTTCTCACTTAACAAGTTGGTCACGCAAAACATTGTCTGGTACTGGGGAGTATTTAAATGGCTAGGGATAGTCCTGCCACCTGTCTACTGGCAGCTAGCCAATAGAGTAGTTCTACTTGGTGGTCTTGGATTGTTTGTTTACCTATGGAAAGTAATCAAAAAGAATAAGATAATCACTGCTCCCCTTATCACTTTGTACCTGCTACTTGCCACTCTCATCTATGTGTTAGCTATTTATTATTTCGACTGGCAATACACCAAAGCCGTAGGCTACTCGATAGGAGTCCAAGCTAGATATTTCTTCCCCACAATCTCTGCTCAGATGGCACTCCTTATGATCGGCATCTTGTCACTAGGGTGGACTGCAAGAGTCAGGATATGGCTGCGCCGAGGACTCGTCCTATTTATTGTCTGGATGCAGCTAGGTGGGCTCTGGAGGCTCATTACTAGCTACTACGATGTATCATCAGTTCAATCATTTATCACACAGGCCAGTCAGTATAAGCCATGGTTTGTCAAAGGGGAGTGGTGGTATCTGTGGATTGGATTATATATCGCTTCCATTCTGTACTTAACTTGGATGGGTATGGTCGGGATAAAGGGAAAGAAAAAAATCTCTGACACTAACTAATTTTGTAAACAATTTATATTAAGTAGTATAATTTAGTTATGTCCAGTGATCTCAAAGTTAAATTCCTCAAAATTTACGCAAATCTTCCCCTTGCAGCCAGAGAAGAAGTAATCGTCGTTGTAGACAATGAACCAATGAGCTGGAACGTCCTACGTATAGAAGTAGAGAATGATACACCAAAAGGATCAAAAGGTTTGACCATATTATGGCAACTGAAAATTTTATGACTATAAACACAGATCTACAAAAAATTGTTGTAGAAAGACTTAGAAGATTGCCTAGTCATCTACAGATTTCAATTGGAAATACTAGCTATTCAAACGAAGAATTATTATCAAGTGTCAAAGATGGTACTAAACTAGGACAACAAATAATGGGTATACAGCTAGATTACCTGCAAGATTTAGCTAGTGGAAAGATATATCTAGATGAGTAATTCAATCCTTATTACTCGGCCGAATTACGACATAACAACTAACTATTTATTTTACTGGACCGAGCTAGTTATTTCATTTTCTACTAGACATAATGCCGCAATTTATGATCTATCTGGCTCAAAAGCAAATCGTACAAACTTGGAAAGCTACAATGCCAAGCGTCGTCCAAAAATTATTTTCTTAAATGGACATGGATCATCGGATGTCATAACCGGTCAAGATGACGAAGAAATAATTACGAGTGCTGATAAAGATTTATCAAGATATCAAAATTGTATTTTCTACGCTAGGAGCTGCCAAAGTGCAAATAATTTGGGAGTTTCCCTAGTAGACAAAGGTGTGAGTGCGTTTATCGGGTACAAGGAAGATTTTATTTTCTTTCGGAATGAAAATTATTCTACTAAACCGCTCAAAGATCCTATTGCCAGATATTTCTTGGATCCTTCCAATCTAGTCATGACCACACTAATAAAAGGTAATAGTGTGAAAGAGGCAGATAAAAGATCAAAAAGATCAATGACGAAAAATTTTCTTAAATTACTTACAAGTACCTCAAGTACTGATGATCGAGATACGGCTCCATACTTGTGGTCAAATATTAGGGCGCAAGTTGTGTTGGGTGATGAATCAGATAAAATATTAGTTTAATTTTTACCCCATATCATCATCAAGGCATTACCTACTTGCTTAGTCCACAATACTTTCTTTTTTCCAAACTGCTCGGTCTCCCAGGTAGACCAGTGTTCGTAGTCAAATCCAGGTTGCTCTACTATATAAATCAAGAGATCTGCCTGGCTATGTTCACTTAGCTCTACTACATTTAACCCCTTCATCCTCAGTAGACCTCTGTAGTCATCAGCTTGTGGGACCGATGTACCGGTGGGAAGTACTGCCACTACCGCCACCTTTTTCCCTTTAAGTTCTTCTATACTGGCGATCTCTGATACATTATTTTCTATCTCATAAAGTGGACGCTTAGTGTTTACAGGCATAGATGGGACAGATCCATTTAAAAGTATCCAGATTGTCATGACTAGTAGGGCTACTTTTTTATGCTGCAGGACCCACTTGATCATCACATAAAGATAAGTCATAGCTACTCCAAATAGATAGTGCTCAGGTACAGTACCAACCATCATAAAAAATAAAAGTCCAAAAATTAGTGTAAGTTTTTCCCATGCTTTACTTTTTTTATCAAAAATAAATAGCAGGGGTAGCGCAAGCGTGAGGTATAGTGATCGCAGACCTAGCTGGCTGGTGAGTATCGTCAGATTGCCTAAATGTAGCTGTGAGCCAACAAGCCCAGATCCAGGGTTTGCCATAAATTGGCGCACCAAAAATCCCTTGGTAATAAACTCAAATAATATTATGGGAGTCCATGGGGATATGTAGGCTGCTAGGCCTAATAGTATTTGTTTCCAGCTAGCTCTATTTGAGATATACACTCCGATGAGTATAGGTAGTGCCAAAATACTAGCTGGGTGCATAGCAGTAGCTACGCCAAATAGCAGTGCTGATATCCACAAATTCTTCGTGAAGTAAGTGGTTGCAAGTCCAGCAAATAAAAATAAAGCGTAAGAAAATCCGTTACCTGGGTGAGTAGCTAGTCTGCTCCATAGTGGTGTGGTCATCACAGCCAAAGCAGTCAGGATAGTCAAAATATAGTACTTTGAATTTTTAAACATTACATATAAAAATATTAATAGACAAAGAGCTGTAACAAGCATATTAAAATAAATAGGACCTCGTATATCTCCTCCACTTAGCCACAGTGATGGGTAGTAGAGATAGTAGTAGATAGGACTAGCAGAAAGGCCAGGACTTAATCGTGGACCTAGCCACACCACTTTGTGTAAAAAAATATTGGACATCTCATAGAGGTCGCGGCCATAGTCTGTATCTATAGGTAGCATGTTTATATTCATATTATTTAGCTATATGCCACCATGGCTGTATCCAAAAATAGGAGATCATGAGAGAAAACTCTAATAGTAGTAGGATCACCATAATCTTCCTTGTTTTAGGTACGTAGTGGTAACACGCAGTCATGCCAAGCGTGTAAATGATGGGTAGGCCAGACATAAAAAATGCCTTCACTTCAGAGTCGTAGGGAAGACGCAGATTGTAGTAAATATAAGCACCAAGCGCTGTAACTAGGTATGTCATACCTATGGCAAAAACATGTGGATCAGATTTCCTTAGCTTTATCCATCCGACCACCGATAAGATAAACAGTGGGAACCCCAGTATCCAAAGACCAAGTGCTTTTTTGTGAGTTTCAACAACGGGCACCGTCAGCTGATATCCATCATGCCAAAAAGTATTCCACGTGCCCCCGATAAAAGAGTAGGTATGCGCCCTAAACAAATCTACCTGAGAGACCCATTGCATATTAGTAAAAAACTTTAGGTCATGAACTTTCTTTGGAGTCTGGTAAGGGAAAAACTCTGACGCTATAGGTAATAGTCGCTGATAATGACTATAATTGCGCCAAAAAATAGGTAGAGTTAGCAGCAAAAATATGAATCCATATAAAAGAATTTTTGACCAGTTTTTAGCTTTATTTAAAACTAGAGAGACTAAATATGCAGGACCCAAAGTCAGTGCCGTGTATTTGTTGTAAAAAGCTAATACTATCAGTAGTACGGTAGCCAGTTGATATGGCTTGATCATAAAGATTAGTAAAGACAAACTAATCAGATATACATTTAGGGATTCATTGCTGATCATCGGGACCAAATAGTTTGCTACCGGTAGAGCTGCAAGTGTCAAAGTAGCTACTAGTCTTGCAGATTTCTCTTTGGGAAAAATCTTTGACACTAGGTAGCCTATGAGTATTAGATAGGCGAGGTAATACACTACATTTTGTAGTTGTACTGCTTTTACTCCTCCATATAGATATGCAGGTAAGGTATCTAGATAATATAGAGGAGTTTGGTATAGTTCCCAGCCTTCATGAGGTAGTGGTAAATGCTTATTTGTTTTTAAGTATTCCAAGTACTCTATGTGACCTTGGGCGTCCAGTCCATACAATGGATTAAACAGTCTGGCATTGTGAAACTGGAATATGGCTATACAGCTCAAAATGCTAGCAAGTAAGAATTTTTGGATATTCATAACTATATTTTAGTACAGATATTGCCTCTCATGTTGCATAAATCGTGTGATTTGCTAGCATGATATCTATATGACAACTTACATAGATTTGTCAGAGAGGGCTAGTGAAAGTAAAAAGACTATTGGTCGCTCGGTCTCAGTAAATGGTGTCCATGCCGTCGACCTAGAAGTAAAACAATCCGAAAATCTAAATGATCCACTCCTAGATATCAATTTCAAAGTAAACAATCCCATCGGTCGGCTCTGGCTCGCATTAAAAAGGATCTGGAAATCCCAAAACACCATCATCTCGCTCCGCTTTACCATTCCCTTGCTCGTCCTACCTATCGCGCTCTATGTTCTCTATATCCTTTGGCAGGGGAGGGGGATGAGTATCCCCATGTCCAAACTAGGGGTGATCCATCAGGTCAATATGGGTGGGACTCCCCGCGACATTCTGGTACTACCTACCTCAGATGTTTATGTGATCGACTACGCTAGTAGTTTCAATCAAACTACTAGACTGGCGGAAAAGCCGGTCATAGTGGTAGGAACCTATCATGCTCCAAGCAATGTGCTAAAGGTAGAAAGCATCACTCCATACTCCCAGCTAGATCTGCCACAAACCGTAGTCACTCCCACTACTCCCAAGTCTGTTTGGGACAATATCTGGCAGTTTATCGCTCAGTTTAAGTAGTCTTTTCAAAGTATTGACATTCGGGTCCAATTCGGTATTATTGAATTATATTAGGGTTTTATGCGGGAGGTGTATATGACTGCCCAGTCTAAGTCACTTGTTATTTACGAGATCGCTAAAGGCAAGAAGATTTCAATTCCAATTATTAAGGATAGTGTCTGGTTAACCCAACCACAAATGTGTGAATTGTTTAGCAAAGATCCAAGAACTATCGGTGAGCATATCATTAATCTTTACAAAGAAAAGGAGTTATTAGCTAGACCAACCATCCGGAAATTCCGGATAGTTCAACTTGAGGGAAAAAGACGAATAGTGCGTACTTTGGATCACTATAATTTAGACGTCATAATATCCGTTGGTTATAGAGTTAAGTCACTTAGAGGCACACAATTCCGTATTTGGGCTACCAAAGTACTCCGTGACTATATTCTCAAAGGTTACGCAGTAAACAAACATCGTCTAATAGATACTGGTATAGATGAGCTAGAGCGTGCGGTCAATTTAATTAGGCAAACTCTAGATTCTAAAGTACTCACTGGTAGTGAGGCCAAAGGGATCCTCAAAGTCATTACAGATTACGCGCACTCATGGATCTTGTTTCACAAATATGATGAAGGGCACATTGATCTCAGGTCAATTACTAAACCTAGTTACATACTGACATACGAGTCAGCTCTCGGACTCATAACACAACTTGCAGACAACCTTCATAGTAATAAAGTTGCCACTAAATTTGTGGGTATGGAGCGTGATGATCATGGTCTCGAGCGAATAATCGGTAGCATCAACCAGACATATAGCGGAGTAGATCTCTACACTTCAGTCGAAGAAAAGGCTGCCCACATGCTCTACTTTGTGATCAAAGACCATCCATTGATCGATGGAAATAAACGTAGTGGATCTCTCTTGTTTATTCATTACCTCGCACAGAATGGATTGCTCTTTAGAGATAGTGGCGAGCGCACGATAAATGACAATACTATCGTCGCTCTTGCTCTGCTAATCTCACAAAGTCATCCAAATGATAAAGAGATCATGATTAGGCTCATTACAAATCTGTTAACCTGATCACAGTAGTGTAAAATGACCTTATGGAAGAAGGAAAAGAAGTCATCGAATTGAATGGGCAGATATTTGCCCTGGTTTTCCGCAAGTCTCATCGGCCTGAAGGTGTCAATTTCCTCACTCCAGACGACTACACTCTCCAGCTAGGCATGATACAGCACCCAGCCGGTCGCCATATTCGTGATCACATCCACAATCCCCATATCCACTACAAAGTAGATACCACGCAGGAATTTTTGTATGTCGAAAAAGGTAAGATCAAGGCTACAATCTACGATTACGGCTGGAATGTCATCAAAGAAGTAGAATTAGAGGCAGGGGATATACTCCTACAAGTATCTGGTGGCCACGGTTTTGATGTCATAGAGCCCTGCTACCTCATAGAGGTCAAACAAGGTCCTTTCCCCGGTGACAAACTTATGAAATTCTACCGCGAGGACCCAATTACAAATTAACTATCTATGACCTATTACCTACAATCTACAACCTACTTATGATTCCCGTAAACGCACCAATCATCACCCAAGAATCAAAAATGCTCATAAACCGCGCACTTGACGAAGGTTGGATCAGTTCCGCAGGTCCATATATCAATGATTTTGAAAAAGAATTCGCCTCATATCTAGGTGTCAAACATGCAATCACTGTAAATACAGGCACGGCAGCACTCCACATTGCGCTCCTAGCCGCAGGTATAGGTGAAGGTGATGAGGTCATCGTCCCAGCCTTTACCATGGCAGCCTCCTGGATGGCAGTCATGTATACAGGAGCCACTCCAGTATTCGTAGATGTAGAGCCAGATATCTACACGATAGATCCTAAACTCATCGAAGCAGCTATTACTTCTAAAACCAAAGCTATCATGCCAGTCCATATCTATGGCCATCCAGCCGATATGGATCCTATTGTAGAAATAGCCAAAAAACATAAACTATTAGTGATCGAAGATGCCGCCGAAGCTCATGGTGCTACCTACAAAGGCAAGCTGACAGGCAGTCTCGGCGATATAAATGCCTTTAGCTTTTATGCCAACAAAATCATCACGACCGGTGAAGGTGGTATGGTCACTACAAATAGTGACGAACTAGCTGAGGTGGCTATCCGCATGAAAGATCTCGCCCACAGCAAAGGTAAAAGATTTATCCATGACGCACTCGGCTACAACTACCGCATGACCAGTATGCAAGCTGCTTTGGGAAGTGGCCAGCTGCTACATATCTCAGATTTTCTCTCAACCAAAAAGCACATGGCAGAGCTATATAAAAAAGGTTTAGAAGACATTCCCGGCATTACCCTCCCTGTCACTCGTGACTGGGCCACGCATGTCTACTGGATGTACGCTGTGCTAGTAGATGAGCAAAAGTGTGGTATTTCTAAAGATGAGCTACGTGCTAAGTTGCTAGAAAAAGGGATCGACACTCGTGATTTCTTTTATGCTCCAAACACTCAGCCAGCTCTCACAGACAAAGGTTTGGGACGGGAATCTTTCCCTGTGACTGAGCACATTGCTCAAAACGGTTTTTACCTCCCATCAGGTCTAGCTATCACCGACGAGCAAATTGAGACTGTCTGTGCGACAATGAGATCTATATGTCAGGGGATCTAAAATCTAAAGGTTTGTTTTCTATTCTCGTGCTTGGATCAGGCAATGTCATAGGCACTATCATCTCTGCAGTTGCACTCATCCTGTTCTCACGTTTCATGGGACCTAGCGAGTTTGGTTTGTTTTCTGCAGGTCTAGCTGCTATGCAGATCATCATCCGACTGTCTGATCTAGGTACCAATATGGCAGCCGAAAGAGCCATCGCTAGGGTGCATGATAGCGATAATAAACTAGCCGATCGCCTCATGCGCACGGCTTTGTATTTCAAGCTAGGTAGCTTTACATTATTTGTTGTTATCGCCTGGTTATTGGCACCATGGATAGGCAACTCCTTGCTTCACATCACAGACATATCCATCCTGCGGTTGGCCATAGTGCTGTCTATAGGCACAATCTTTTTTGAGTACTCAACTATCGTCTTCCAGTCCACCCATCATTTTGCGCAAGTTGCACGCATCACTATAGCCCAAGCAGTGGGCAAGCTAGCTTTTGGACTTTTATTTATCTGGCAGGGGATACTGCACGCTAAAGAGGCTCTACTCATTTACGGACTACTCCCAGGCATTGGGGCACTACTAGGGTGGACCAAAAATCCTCTCTCTACTTTTAGTCTGCCAAAAACATGGCGCAGAGATTTGTCTATCATCCTCAAAGTTGCCAAGTGGACAGCTGTGGCAGCGGTGGCAGCTACACTAGCCGACAACATAGACACTTTGATAGTGCAGTCGATGATGAGTAGCTACGACACTGGTATCTGGTCTGGAGCAGTACGCATCGCTACTTTTGCTAGCGTGCTGGGGTGGTCTGTAGGTTCAGTATTAAATGTCCGAGTAGCCAAATATCACCACAAAGAAAACTTAGATGAATATCTAAAGAAGTCATGGAAGTTGAGCCTAGGAATTTTTCTCTTAATCCTACTAGCAGTGCCTTTTGCAGAACTAGCTATCCGCCTGACAATCGGCTCAGCATATCTAGTAGGCACTTTGCCGCTTCAAATCCTGATCATTGCCGCCGGTTTCTCAGGTGCTACCACTCCCTATATTGCACTTTTTTATCTCTTTGATAGACCTCAGTACTATGCCTACGCAGGCATCTTGCAAACAGTCATCCTAATTTTAGGGGATATTCTACTCATTCCAATCATGGGACTCTTGGGAGCTGCAACTGTGAGGGTAATTGTGAGAATAGTCATTTTAGTATTTACGCTAATCTATGTAAGGAAATCGTATGTATCTTACTATTCTGTATCTCATAAGTAGAATTTGGGACTTTTTAAAACAACCTCCATTTGTAGATGAACTTTTGTACATCCGCTGGACAGATAGTATTGCCTCAAACTGGATGAATCCCTGGATCACTGTCACTGAGGATGGGCAGCCTCCATTATTTTTTTGGCTTGGAGCAATTATAAAAAATCTGACAAATTTAGATACGCTAATGATATTGAGATTAATAAGTATATTTTTTGGCCTGACGACACTTTTGATTCTGTTGAAAACAGTAACAAAAATATTTGATTCTAAATTGGCAAATATAGTAGGGTTGATTTACGTGATTTTTCCTATGTTTTTGTGGTATGACAGGTTGGCCATGAGAGAGTCCATGATCACTCTGGCAGCACTATTAGTAGTATACGGTTTGATTAGTAGATTTTTCTTGTCTAAACCAAGTGGCATCTACATATCTTTATTAGGTTTTATTTTTGGAATTGCCACCAAAGGTACAGGGATAATTTTTATACCCATCATATTGCTGACCTATGCAATTTATCATAAAAAGATCAAGTTAGAAAAAAGTGATTTAATCTCATTTAGTATTTTTGTATCTACAATTACATTACTTTATATAGGAGCACATAGCATCATCTCAAAGGGGGAGACCTTTCTTTTTGAATCGGGAGATTTGCTTAAACATATATATTTAAATACATATTCAACAATCTCCTGGGTATTAGATTACTCTACCTTGCCAGTTTTACTGGTCGGCATGTGGGGATTTGCAACTCTGATATATCAAAAATCTCAGATCTCAATATACTATTCACTTGTTTTGATTACTACGTTGTTTATAGAGACAGTAGTCGCAAAAGTTTACTTCCCAAGATATTTTTTATGGACGATGCTATTTTGGATAATATTTATTTCAAAGGGAATACAAGAATTATTTTCAAAACCATTTGGCAAAATAGTAGCCATATTTACGGTTATCCCCATCTTGATACTTGATTTCAATATGATCGCTTTTCCATTTAAAGCAAAGCTACCAGAAATCGAGAGGTGGCAATATCTCACTGGCTGGCCATCTGGGTATGGCATAAAAGATATGGCTTTAGAAATTCAAAAAATGCCTATAGATACCTTGGTAGTTGAGGAAAACAACGAAAACTGTAGGACAGGTATTCCTTACTATTCTAGTTTATCCATATCTACAGTTTTTTTAAATGACAAGCATATTATCAACCAACATATCGCAGACGGTAAGAAAGTCTATGCATGTCTAAATATATTAGCTTCTCTACCATGGGATTTAAATAGATCCGCAGATCTGATAGTTGATAGGCCCGAGCACAAATCTAGTCTTAGGCTATATAAATTAGATTCTCAATTGCCCTATTGATCAGGTCATATGTATTAGAATGGAAATATGTATAAAAATCAAAATGACATAACTATCCACATGGTAGTCAAAAACGAAGATCAATGGGTATGGTTTGCAATACAGTCAATTCTCCCTTTTGTAGACAAAATCCTAATTACAGATACTGGTTCAACTGACAATACAATTCAAATTATCAATTCAATAACTTCAGATAAAATTACTTTTAATCAAAAACTTGCTACTACTTCCGCAGAAGTAACTCAAATTAGACAACAACAATTAGAGGATACTACGACAACTTGGTGTTGGGCTGTAGATGGAGACGAAGTCTACCCTGAACGTACCGCACGTGAGGTAGTGGACGCTATCAACTCAAATAAGTGGGAGGGTATCACAGTCCGAAGATATGATTTGCTTGGAGATATCTATCATCGTCAGGTAGAGACGGTTGGTCAGTACAACATGTTTGGACAAAAAGGCCATATGGTACTAAGGGCATTAAACCTTAAAAAAATTCCTGGGTTACATCTCAGTGGAGATTATCCACTAGAAGGTTATTATGACGCGAAAAATATTGCAGTTTTAGACCATGAAAAATCTGACCACTTCATTACTAATAACTATTTATATCACGCCATGTATCTAAAGAGATCTAGCCTAGGAGGGAATTTACCTATGTTCAATAGAGGTAAATACAAAATCGAAATTGGAATTAAAATTAACGATTCTTTGCCAGAAGTCTTTATGCTCAATCATCCCTCATTTGTCCCAAATCCATTAGTTTCTAGGGGGATTGGTTATGAACTGCTAGCTAGTATTATTACTCCAATTAAAAATTTAAAGCGTTTTATTTATACTTAATATACTTTATGAACTTGATAAACTTTAAGGACTTTCTACTTATATGCGTATAGCCTTCCTACACATGACCATGGGGATAGTAGATCGTGGGGCAGAGCGAGTAGTAGATTTGCTTGCCACTGGTTTGTCGCAAAACAACGAAGTACTAGTGATACAAGCAGGAAGGGTAGATAGCTCTAAAAAATATCTGTGTAAACGAGTGTACAACCTAGAATCAGCACCTCTTGTTGCGCCACGCAATTTTTGGGAAAAGATAATGTTTCGAATGTATTTGGACAAGAGTAGTAGGCAAGTCGTAGGATTTACACTTGAAGCAACATTGGAAATATCAAAGTTTGATCCAGATTTAATTATTGTAATGAATGGAGCAGAGCAGCTAAAAATCATTAAACACAATTTCCCCAACATAAAAACGGTCGTATTTGGTGAAGCAGGTATAGGGTACCACGATAAAAATACAATACTAGCAAAACCAGATCTATTTGTGGCCCTTACAGAATCAGCATCCAACTGGGCAAACAAATATCGAAAAGGGAATACGCAAATTATTGTTGTTCCAAATCCAGTTGAATTAAAAAAATCAAAGGCCATAGATCTGCACATGCTCTCACCAATAGTCATGGTTGCAGGAGCACTCACTAGCTATAAAAATATTAGAGACGTGATAGAGGCTGCCAAATCTAATGGATACTCATTACTTTTGATAGGTGATGGAGAAGAAAGTGAGATAGTCGCCAAGTCTTTGTCCAATTTCCCATCTGATTTCCGCTGGGTAAAACATGTAGATCCAGACGATATGATGTCTTATTATTTGGCCTCAGATGTATTCTGTTTTGTGCCAGATCAACAAGAAGCATTTGGAAATGTGTACATAGAAGCCATGGCCGCAGGTCTCCCTATCGTCGCATCCGATGACCCAATTAGAAGGGAGATAGTTGGAAACAAAGGCATCTATGTAGAGCCACATAATATCGAAAGTATAAAGCTGGGCATGCAAAAAGCCGCCAAATTAGGTAAGCAAAAATACGAAACAGAGCTAACCAGGTTTAGCCTGCCTGTTATTAGTAAACAATTAGGAGCCATCTTCCATGACCTCATCAATTAAATCAGTCGCCTCGGCCATCCTAGCTGTCTACAACGCACAGTCAACGATTCTGCCGTGCATAGAGTCACTACTAGGTCAGTCAGCAAAGGTCGAGATCATTGTGGTAGATGATGGAAGTACAGACGGTACTCTCAAAAAACTCAATATTTATAAAGATATTAAAATCCTCAAGCAGTCTCATGGCGGGCCAGCTCTTGCGCGCAATCTAGGTAGTAGTCATGCAAACTCCGACATTCTACTTTTTGTTGATGCAGATATGATTTTTGATCGCGATTACGTGCAGGACTTAATTCACCCAATTTTAAATTATAGCCGTGCCACTGCGAAGCTCGAAGAGCGAAGCGTGGGGACTTATACAACAGAAGAACAAGTAGCCAACTGGGACAATGTCTGGGCTAGGTGCTGGAATGTCCAAGAAGGCTGGGAGGATGAGAAAAGATTTCCAAAAAACCCACCAAAGTACGGCACAGATTTTAGGGCCATCCTAAAATCCGAGTTCGACAAAATAGGGGGATTCGACAATATTGGCTACACTGACACTTGGAGTTTGTTCAACAAACTAGGTGTAAAGCCACTTAGTACCAAAGCTATTTGTTATCACAAAAATCCAGGCACGCTTGCTGCAGTATTTAGCCAAGCTCGCTGGGCCGCCAAGCGGCCGTACAAATATGGCATTGTGGGTACCCTCTATGCACTAGTGCGCACCTCGCTCCCTATCTCGCTAGTTGTAGGTATAGTCAAATCTTACAAGGATCGTAACTTTGCAGTATTCAAAATCATCTACGATCTAGGTAGATTTGTCGGAATTCTAGAGATGATGGTGAGCGGCAATCTGGCTAAATAGTTATTTGCCAAATCTTAGTCGCCAAGCTTCTTTGGTATATTCAATCGCCATTTTGCCAAGCTGAGATTTAGATGCTCCACCTATGCGAGCTTGGTAGGTGGTAGGGACCTCTATAGTCTTCCATCCCGCCTGTGCAGCATAAAAGACTAGTCGTAGATGATAGTCCCCGTATCCATAATAAATTCGTTTAAGTCCTAGACTCACTATGTCAGTTTTGCGTACGGCGTAATATCCACTAGTGTTGTCCCAGATAGGTAGTCCAAATAGTCTAAACATTCCATTAAATAAAAATGTCGGAAGCATCCTCCAACCTTTCATACCACCGTCGCCTTTAAATCTAGAAGCTACAACCAGCTTTACCTCGCCCTTTAGATTCTTTAGCATATTTGGCATGTCTTCTGGATCATGGTTGCCGTCGGCGTCCATCCCAATCACGATATTGCCCTCAGCTTTATCTACTCCTTCGCCAATCGACAGACCTAGCCCATGATTTTTCTTGCGTACTATCAAGCGGATATTTGGATTTTTCTTGGCTGCTTCTTTTACGACCTCCGCCGTACCGTCTGGCGAATCATCATCCACCACCACGACCTCGTGTTTGTATCCAGCTTTTTTTAGTACATTTGATACATGGTTCGCGTGTTTGACTATCGCGTCTTTTTCGTTGTACGTAGGTAGTATGACTGAAACAAAATCCATAAGTAGCCTCCTATTCCTGCTAATGTTATCAGATTGCCAAGCCGTTGTGCAGTGGGAGCACTGTATTTAAAAGACAATGTGGTCTCACCAGTATTTACAAAACATGCCATAAGTCCTGAGTCATCTATGTGGGTAGCCAGTCTCGCAGTCACGTAACAATCATTTGGCATCACCCAGCCGGGGAAATAGGCAGTATTGATCCTCACTTCACCAGCACTACTAGCCTTCACTTTGTAAGTTTGTTCGTTGGATTTATTTACAACTATCTCTATCTCACCACTACCACTGATAAACTCTGCACGTTTGCCAAATGGCGAAGAGTATCTAGTGGCGCGCGTTAGTGGTGCATACTCCCCGTACGAGTCACCAGTCTCACGAGCAAAAAAAGCCAAGTCTTTGTCGGGACCCCAGTAGTCATGGGTATGCGCCATACCACCAGCTTGCCATGCCATGACTAAAGTTATAACGATTGTGATTACTTTACGAACTTTATGACTTGATAAACTTTCTACTACTATCGATCCTATCCACGCGGTTGCAAATACAATACATAACAGTAGTCGCCAGGGAAAATCGATGATATTTCCCAGAAACAGTTTGTACAGCGGCATAGAAATGGGCAAGATAAATATCAAAGCCACTATGCTTGCCACGCTCAAAAAACGCAGTTCTTTTTGGCCTTTTTTAAAAGATAAAAATATTGCAGCTGCAAGTAGTACTAGAGGTACAAGCCCTATCTCAAAAGACATGCCGTCAGCTGGTCCAGGAAGTGATACTCCGTATCCCCAAGGTGAGTGTAAAAGCTGAGAGAGACTAGGAAACATCAGCAATGTGTCAGACAAACTAGGCGAGTAATAGGTATATTTAGTAAGCGCCAAAGTAGGCATAAGGTTGAACATCGAGATAGCTATCGCAATGACGTATGGAATGAAAAAATCTTTTAATGTCTTGCCTAGTTGTCCTTTTTTTGCATTTATTAAAGTGTATCCTAGGAAAAATGCCGAAAAAGCCGCCGAAGCAACAGGGTGTGTAAGAAATAGTCCTGCCCACCCAAGGATAGTAATAGGTAGTGACCCTGTCGTAAACCCAATTATCAAAAGGGGTGGAAACATAAAAGAGATCGATTCACCAAGTGCTCCCCGGACATATATATCTACAAATCTATATGGAGCCAAAGAGTATAGGATCGCACCAGCCCAAGCAGCAGGGTAACCATACTTCTTACGTAGTGCCAAATACATAAATACCCCAGATAGGATATAGCTGATGGCTAAGGTGATCTTGTAACTATCAAATATCGTGGCACCTAGTCTATGCCATAGCTCGTTTAGCATATATGGCAGCTGATAATTGAGCATAAGGACCGGCGAGCCAATCCCACCTAGTACTTCTTTGGCCCACATGGGGGGAAGCTGGCCATCTGTGAGAGCTGTGTGGTAGGCGATAGCGCGAGAGATATGTGGGTTTACGTCATGAAACATGGGAAGTCCGGGGATGGCGAGGTCGGCCGTAAAAAATGCGAGCAAACACGCGAGACTTATTGAGATCAATAAATTCTTTATCACCGTAGCTCTATCCTACTATAGCCTGATACAATTGTGCCATGGGTTATATATTGTCGCTGGCACTTGTTCTAAGACTTATCTTTATCAATCAGTCGCTCTGGCTGGACGAAAGTATCGAAGCTCTTGCCCTCATAGGTCGTATGGGGCCACTCATGACCTATGCTCTCGCCGACTACCAGCCTCCTCTCTATCACCTCATAGGCTGGGTCAATACAGAGCTCTTTGGATTTAGTGAAATCGCATTGCGACTACCTTCACTCATGTCTGGATTGCTTACAGTCTTTTTTGTCGTCAAGATCGGTGAGCTTGTGGCCAGTAAAAAAGTAGGGATAATCGCAGGGCTCCTAGCCGCCACCAATCCACTCCTGATCTACTACTCTGTCGAAGGTCGTACCTATGCCATGACCGCCTTTTTTGTCACCGCTAGTTTTTACTATTTTATCCAATTAATAGCAAATAAACATGTCTCCAAACTTTATACTTTCTACTATCTACTTTCTACTATATGTTTTATCTACACCTCCTATCTATCTTGGTTTGCACTCCTGGCTCAGGGTCTCTATGCCCTCTACAAAAAACGTTTTGACTTGGTGGCTCTCCAGTTTGTCTCTGCCCTCACGCTTTTGGCATGGTTGCCATCTTTTGTGAGCTCTCTTTCCATCGGTCAGTCAACTCGTGGCAATAGTCCCGAGTGGGGCAGGGTAGTAGGCGGACTAGAATGGAAGTCTCTACCTCTTACCTGGGTCAAGTTCAATATTGGTCGTCTAGGTTTTGAAAACAAGCCACTTTACGCTGGGATAGTCACTGCACTTGGCTTATTCCATTTATATATATTAAAGAAACTCGACTATAAAAAATATTCTGTATTTTTCCTCTGGATTGTACCGCCAATTCTACTTGGGTTGCTCACAGCTTACTTCCTGCCAGTCTATTCGTACTTTCGCCTACTCTTTGTCCTGCCAGCTTATCTACTACTCTTACCTCTGTCCTCACTCAAACTTTCAAAATATCTCATTTATCTCAACCTCATCTTTTTGGTTATATTTATGTTTTCACCTAGGTATCACAAAGAAGATTGGCGTTCGCTAATGCAGGACTTGCCTGCAAACAGTGTAGTCGCCATGCCATCTCGTGCACAAGCAGCCCCGCTCCTTTACTACGGCTGGACTGGAGATATCCTAGAGCCTAGTCATGAGGACTTAACTGGCAATAAAGTGTACTATGTCCGGTACGTCGAAGATCTCTTTGATGTAAGTAAACTTGGGCAGGCAAACTTTAAAGATTCTGGCTATACTATTACTAATCAAAAGGTATACTCAGGCATTCAAATGGATATCTACGCAAAACAATAACTTTATGAACTTTATAAACATTACGGACTTGATA
The DNA here is from genome assembly GCA_903945195.1 of uncultured bacterium. Classification (GTDB taxonomy): domain Bacteria; phylum Patescibacteriota; class Microgenomatia; order UBA1400; family UBA12108; genus CAJAUT01. The sequence goes on from CAJAUT010000011.1 coordinate 28,175, forward strand.
AACTAATATGCGTATTGGGATTGATGTTTCACAAATGTGTTACGAAGGCACGGGCGTTGCCCGCTATGTTTATGGCTTGACCCAGGCTCTCTTAAATCTAGACACTACTCATCAGTTTGTACTTTATGCAGGCGCGCTCAGGCAAAGAGATTTTTTTGAAAAGTTAAAGACGCAGTCACCTTGGGACAAAGCAGAGTGGCATATCTTTCCTATCCCTCCAAAAGTGGCTGGTTTAGCCTTAAGCACTCTACCTATCCACATAGAGTCTCTTGTCGGCAAGGTAGATCTATTTCATAGCTCGGACTGGGTAGAACCACGCGCAAATTGTCCGGTAGTCACAACCATCCATGATCTAGTATTTATCAAATATCCAGAGACTGTAGAAAAGATGATATTAAATACTCAAGTGAAAAGATTAAATAAAATTGTGAAAAATAAAACTCATATCATTGCTGATTCTCGCAGTACCAAACAAGACATTCTAGAAGCCTACAATCTAAACTCAGATCAAATAGATGTAGTCTATCCAGGTATAGATGCGAGTTATGTTCCTCAATCGCCTACGGAAGTTGATCGCGTGAAAAAGAAATACAACTTGCCAGACAAGTATGTCTTGTCACTAGGTACCCAGGAGCCACGCAAAAACATTTCTCGACTAGTAGACGCCGTCAAAGAACTAGATCTCCCACTTGTGATCGTAGGCAAGCATGGTTGGGGCAACAAAACCAAGAGTATTGGCTTTGTGCCAGACGCTGATATCAGAGCTTTATATACCGGTGCCACCGTTTTTGCTTACCCCTCGATTTACGAAGGTTTTGGCTTCCCAGTCCTAGAAGCCATGGCCTGTGGTACGCCTGTTGTCACCTCAAACATCTCTTCACTGCCTGAGCTAGCAGGGGATGCCGCAATTCTCGTAGACCCAAAGAGTGTAGATCTCATCAGGGCCGGCATCACGACGGCTATCGAAAACAGAGATATCTGCATTGAGCGAGGGCTCAAACAAGTACAAAAATTTAGCTGGGAAAGTACCGCTAAACACACACTGGAGGTTTATGAAAAAACTGCAAATAGGCATTGATGTAAATGAAGCCAATGTGGGAAATCGTGTAGGCACAGGACAATATGCTTACAATATCCTCAAATATTTTTATGGACGCAGTGAAATCAATTTCACCCTTTATCATCGCGATCCACTCCAAGGAGATATGCCAGGAGAGCGCGAAGGTTGGCATTATCAGCAGGTAGGCCCAAGTAAAGGTTGGATCAGGTTTGGACTCCCACTTTATCTTGCTCTGCACAAGAAAAATGATGTTTTCTGGTCACCTGCACATTACATGCCGTCAGTTACTGGCGCACCAAGCGTGGTCACTATCCATGATCTAGCCTACGAATACTTCCCCGATCTATTCCTACCGAGTGATCTCTATAAACTCAAAAACTGGACTAGAGCAGCGGTAAAGCAGTCAGAAAAAGTGATTGCTGTTTCAGAAGCTACCAAACACGATCTGATAAAACTCTACGAAGTCGATCCGAGTAAAATTTCGGTAGTGCACAATGGCTACGACTCAGAAGTATTTAACATGGAGTCAAAGATCTCTACAAAACTACTTGCTAGCTACGACCTAAAACCTGCTACCTACATTCTGTTCCTAGGCACCATTCAGCCTCGCAAAAATGCCAAAAAATTAGTCCAAGCATTTCACCTGCTCAAAGAAGGAGGCTACAAAGGCAAACTAGTCATTGCCGGCGGCATAGGCTGGCTAGCTGATGAAACTCTAGAGCTCATTAAATCATCTCCTGATTCAAAAGATATTGTCCTTACTGGCTATGTTTCAGACGAACTTCGAAAAACTTTGTATACCTACGCCGACGTCTATGTCTTACCTTCACTATATGAAGGCTTTGGTGTGCCAGCTATCGAAGCCATGGGCTGCGGGGCACCTGTATGTGTCTCAAACAATTCTAGTCTTCCAGAAGTGGTAGGGGACGCAGGACTACTTTTTAATCCCTCAGACCCAGCTGACATCGCCTCGTCCATTCTAGAGATCAAAAAAGACCGCGAAAAATGGGTCAAAAAAAGCCTTTCCCGCTCCAAACACTTTTCCTGGGAGAAGTGCGCAGAGGAAACTTTGGCAGTATTGACTTCGGGCAAAATTCGGTGAATAATTGAACTATGGAAGAACAAAAAATCGCAATTTTCAAGCAAAAAGACATTCGTAAAGTTATCTACAAAAAGGAATGGTGGTTCTCAGTAGTTGATGTCTGTGGAGCCCTGACAGATAGTGTGGATGCAGGAGCATATTGGCGTAAACTCAAGCAAAGACTTATTGAAGAACAAAGTCAGGTCGTGACATTTTGTCACGGACTGAAATTGATCGCTCCAGATGGTAAAAAATATTTAACTGACTGTGCCAATACAGAAAGCATATTTAGAATCATTCAATCAATCCCATCTCCAAAAGCTGAGCCATTTAAACGTTGGCTCGCCAAAGTAGGATATGAACGGGTACAAGAAATCGAAGATCCAGAACTTGCCCAAAAAAGAGCCAGAGCTATATACAAAGCCAAGGGTTATCCGGACGAATGGATAGATTTGCGCATGCGCGGCATCATGATCCGCGAAAATCTCACAGATGAATGGAATAAGCACGGAGTAAAGGCTGGCAGAGAATATGAGATCTTGACTGCAGAGATCAGTAAAGCAACTTTTGGCATGACTCCAAGTGAATATAAGAAATTTAAAGGTTTAAAACATCAAAACCTACGAGATCACATGGACGTACTGGAGTCCCTATTCTCACAACTTGGTGAGGCGGCAACCACCGAGATCACAAAGTCAGAAGATCCGCTAGGCTTTATGCCAAATAAAGAGGTCTCAAAAAGAGGGGGTCGAATCGCTGGCGAAGCACGCGAAAAGCTGGAGGAGATTACAGGTAAAAAAGTTTCAACAAAAACAAATTTTCTACAATTAAAAAAGAAAAAGGAGCTCAAATGATTACCTGTACTTTTGAAAATGGCAATGTCGCAAGCCCGGGAATTCGGCATATTACGACGAGCAATATAATTATAAAAGACAATAAAGTATTATTTGTGCTTAGACAAAAAGTCGCAAATAAAATTATGTTGGAGGAAGGTAAGTGGGGTTTGCCTGGTGGATTCTTTGATAGAGATGAATCATTAACTGAAGCAGTTAAGCGCGAAGTCATGGAAGAAACAGGCTGGGAAATAGATGATCTTGTGCTATTTCGCATAAATGACAATCCAAACCGACCTAAAGAAGATAGACAGAATGTAGATTTCATCTTTATCGCAAAGGCAATTAATCGTACAGGAAGTCATGATGATGAGGTGCGTGAAGTCAAATGGTTCCCGCTAGACTCCCTCCCTCCCATGGACCAAATCGCCTTTGATCATGGGGAAGATTTAGAGCTTTATCTCAAGCATTTAAAAAGCCCCATGACTCTACCTATTCTTGGTTAAACCATGAAAAAATATCTCATCTTTTTTGCGATTTCTCTCAGTCTCTTTTTGGGGCATTCTATTACAACAAAGCATGCCATCTACGGTGACGGCAATGGCTACTATGTCACGGCCTGGAGTCTACTGTATGACCACACCTTCAAATCAGATACTATCCTAGAACATCTCAAAAACTTTAAAGGCAAAGACTACACTTTTTCTCGCATCTTCTGGGACGAAAACAAAAATCCATATTCGGTAGGTACGAGTCTTTTTTGGATCCCTTCCATGGCTATCGCGTCAGTCTTTAGTTCAAACAATCTAGATCTACTACACGAGCTTGGTCCCGGCATCACAGGAATTATTTTTATGCTAGCTGGACTTTTTTTTATCGAAAAATATTTATTAAATTTTTACACCCCACGTACTACATTTTTCACTATCCTCACACTTTTTATTGGTTCCAATCTTTTTTATTACTCGACCCTCGAACCAGCCTTATCTCACCAGCCAGCCTTCTTTTTCATCGCATTTCTTTTGTACTGGACGCGTGATCTAAAAGACAAGTCATCAAATTATCTAATTCTTGGTATTCTCTTTGGCTTAGTTCAGATCACTCGTATCGCTGACACCTTTCTTTTGATCCCCATCTTTTTTGCACTCAAACTAGATATCAAAAAAATCATGCTCATCGGTCTAGGATTTGTCTTAGGCATGGCACCTCAAATCACTGCCCAGTACTATTATTACGGCACAGTTGCCAAAAATTTCTATGTGACAGAAGCAAGCAATCAGTGGTCCTTCAAACTCATTCATCTCTTTGAGTATTTATTCTCTTATCAAAAAGGCATGTTTGTTTGGTCACCAGTTTATCTCCTAGGTATCTATGGTCTAGTCAGGCTAAAGAAATATTTGATCCTAGCTACTTTTGTCTTTATCTGGTGTTTAGGGGCTTTTTGGTCAGAACATTCATCTATGACAGCCGGCTTTGGTCAGCGGCTCGCCATCGCCTCAACTCCCTATCTAGCTATCGGGATTACTTACACCTATGAGAGATTTACACCCACCAAACAAGTCATCTACACTTCACTCTTTGCTCTCTGGAATATCTTCTTACTCTATGGCTTCTACATCCTCAAATGGAAAAACCTGTCCTAATAATGTGTAAAATTTTTGGAGGCTTGATCCAGACACGAGGGCAAAAAGCCCTATAGCTTTGACAGAAATTCTAATAATGATACAATCAATAGACAAGTTAATTAAAAGCAATTGAGTCTATCGCAATAGACAAGCTGCGTGTGAGAAAGCTGCAAGGCACAAGCACGACGGAAGTCAACCGTAAAAATTGACTAAGCGTGTCGGCAACGGAGCGCTGAAGAATGAGACTTTCTCATTTATAAAAATATTCCTCCGTAAATGGAGGATTTTTTGTATAAGAAGGTGAAATAGGGTGGTACCGCGTTTTTGAAACGCCCCTTTTGTTTCCATTAATTGGAGACGAGAGGGGCGTTTTTTTGTACCCAATTAGGGTGCACCCCCATTTGAAAGGAGGTGAAAAATATGAGTAACAACGAATTGCCTCAGCAATTTGATGCATTAGCACTTGAAACAAGTTTAGCTAACTTAATCAAGTCAAAAGAATATTTGGGGTATTGCTTAACAAGCTTTTTATTGCATGAGTTTGGTGCAGAATCTAAAAGCAAAAGTTGTGTAGTTTCTCCAGTTGAAGGTGAGGATGCAGGCAAACTGTTTATTGCAGATATTTACAGCGCGCCAAGGTTTCTGGAGCCAATGTCTATTCTCCTAAAATCAGCCAAGGAGAGCGAATAATCTATACTGCCTGCCTACTAGGTGCACTACGTAGGCAGGTAAGTGATTCAGCTCCACGCGAGATATTTCATGTAAGTTTAGGAGTGGAGTGAATTGATATAGCTCAAAATAGTTGAGGAAGTTTTTTCTAGAAATGTGTATAATGAACTTACAAGCTTTGATAGAGAAGCAGTAAAACACTTGTCAGTGACACAAGAGATGAAGCGGTTGGTGCAAGACTTCACGTATGCCAGTGTTTGAATTACCCTCTGGAGCTTAAACCCTAACGAGAGTATCAATTAAGGTTTACGGGGAGGCCCGTGATAGCTGAAAGAGTGTGTCGGCATTGTCGGAGCACTCGAAAATAAGCATTTATTGCAAAATTTCGAGTAGCATTCCAAGGAAACAGGAATGCTATTTTTGTAATAAGTGAAAAACAAGGTGGTACCGCGTGTGATTAGAACCCTCGCCCTTGTCTATCCCTTTTAGGGTAGATGGGTGTGAGGGTTTTTTGGAAGGTGGTGATACAAGATGAATACAATAGAAAGAAAAGAAGAACCCTTAAGTCAAAGGGATCAGCTGTTATCTCAGGCACAATCATTACTCAATATTCCGATGAGCGAGAGTATGTCGGCTAGGGCAGTAGATGCTTTTTTTAGACGTCAGTTCGAGGCTGAAAGACTTTTAGCAATAGTCGCGTTGAGTGATAAGACTGAAGTCTCCATTTCACAAATGATACAGAGGAGTGCTGTTGAACAAAATGTTATAAGTAGCTTAATTGGGCAAGATAAAATCGAGCTAGCTAAAGAAATTGCTTTAGATCCTCAAAAAGGTCGGGCAGAAAATGCCAACTTATTTGAAAAAGCAGAGAAATGGATGGAGTCACAGAGAGAATTATCAGGATTTGTTGACTTCGAATAACTGATCAATCAATACAAACTAAGGATCCAAGTTTGATATTGATAGCTATATCTTGGTCAGAGCTTTTTTATGCAAAACTAACCTATGATGTTTTCTAGGATATGTTATCTCTATGGTTTCTACATCCTCAAATGGAAAAATCTCTCCTAAATATACCTCCAATCATTAATAGGTTCGATCCCTACTCAGGAGTAATTGATATACCTTGATATATTTAACTTGTAAAGTAAGTTATAATATTTCGCATGAAAAAAAATGAAAATGATATTGGACAGACCATATTTTCTCCTGGGTACTCATTAGACTACGAGGGAGAATGGAAATTACTAGAGCAGCTGCAAAAGCTAAATTTAGTATTTTGTTTTTGTGATGGCAATGCTTTTAGAAGTAGAGTTGGAAAGCTTATGCTTAATCGAAATGGTGTACCCGCGATTTCTGCAGCAGTTGGGGATATAACAAAACAACACAATAAAAGATTTCCCCCACCTTCTACATTGTCATTCTTGAGCGATGCAGGTAGTCCACAAGGAGAGTTGCGTATGTTCAGAGCTGAGCCAATGCGAATGGCTAGCGAATTAATGGTTGCATGCGCTGCACATATTCTGGCATATTGTCCAGCAGATCACCTCAAACATCTTATTGATTTGTCAGATCCACGTCTCCATTTACTGTATACTCCAGATCCAGTGACTCCAAGGGACTATCGTCAAACTTACGATCAGGTAGTCAGATGTACGGCTGATTTTTTTCATAAGCATTATCCTGACAGATCTGCAGCGATGACTATTAAGACTCCTACCTCTGCTATTATCTCTCAGAGGATTGCCACAGAAATGAGAAAGCTGAATTTCTCAATTGTTCCTTCAAGTTGGGGTAATCCACTAACATCATTCGATGCTTTATCTAATGAATTATTGTGAACTGCAATTTTTAAAGATGGTATAGTTTATAGATCAATTGCGGTACAATTGCTCTATGAGCTTCCCAATCAAAGATAAACATGGCAAAAACTTGACCTGGGGCCAGGGTATCTCAAAGATCTCTACCAGATTTGGTTCTTATTTCCTAGACTTTGAGCTTATGCTCCTCAATCTGACTACCCTTATTCCTCTCCACTCTGTCCGCAATTTCTTCTGGAAACTAGCTGGTATGCAGATAGGCTGTTGTAGTACTCTCCACACTGGTGTCCGCGTCTTTGACCCCCGCGGCATTTCCGTTGGCGAAGGCACTATCATTGGCTACGGTACTTTTATCGATGGTAGAGACAGTGTAAAAATCGGCAGTCACACAGATATCGCTTCAGAAGTAATGATCTATAGTAGCGAACATGACCTATCTAGTCCCGAGTTTGCAGCTGTTCTTGCCCCAGTCACTATCGGAGATTATGTCTTCATAGGTCCGAGGGCCATCATCCTGGCTGGGGTCAATATTGGAGACGGGGCAGTAGTAGCAGCTGGTGCTGTAGTGACTAAAGATGTCGCTCCATATACTATAGTAGGTGGCGTGCCAGCCAAAGAGATAGGGGAGCGAAAGTTAAAAGATCCACATTACAAATTAGGGAGATTTAAACTCTTTCAATAATATGAACAAGCCACTAGTTTCGGTCATCATGGTTTCATACAACACTCGTGACTACACCGTCAAAGCGATGAAGACTGCCCTGGATAGTAAAGGTTTTAAAGAGGGACAGGTCGAAGTCATCATGATCGACAACAATAGTCCAGATGATAGCGTACAGTACACCAAAAAACATTTGCCAAGCGTAAAAGTAATAGCCAACAAAGAAAATCGTGGCTTTGGTGGTGGCAACAACCAAGGTGCCGAAATAGCTAAAGGCAAATATCTCCTACTTTTAAATCCAGATGCATTTTTAGCCCCTGACTCGCTACGTATCATGGTAGACATCATGGAAAAGAGGGTAGATGTCGTCTCAGTAGGTCCACAACTGCGGTTTGTAGATGATGCTATGCAGCAGTCCTGCGGATACTTGCCTACACCACTTCGCGTCACCGCCTGGATGTGGTGGCTAGACAAAATCCCAGGAGTCAAAAAACTTTTCAAAGAACCATATCATGTCTTTGATCTAGACTGGCACAAAAAAGATCACTATCCAGAATGGCTCATGGGTGCTTGCATCATGTTTAGAAAAGAAGAGTTTTTAACTGCTGGTGGCTTTGACGACAAGATCTTTATGTACGCCGAAGAAGTGGAGTTGTATCGCAGGCTCAAAGAAAGTCTAGGTAAAAAAGTCTTCTTTACGACCGCTACCAAGGTAGTCCATGTCGGTAGTGTTAGTACCAAAAAAGCCAATGCCTATCGCCTCGCATTTGAACTCCAAGGTATCGAGTACATCTACAAAAAACATTACCCACATCTCTTATGGTATATCCAGTTTGTGATCGACGTAGGCGTCCTCATGCGTTTAGCCTTGTTTAGTCTCATCCCTAGTCGCCGTGATACGCTGGTTGAATACAAAAAATACTGGAACCGGGCCAAATGAAAAAAATCCTGAGTTGGTTAGACGACAATCTCCTGACGCTCCTGACAGGTTTCCTCATCGTCATGATCCCTTTGTACCCAAAGATTCCGCTTGCCGAACTCATCCAGGGTTATATAGTGCGTATGCGTCTAGAAGATCTACTAGTTATGGGTACTTTTGCACTTTTCCTTGTGCAGCTAGCACGCAAAAAGATCACCTTCCCCAAAAACATGATAGGCAAAGTCATGTTGGTATATTTGGTTTTTGGATTTTTGTCCGTCCTCTCTGCGATCTACATAACCCAATCTGTGCCAATGGAAAAAGCCCACATCTTGAAAATCTGGCTGCACTGGTTCCGTAGGATCGAATATTTCTCGCTCTTCTTTGTGACATATGCTGCTATCCGCACCAAAAAAGATCTACTACTGTTAGCCAAAGTAGCCTTTGTCACCTTTGTAGGAGTCATCCTTTATGGTATCGGACAAAAGTATTTTTATTTCCCTGCTTTTTCCACGATGAATAGAGAGTTTAGTAAAGGTGTCCGTCTTTACCTCCAGCCAAATAGTAGATTACTTTCTACTTTTGGCGGGCACTATGACCTAGCAGGGTACCTCATGATGATCATTACCTTTACCTTGCCTGCTGCTTGGCTCACCACCAAAAAATGGCTCAAAACATTGCTATATATTACTTCACTTATCGCTTATTGGTGTCTGGTCCTTACCACCTCACGCACTTCATTTATTGGATTTATTGTTGGGATTTCTGTAGTAGCTGCGCTCCTTATAAAATCCAAAGGCTGGGGCTGGTCGCTAAAGAAATGGTTTATCACTATGGCAGTGAGTTTTATGATCATGTTTACCTTTAGCAATTTACTAGAGAGATTCTTGCAGGTACTGCCAAACAAAGAGATGAGAGACAATATCCTCGCTCTGCAGCAGGTTATCAATCAGCCTTTTGTCACCGAGCCTCAAGACAGTCAAAATGTGGCAGAACTTCCCTCCCTATTTGCTTTCCTATTTAAAAATGAGCCTCTCAAGCCCATTGATCTGACTGATGCAGAAAAGACTCAGCTAGAGATCGTTGCTTCAAGTTCCGATATGCCACCTAGTCCAGTCAAACCTACTCCAAAACCGATTTTGCCATCAGACGTAACCGAAGAATCCGAAAATATCCGCAAAGAAACTGCCGAGGATGCGGGTATGACCTACACTGGTCCACAGTACTCTGCCAATGCTCTCAAATATGGTCTCTCTATGGGTATCAGACTAGATGCCTTGTGGCCACAAGCCATCAAAGGTTTTATGAGCAATCCGATCTTGGGTAGCGGTTATTCGACGCTCGTTAAATCAAATGTAGGTGAGTTTACCTACGCCGAGTCGACAGACAATGATTATCTGCGCATGTTAGGGGAGACCGGGCTCCTTGGTACTATCGCCTTTTTATATATCATTTATCTAGTCATCAAATATGCCTATCTCAATCTCTCAGATTCAAATCAGATGACCACGATTTTAAGCCTTGGCGCCATTGGTGCTACCGTCGCTATGTTAGTCACAGCCACCTATATAGACATCTTTGAATCATCAAAAGTTGCTTACGTTTATTGGATGATTGCGGCCACGGTCGCCTACATTTATGACCATCAAAAGCCAGCTAAATAAACTCCACTTATTATTACTAGCAGCTATCCTGATCTTGGGGGTATTCCTACGTAGTTACAAAATCCATGAGTATCTAGGTGACTGGCATAGTTGGCGCCAAGTAGATACCGCGAGCGTCGCCAAAGAATATGTCAAAGCGGGCAAGATCGATCTCTTGCACCCTACATTCCATGATTTATCTAGCATTCCTTCAGGACTAGACAATCCTGCTGGGTATCGCATGGTAGAGTTTCCGCTGCGCGATGGTTTACACGCTTTTATTGCTATGCAGTTCCCCGGCCTTGGATTTCTAGAGATTGGTCGGGGTCTGTCTATCCTTTTTTCATCTCTTACCATTGTCGCTATCTACCTGATTGTTTACCCTTTGTCTGGTCCACTTGCAGCATTGTCGTCTGCTTTTGTCTATGCTATTTTGCCCTACAACATGTTTTATGGTCGCGTCATCCTGCCTGAGCCCATGCTTGTCATGTTTACCATGTATACGCTCTATTTCTACATAAAATATTGCGACACAGGAAAACTGGAGTACTGGATCACCGGATTACTCGCATTCTCAGCTGCTCTCTTGCTAAAACCTACCTCTCTCATCATCTTGCTCCCAATGGTCGGCTACTTTTTTGCAAGCTCAAACAAATCTCTCAAATTATTTTTTACCTCGATAGTTCTCCCACTACTTGCCATCATCCCTTATGTATTGTGGCGTAAACATATCGCTATCTACCCAGCAGGTATCCCAGCTAGTGCTTGGCTCTTCAATAGTAATGGAATTCGCTTTAAAGGATCCTGGTTCAAATGGCTATTTGGCGATCGCATCGGTAAGATGATCTTAGGTTACTGGGGACTCATCCCACTTGGCTTTGGTTTGTCCAAGTTAGGCGAAAATAAAAAAGAAACTCTAGTTTATGGCGGTCTCCTGCTGGGCTCACTTGCTTACCTCTCTGTCATCGCCACAGGCAATGTCCAGCACGATTATTATCAGATCCAGATCATGCCCACGATCGCGATTCTAGTAGGTGTAGGTATCTCTTATATGATCTCTCTAAAAAAAGGTCTAGCCAAAATATTTGCAGTTCTACTCACTACTTTTATCCTAGGTTTGTCATGCGCTTTGTCATGGTACGAACTCAAAGGCTTTTTCTGGGTCAACAATAGAGCCATGGTAGAAGCAGGTATCTATATAGACCAAAATACTCCAAAAGACTCTCTAGTGATTGCGCCTTATCAGGGCGATACTGCTTTCTTGTATCAGACAAATAGGCGTGGCTGGCCGATCGGCGGAGAGATAGACAAAAAAATCAAAGCAGGAGCTACCTATTACGTCACGACTACTAGGGATCAAGAATTCAACGAGCTTAAATCCAAATATAAAGTCATTATCGAAAACGACAGGTATTCAGTAATAGATTTAACCAAATAACTTTATGAACTTTATAAACTTGATGGACTTTAAACTATAATATGAAAGTCCTCATGCTTACTCCATATCTCCCGTACCCCCTAGTTTCTGGCGGTCAGATCCGCACCTACAACCTCCTCAAACATTTATCCAAACATCACGAGATCACTTTGTTCTCTCTGATTAAAGATGAGTCTGAAAGGGAGCATCTAAGCGAGCTTCACAAATACTGTAAAAATATCCAGCTTTTCAAACGCACTAAAAATCCTTTTGTCTTGCGCAATATCTTGCTGGCTGGTTTTTCCTCTTATCCCTTTGTGGTCACTCGCAACCTCCCACTCAATATGAAAAAAGCTGTAGGTGACGAACTTGCTCGTGGGAGTTACGACCTGATCCACGCCGAGACCTTTTACATGATGCCAAATATTCCACACACCAAAGTGCCTATCATCTTGGCAGAGCAAACTATCGAATATCTAGGCTATCAAGATTACATGAAAAAAGCCAACCCAATTCTGAGACCTCTGTTAAAAATTGATATAAACAAAATCAAGTATTGGGAGCGATACTTCTGGCAAAAAGCCGACAAGCTCATCACCATGTCTAGTGAAGACAAAGAGTTTATCGAGCGGGTGCTTGGTAAGCCTCAAAACATCTCGGTCGTAGCAAATGGAGTAGATCTAGATTTCTTTTCTAAAGTCAAAAAGAATTTACCATATGATCCCACCGTCTTATTTGTAGGGACCTTTAAATGGCTCCCAAATATCGAAGCGGTAGACGAAATAGTCAAAAAAATTTGGCCCCTCATCCTCCAAAAACTCCCAAGTGCCAAACTCAAAATCGTCGGCTTTTCACCTACAGAAAAAATAAAAGGTTATGCCAGTGACTCCGTAGAGGTCCTAGGCGGAATAGAAGATATCAGACAAGCATTTGCAGGCGCTCACGCGCTTCTGGCCCCTATCCGTAGCGGAAAAGGCACTAGATATAAAGTCCTAGAGGCCATGATCACAGGGACTCCTGTGGTAGCAACTACCTTGGCTGCAGAAGGACTAGACTTAAAGCATGGAGAAAACGTACTGATCGCAGATTCATCGGCAAATCTAGCCGCAGCTACAGTTAGACTCCTCGAAGACAACGTATTGCAAAAGAAACTAGCTGTTGCGGGACAGAGTCTGGTCAAAAAAGGTTATAGTTGGGATACAATAGCCAAAGATCTAGACAAAGTTTATAAGGAATTTATATGAAAAACAAATTTGATGTCTCAGTTATCATCTTAAATTACAACGCCGAAAAATTTTTGCGTGAAACCCTAAAATCAGTGGAGATGCAAAAAGGTGTAACAGTAGAAACGATAGTCGTAGACAACAATAGTTCCGATGGTTCCCGTGCCATGGTCGCCAAAGAATTCAAAAATGCGCGCTGGGTCCAGCGCGATACCTCCCTTGGTTTTTCTGCCGGCAACAATGCAGGTCTTCCATTTGTGCACTCTGACGCAGTTCTTTTCTTAAATCCAGATGCTAGCTTTACCAAACCAACTGACTTAAAAATGTGTCTAGACAAGCTCTGGAGTGACGACACCATAGGTACCATCACTGGTCGAGTCAACCTAGTCCTTACCGGCGGGATCGACGAAACCTGCCATCGCGGTTTCCCCACACCCTGGGCAGGATTTACCCATTTTTCCGGACTTTCGAAGCTTTTCCCCAATGTGCCATTTTTCAATCAGTACACCAAGCGTTACCTAGACTATACAACTGAGCACGAGATCGATGCAGTAGGCGGCATGTTTATGCTCATGCGCCGCTCTGTAGGCAAGCAAGTGGGGTGGTGGGACGAAGATTATCCGCTCTACGGGGAAGATATAGATTTTTGTTATCGCCTCAAAGAAGCAGGCTACCGCAATCTTTACTGGCCCAAGGTCAAAGTGTTGCACTACAAAGGTGTGACAACCGGCATGTCCAAACAAAGTAGTACGGTTAGTACCGCCAAAAAGGACACAATCCGCCGCGTCAAAGGCTGGTCAGTCCAGGCTATGGAGATCTTCTATCGCAAACATTACGTCAAAAAATATCCCTTCTTTATCAACTGGCTCGTATTCCTAGGGATAAAAGTGATGAAGTTCCGCCGCGTCACCATGGCCTAGTTTGTCCCTATCTACAATCTACGACCAACGATCTATAATCTAAGTTATGAATATCGCAATCGATGCTAGGTTTTATGGCACTGGTCACACAGGCCTAGGCAGATATACAACCAATGTTCTCAAGTACTTGCCTAATTACTTTAAGGGTCGGACCCTTAAAGTCTTGCTTCGTGACGCTGAGTACGACAACTTCCCCTCTGGCAAAAACATCGTCAAGATCCACGCCGAGATCCCTCATTACTCACTAGCCGAGCAGATCATGATGCCTAGACTCCTAAAGTCGATTGGGGCTGATCTCCTCTATACCATGCACTTCAATGCTCCAATCTACGCTGGTATCCCAACGATTATCACTGTCCACGACCTGATCAAATCTCATTTTACTGGCCGCGATACTACCACTCGAGCACCCTGGCTCTACACTCTCAAACGTTTCGGTTACAACCAGGTGATCAAAAATACTCTTCTTAAAGCTTCTGACATCATCGTCCCTACAAACACAGTCAAAAACGATATACTAGGGATGTTTACTAGCGTCAAGCCCGAGCGAATACATCCTATCGCAGAAGCTCCTGACGAGATTTTTAGAACTTCAAATAACTTGAAGGACTTGATGAACTTGAAAAACTTGCCACTAAATTACATCTTATTTGTGGGTAATGCCTACCCCCACAAAAACCTCTCTGTGCTACTGGAAGCCATGAAATCCCTATCAGATTATGAGCTAGTCATTGTCGCCAAATCTACTCCATTTTTGTCTCGCGCACTTGCTCCCTATGACCAAACTAGGATCCATCTACTGCAAAATCTCTCTGACCAAGATCTTGTTTCTGTATACAAGCAAGCCAGTCTCCTAGTTACCCCGTCTCTTATGGAAGGGTACGGTCTAGTAGGTCTAGAAGCCCTTATGGTGGGCACTCCAGTTGTCGCTAGCAACATCCCAGTCTATCGCGAAGTGTATGGTGACAAAGTCACCTATTTTGACCCGACCTCATCCAACGACCTTGTTCGTGCAATTAGTTCCGTAGGGGCGAGGCATGCCTCGCCCGTGTTCCATTTTGCAAGATCATGGGACGACGTCGCAAGAGATATTTCGGAGGTCATCCATGCACGTAGCTCTAGTCTATGATCGTCTAAACAAGATCGGTGGGGCAGAGCAGATCCTCATTGCACTTCATGAGCTTTATCCCAGTGCCGATTGGTATACCAGTTTCTGGAATCCTAGCACTGCGCCATTTTCAAAGGATTGGCAGGTTCATAGTTTCAAATATCTACGAAGTCATCATGAGTGGTTTCCATGGGCGATGCCATTTATCTTTGAGTCCTTTGATCTACGTGACTATGACTTAGTCATCTCTATCGGTAGCGCCGAGTCCAAAGGGGTAATCACGGGCCCAAGTACGCTACATCTAAACTATTGCCTTACTCCCACCCGTTATCTTTACTCTCACAAAGATGAGTATCTATCAAACCCTTTGTACAAATGGATCGCAGGATTTTTGCGTAAATGGGATCTAGTTACAGCAACTCGGCCAGATAAAATGATTGCAATAAGTACTCAAGTGAAAAATAGAATAAAAAAATACTACAACCGCGATGCAGATATCATTTTCCCCCCCGTCGACACCACCAAATTCAAGCCTTCCGGGAGACTCCCGGAAGGTAAATATTTCCTCGTTGTGTCTAGACTTGTGCCATACAAAAAAATTGATGTCCTAGTCAAAGCCGCAAACCTAGCTAAAGTAAATCTCATAATTATCGGAGAGGGCAGTGAATACTCAAAGCTAAAGTCGCTCGCGGGTCCCACAGTCACGCTCCTGGGTCATATAGACGACAAAGAGCTCGCCAGCTACTACCAAAATAGTCTGGCATATCTGCAAGCAAACGAAGAAGATTTTGGCATCTCTATGTGTGAGTCACTTGCATCAGGCAGACCAGTGATCGCCTACGATGCAGGTGGTGCTAGAGACATAGTTATTCCAGGAGTAAACGGTACTTTGCTGCCCTCAAACTCAGTTTCTTCATTTGCAAAAGCCCTCAAAGAGTTTGATACAATGTCCTACGTAGCTGCAGATTGTATAAATTCTGCTACTAGATTTGATAGAGAAAAATGGAAACAAAGCATACAAGAAAGGATAACTAGTTTATGGACAACAAAAACGTAAAAGTTCTCATCATGTGCGGCGGCAAGGGTACTCGTATGTGGCCTATTTCCAATATGGCTCACCCCAAACAATTCGAAAGTATTTTAGGCGATATCTCCATGTTTAGGGAGACTGTCGACCGTGTACTTACTTCTTTTAAGCCAGAAGATATTTATATTGCCACCTCAGGTCTTTTTGCTGATCAAATTAAAACGCAAGCCACCGAGATTCCGAGCGAAAACTTTATCTTCGAGCCAGCCATGCGCGACAATCTAGGAGCACTAGGGTTGGCTACTTCTATCATCGAAAAACGCAATCCAGGGTCTGTCATGGTCTTGCTCTGGGGCGCAGATCATCTAGTCAAAAAAGTAGATGTTTTCCTTGATGCTTTAACTAAAGCTGCCGAACTGGCAAGCGAGAGTGACAAGATGATCCTCATCGACTCAGTAGCTACCTACCCTACCGTTCACAATGGTTGGATAGAGATAGGCAAAAAGATCTCTACTCACAAAGGATCAGATGTCTATGAATTTATTCGCCAGGTAGAAAAACCAGATCTAGCCAAAGCCCAAGAGTTTTTTGACTCAAAAAATTACCTGATTCACACTGGATATATGGCTACCAAAACTAGTTTGCTTTTGCAGTTCTACAAAGAATATGCTCCAGAGACATACGCGATCATTGAGCGCATCACAAACGCAGTTGATACTAAAGAATTTGAAAGTGTTTTGGAAACTGAGTATCCAAAATTTGAAAAGCTCTCTGTCGATTACGGACTTTATGAAAAACTTCCCTCAAGCACTCAGTGGGAGATGCCTGCCGAGTTTGGCTGGGTAGACGTAGGCACCTGGGAACTTCTATATCATGGCTTAGACAAGGATGAAAATGGCAACGTAATCATCGGTAAAGCCAATTTGATCAATGTCAAAAACTCTTTGATCATCACCAAAAAAACGGGTATCATGGGACTCATCGACCTAGATGGTGTGATAGTTGTAGAAACAGATGACGACATGTTGGTAGCACCTCTAAAGGATGCTCCAAAAGTCAAAGAGCTCTATGCACTCATCGAGTCACAAACATAAACTATGAGTTACATCCCAGCAGTCAAAAGAACCCTCGATATCATAGTCGCTCTCATCTTGGGCATGATCTTTTTGCCAGTGTGGTTAGTTGTTCCTTTTCTCATTGTCATGACCTCACCTGGCCCTATCATCTATCGTCATAAAAGAGTGGGCAGGGACGGCAAGCCATTTTCTATGTACAAATTCCGCTCGATGGTCATAGATGCCGATGATATCTTGCACAATCAAGATAAAAATCTCCTCAAAAAATTCAAAAAAATGGACTGGAAACTCGAAGCCAAAGATGATCCTCGCATCACTCCACTAGGGAGGGTTCTGCGCGCCCTGACGATCGACGAATTCCCTCAGATCTACAATGTCCTAGTTGGCGATATGTCTATGGTCGGCCCTCGCGCCTATTTATCACGCGAACTCGACGAACAAGTGCAAAAATATCCAGGAACTGCTAAACTGATGAAGACTGTGTTAAAAGCCAAGCCAGGTATCACAGGTCTATGGCAGGTATCTGGTCGCAACGAAGTCACTTTTGACAAGCGGGTAGGCCTTGACGCAGAATATGTAAATAATCTTAGTTTATGGAATGATCTGGTAATCCTATGCAAAACCCCGAAGGCAATGATCAGCAAGTGGTAGATTCACAAGTTCTCATAGAAGCTCATGAGACAGATGGGGTAGTACAACCTATGACAGACTCACTTATCACCCCAGTTAAATCAAAAAAATCTCTATTCAAACGACCCTGGTTTCTAATCCTGTTAGCTGTAAGCTGCATGCTGTTAGCCATCGCGGTTTGGCTAGGAGTTGTTGCCAAGTTCACCTACGACAAAGTAGGTGCAATTGAGACACATTTGACCGCTACCTCAACCGCCTTTGCTTCACGTGATCTTGCACTTGCTGAGTCCGAGTTAGCAAATACCAAGACAGCTTTGTCAGATGCCAAAAAATCCTACGACGCCGTGGGTCCTTTGCGCTATGTGCCGCTTTTAGGTAGCTATCTTAAAGACGTAGATCATCTATTTGTTGCAGGAGAAAAGGGGACAGAGATCGGCGATATGGTGATCTCTGCTATCAAGCCTTATGCCGACATCATGGGCTTTAGTGGGACAGAGACTGTAGATCTAGGTTTACAAACTGCCGAAGATCGCATCATCTTTGTCGCGACAACTGTAGAAAAGATTGCGCCTCAAATGGATCAAATTTCCGCCAAACTCAAAGAGGTCAGTAAAGAGTTTGAGTCGATCAACGAAAATAGATACCCAAAAACCATCATGGGCAAGCCAGTACGCGAAAAAATCTTGACTATGAAGACTACAGTTGCTGGCGCTGCCGAGTCACTGGGTCAATTCCAGCCTATCGTCAAGCTATTACCAGATCTCCTAGGCAATCCAGATCCAAAGAAGTATTTGATTATGTTCCAAAACGATGCCGAGCTTCGCCCCACCGGCGGCTTCCTCACGGCTTATGCCACCATGACTATCCTCAAAGGCAAGATCACCCCAGGCATCTCCGAAGATATCTACACGCTTGACGCCGGGTTCAAGAAAAAGGTGCCAGCACCTGACCCAATCAAGAAATATCTGCCACTTGTCTACAACTGGAATCTACGCGACATGAATCTCTCGCCAGATTTTAAAGATTCTATGGACACCTTCACGACTTACATGAAAGAATCATCCGTCGCCCCAGAATTTGACGCGCTCGTGGCTATCGACACCGAGGTGCCAGTGCGTATCCTCAAAGTCCTAGGGCCAATAGGAGTACCTGGATATGGTGGCAAGTTCAGTGCAGAGATAGATCCACGCTGCGACTGTCCTCAGGTCATCTATGAACTCGAAAACATCATTACTCGTCCTACCTATGAGATCCGTGAAGGTAGAAAGAGTATCCTAGGACCTCTCATGAACTCTATGCTTGCCAACATGATGGGCTCACCAAAAGCCAAATGGGCCGAGTTCTTCAATATCTTTACCGAAAGTATCAAAGAAAAGCATCTACTGATGTACTTCAAGGATGAAAACAAACAAAATGCGGTCGAAGTCCTAGGTGCTGCAGGCAGGATCAATGATTATGTCGGCGACTATCTCCATATCAACGATACCAATTTTGCCGGAGCCAAATCCAATATGTTTGTGACCCAAGAAACTGAGCACACAGTCACAGTAAATGGCGATGGTTCCCTCACCAAAAAACTGATCCTCACCTACAAAAATCCTCGCAAAGGTGACAACTGCAATCTAGAAGCCGGGCTACTCTGTCTAAATGGACAGCTTCGCACCTGGCAGCGTATCTACGTGCCAAAGGGCTCGATCTTAAAGAGCGCCAAAGGTTACGAGCTAGATAGTACAACCACTGAAGATCTAGGTAAGACTGTGTTTGAAGGCTTCTTTATCCTAAGTCCTGAATCCGTCAAAAAACTAGAAGTCGAGTACACCGTGCCAGCTGGCGTAGTAAAAGGAGACAACTACAATCTCTTGATCCAAAAGCAGCCAGGTACGAAAGATATCAAGACCACTATCACAGTCGGTACCGCCAAGCCCAAGACCTATACCCTCGACTCCGACCAGGAGATTATTCTGCCACGCTGACATTTTTGTTGAAACTGTTGACCTAGAGTGATATACTGTAGCAATAAACGCCTCGTCTATGCCTCGGCTCGACGAGGTTTTTTAATGCTAAAATGATGATATGTCCAAAACAATTCTCTATATTGATGGAGAAAACTTGAAACATTATCTCAAAACTGTACTCAAGAGTCAGGGTATGACAGGTCAAAAACTTAACTTAGAAAATTTTGATTATGGTGGATTGTTTGATAAGGCCTTAAAAGGCCTAGTTATTCAAGAAAAAAGATATTACTCCGCAAAGATAAGATTTCATTTAGACAATGCCGATCAATCCAAAAAACTTATTTTAAAGCAACGCATTCAAAAATCTAATCTTGAAAAAAGCGGGATTCAAGTAATCATTGGTGGAAATGTGAGACCTCAAGAAGTCAAATTAAATGGGAAAAAGAAAACAATATTTCACGAAAAAGGGGTTGACGTCAAAATAGCCGTTGATTTAGTTGCAAACGCCTGTGATAAAACCATTAAAACTGCTATCCTCTGCAGTTCAGATTCTGATTTGCAGCCAGCAATTAAAGAAATTGCATCTAGAAAAGTTGAAACAATCTACCTTGGTTTTGAAAACAATCCCAACAAAGGGCTCATGTATACGACTGGTCGTACTATCTTGATTAGAAACTCAGAAGTGCTAGACATATTCAACAAATAAATTTCATGAAGTACCAAAAGTTCTCAGGCATCATCATCAATAGACATATAGTCAAAGAATCTGACCGTTTCCTCACGATCTATACCCTGGAAGAAGGCAAAATCTCAGTCTATGCCAGAGGTGTCCGCAGCGTCAAATCCAAAAGGGGGAGTCAGATAGATCTTTTTTCACACATCCGTTTCGAACTCTTTGAAAAAAATGATAGGCGCACGCTCACAAGTGTGGAGCTACTGGATGGGCACCATATCAGTAAAACTAGTCTCGCCAATATCTCTCGTCTTTTCCAGATAGGGGAGCTAGTAGATAGGCTCACGGTCGAGCACGACCCGCACGAGGAGGTGTACGAGCTACTCGTTACCGCACTAGCCAATCTCTCCCGTTTTGAGACTCCCGAGTATCTGCTCCGCTTCAAAGTCCGTCTTTTGTATCTCCTAGGTTATCTGACCTCACTGGAAAACTGGAAAACCGGAATACCGGAGCACGATACAATAGATGAATATATCGACACTCTCCTCGACCGTCCACTCCGCCCCAAATTGGCTCTGCACTAGACAGGTAGGGTAAAATACTTTAAATACAATATTGGAGATTAAGTTATGAGACATACAGATAGAGCTTTTAATCCTTCCCAAGCGGGACATGATGTTGGCACAAAGCCAGAAATGGGAGCTGATACATCTAGGAATTTTAAAGTCTCAGACTCTGATCCTCACGTATTAGAAACACAATGTGTTGAAGATAGAAGAGCCTCCAGGGCCTTTTCTAGTAGATATGATGGCTGGACTGCTGGATTTCAGCTAGATGATGTAGACGATATCAGATTTGATGATCTGGATATGGTACCACAAATGCTAGTAACTCTAAATAATCTCTCTAGAGAATTAGAGCGTTCACTTTCAAAGGCAGGAGCTCCCCTAGGTCGTAGCTAACGAATAGACCACCACTAGATTTGAGTCTTGCCTAACACACATTCAATGTGTATATTTGTGGAATGCAAAAAAGAGGATTTGAGCAAATAGGTGGACTCAAAGTGTCGTCAAGGAACTTTAAGATTGACGACAAAGATTCTCTCACTGTGGTGCTTGATGAAAAGGGGGATGGAAACATATTTGCGTCCGTATTTCTAGCCGGCTCTATCCCACGCTGCGTGATTGACCTAGCAGGTAGTTCTGACCGAAAAAAAACAGGAGTACAATTTGCTTCCCCTGAAGATGCGCAAACAGCTTTGGAAATATTAAATACAGAAAAAAATAAGAAAAAGTCAAAAAATAAGTCCTAAATTTCCTAGGCACTGTCAGCTATTACATTATCTTCATGCTAAAATAATCGCATGACCACACTCGCAGATATAACTAGTCTCGCCAAGCGCCGCGGCTTCTTCTACGCCGGCTCCGACATCTACGGAGGCCTTGCCAACACCTGGGACTATGGTCCCCTAGGTGCCAGTCTCAAGAAAAAAATCAAAGATCTCTGGTGGGATCGTTTTATCGAACGTCGCGACGACATGGTCGGTCTAGACTCCTCCGTGATCTCTAGTAGCAAAGTCTGGGAAGCATCTGGTCACGTAGCCAGTTTCGCCGATGCCATGGTCGACTGCAAGACATGTCATGGTCGTACCCGCGCCGATCACTTGATCGAAGACAAACTAGACATCAAAGTCGAAGGCAAATCACTGACAGAACTGACCGCAATCATCAAAGACAACAAAATCAAATGTCCCACTTGTGGCGGCACCGATTTGACCGACGCTAGATCTTTCAATCTCTTGTTCCCAGTCCATCTAGGTATCTTGGCAGAGACCGCCGACCTTGCTTATCTGCGCGGCGAGACAGCTCAGGGGATTTTTATCAACTTCAAAAATATCTTGGACTCTAGCCGCGTCAAGCTTCCTTTTGGTGTAGGCCAGATGGGCAAAAGTTTCCGCAACGAGATCACCAAAGGTCAGTCGATCTTTCGCACTGTCGAGTTTGAGCAGGGTGAGATCGAGTACTTTTTCAATCCAAAAACCGAAAACTGGGAAAAACTATTTGATCAGTGGCTCAATGCCATAAAAGGTTTTGTCATCCACACTTTAGGTATAAATGAAGAAAATCTGCGCGTCAGAGAGCATGATGATCAAGAGCGTAGTTTCTACAGCAAAAAGACTGTCGACCTAGAATACAACTATCCCTTTGGCTTCAAAGAGCTCTGGGGTCTAGCCTACCGTACAGATTACGATCTAAATCAGCACATCAAACATAGTGGCAAAGATTTGTCTTACACAGATCCGTATACTCTCGAAAAATTTGTCCCTCACGTCATCGAGCCAGCGGTCGGTATAGATCGCTTGGTCCTCATGGTGCTCTGCGATGCCTACTGGGTCGACGAGGCCAATCATCGCACAGTTCTTAAACTATCTCCTACACTCGCCCCTTATACTGCAGCCGTTTTCCCACTAGTCAAAAACAACGATAGTATCGTAACTCGTGCCAGAGCTGTCTTTGACGATCTAAACAAAACCTTCCGCACTGCTTGGGACGAAAGGGGAAATATAGGTAAAC
This sequence comes from uncultured bacterium, assembly GCA_903945195.1. GTDB lineage: Bacteria > Patescibacteriota > Microgenomatia > UBA1400 > UBA12108 > CAJAUT01. The sequence goes on from CAJAUT010000011.1 coordinate 51,088, forward strand.
GTTATCTATACCAAGACGAGATTGGTACTCCATTTTGTGTGACCATCGACCACGACACGCTAGTAGACTCTATGGTCACTGTCCGCGATCGCGACACTATGCAGCAAGAGCGCGTCGCTATCGACAAGTTAAACGAATATATTTCTGCTAAACTAAAATAATGAAAAAAAATACAATCATCGCAGTCGTTAGTGTCATACTAGTTCTAGTTCTTGGCATCTTCCTCCTTACAAAAAAATCGACCAAAACTACAGTTGTAGAAGAGGACACCAAAATCGATCTCCCCATCAATGTCTTACCTATCGCCGAGCGTCCATTTATTACCTTGTCACCTGACGACACAGGTCGCAGCCTAGATATCGCTGTCTCTAGTGCCCCAACCTCTGGCCTGATGGAGTATGAGATGATCTACAACGCTAGTGGTAAGCAAGAAGGCGCGCTAGGTAGTATTTCACTTGGTTCTGCGACTCAGCCTATTGTTAAGTCAATCTTGCTAGGGAGCAAATCTGGTGGTGGCAAAGTGACCTATCACGAAGGTGTCACTGGGGGCTCTATCACAGTGACCTACGGCGAGACTAGGCTCAAAGAGAGCTGGAACTATCTACATTTTGATCCCGCAGATCCTACTTTTTCTGCAACCGACGGCAGATTTTCTGTCGCTCTAACCAAGACTGCACTTAAAAAAGACGGTGTCATCATCACCATGAAAAACTTTGGCTATCCAAAAGCTGGCCTTCCAGAGGGTGTTAAAGTTGTCTCAGGCCCATATAGCTACTTCACTCAAACTGCGATCAAAGGTACCGCCTCCGTCACCATCAAACTCCCAGCAGGTGAGCACATAAATCCAACGATGTACGAATGGACAGGTACTACCTGGAAAAAACTAGCTGGCAAACTCGCTACAGACGCTGTAACCGCCTCCTCCACTAGTTCAGTCTTCCTCGTCACCGCCGAGTAAGTCTATAGTGTATACTAGGGCGTATGAAACCAGCAAAAGTACTCACATATAGGGTTGTTATCAAAAAAGATGGGAGTGGTTTTCATGGTATGGTACCACTTCTTCCTGGATGTCACACTACAGGCAAAACCGTTGAAGATACTAGGATAAATCTCCGGGAAGCCATTACTTTACATCTACAAGTTATGCGTGATGAGGGTATGGATATCCCACGCGAATCCGGGCTAGAAATGATCGAATCCTTTGATGCAGCTACTATTTTTGGTAAAAATAACCCGTTAGCATATGTCTAAATTGCCGGTATTAACAGCAGTCAAATTAATCAAAATACTCACGAAGCAAGGTTTCATTTACAAAAGATCATCGGGTAGTCATCAAACATATCAGAGCCCAGTATCAAAGAGAATGGTAACAATCCCGGTCCATCGAGGTAAAGATCTTGGTAAAGGCATCACTAAGGCAATTATTGCAGACGCGGGCTTTACCGAAAAAGAATTTATCAAACTGATATAATTTCTTTATGAAATATTTGATCATGCATGGATCATACGGCTCTCCAGAAGAAAACTGGTTCCGCTGGCTAGAAAAAGAACTTAAAGCAAAAGGTAATGAAGTCATTCTCAAACAGTTCCCGGTCGATGACTGGGATGAAGTGACAAAAATTGGCCCAGCCAAAATATCTGAGTTCACTCCCAAGCAAAATTTATCTACATGGGAAGATTTTTTCGTCAAAAATATCTTGTCAAAAGTAGGGGATGAGCCATTTTTCTTTATCGGTCATTCTTCGGCTCCCATTTTTATGCTACACATGCTGCAAAAATATGATTTTAAGGTTGCAGGCGCAATCTTTGTGTCACCATTTTTTGATATGCCAGATCGTCCAGAGATCTGGCAGTTTTATCCCACCAACAAAACCTTTTACAACTACGACTTTGATTTCACTAAAATCAAATCCCAAATCCTGAGTAAAACCTATGTGGTTTACGGAGACAATGATCCTTATGTACCAGCCTCGCAGCCCCCACTGTTCGCAGAAAAGCTTGGCAGCGAGCTGATTGTCGTGCCAAGTGGCGGCCACTGCGGCAGCATCTTCAAAGAGTTCCCACTAGTCCTAGAACTTTCTCAAAAATAATTTTCAACGCTAAAATTTAGTACTTACATTTTCTAGACCCATAGAGTGAATTTCGGGTACTATTCGGTAAGTATAACAAACAGAGATTTGCTAGTACAAAACCGTTGACAACTATATCAATTTAATCTATTCTTAACCAAGTGGGAATAAGTGGGAGATAGTCTTATATGTTTATAGGCACATATTATCATTCGTTAGACGAAAAAAATCGTGTATCTATCCCCATTTCTTTTCGTACCGAACTCACCCCTGGTTCAGTCGTCACCAAAGGTCTCGATGGCTGCCTATTCATCTTTACCGGCGAGTCCTGGAACAAACTAGTCACCAAGCTCGAAGCTCTACCACTTACGAGCAAACCAGCGCGAGATTTCTTACGTTTGCTCACCTACAACGCCACTCCGCTTGATACGGACAAGCTCGGCCGAACTTTACTTCCAGAAAATCTCATTAGCCTTGCAGGTATCAAAAAAGATGTAGTTTTTGCTGGTGCTTTGACTCGCGTCGAAATCTGGGACAAAGCTACCTATCACGCATATGTCGATGGCTTATCTTCTGCCGAAAACGAATTATCCGCTTCACTCTCGGAGCTAGGAATCTAAATATGCCATACCCACTCCACACACCAGTCATGCTAGATGAGGTCATCCACTACCTAGATCCTACGGCCGGCAAACGTTTCATCGATGCCACTCTTGGCTACGCAGGTCACGCTCTAGGGTTACTCAAAGCTGGTGCTGAAGTAGTAGGGATCGACAGAGATATAGATCTCCTAAACATCGCCATCGAGCGCGTCACCAAAGAAGGCTTTATCAAATCATTTACTCCAGTCAACTATGCATTTTCAGAAGCATTAGACAAAGACAAAAACTTGCTCGAAGGCAAATTTGACGGCATCTTGTTTGATCTAGGTGTCAGTAGTTACCAGCTCGATACCCCAGAGCGCGGCTTTTCTTTTCGCTACGACGCACCGCTTGATATGCGCATGGACAAAAGACTGGGTGTCACCGCCGCCGATCTGGTAGGGGGTCTTGGCAAAAACGAACTAGTCGAGCTTTTTGAGACACTAGGTGAAGAAGGAAATGCCAAGCGCATTGCAGGCGCCATCTGCTCAGAGAGGCTCATCAGAAAAATCGAAACTACAGAACACTTGGCCAATCTAATCATTCAGACAGTTGGTCGCTCCCGTGGCATCCACCCAGCCACCAAAGTATTTCAGGCACTTCGTATGGCCGTCAACAGTGAAAGATTGGAGCTCAAAGCCGCTCTGCCCTCGGCTTTGAGCTACCTTAAAAAGGATGCCATTATCTGCGTCATCTCTTTTCACTCCCTAGAGGATCGCATTGTCAAAAACTGGATGAACGATGCAGAGTCCGCTGGTCAAATCGAAATCATTACTAGTGGTGTTATAGAAGCTGGGACAACCGAAGTAGCCAAAAATCCTCGTTCTCGCTCCGCCAAGTTGCGCGTAGCCAAAAGGATATTATGAAAATAATTAAATTCTTATCGTTTATCATAGTTGCCCTAGTTTTAGGCAATGTCACGTTAACCAATAGATCTCTCGACGAGTCTCTAGTAGTCTCAAACCTTTCGCGTGATATAGCTACGCTTCAAAACGAAAATACTATTTTAAAAGCCGAAGTGGCAAGTGCTGGTAGTATCAAACAGCTCAGTGCTAGGATCGAAGCCGCTGGCTTTGTAAGTACTGGCAATATCGCCTCTTTGCCTTCTGTTTCAAATGTTGCTTCTCGCTAGACTATAATGTCTTTATGCACGACCGTATCAAGTATTTATTTTTAGGTTTTTTATTTAGCATTGCTCTTATTATCTTGCGCCTTAGTTACTGGCAGGTGGTTAGAGGTAGTGATCTCTCCTCCCAGGC
>CAJAUT010000012.1 GCA_903945195.1 uncultured bacterium
CAATTTCCTGCAAATCAGATGGGGCAATAGTTAGAAGATCAGAAAACAAACCATCTCCTATATCTATATGCACCCTATCGATCTTTTTTTCTTTTAAAGACAACATCTTCGCCGCTACCACTTTTAGATCTGACTCCATGATAATCGGTGTAATCATATTTATCTTATTTGTAAATTGTTAAGCCTAGCTCTTCGCCTATCATAGTTTGCAGTCTGCATTTTCTCAGTTTGAAGAAACAATCTCGTGCGTTCGATAGCTTCTTCTATTGTCGTCCAATCTGTAGGAATGATGAGGATATTTGCATCCTCATGTTGTCTTCCCTGCACTGTCACCTCATCATTAAAAGCTAGTATTGCTCTTACATGAGGGAATTTGTTGGCTACAATATCTACGCCGTGCCCACTACCACACAATAGTATCCCTCTATCTTCCGTCCCGTCTCCTTCAATTGCTTCAGCTACTTTAAGTGCATAGTCCACATAATCATTGTCTGGGTCATATACAAAACATCCTACATCTTCCACCTCAAACTCATTTTCCAAGAGCCAGGTTTTAAGCCCTTCCTTTATTTCAAATCCCCTGTGGTCAGCCCCTATGTATATCCGCATACTCCTATGCTACCACATGATATAGAAATTTTTTCTAAAAACTTGGATAAATTGTTTTTATGCAGTGCAGGGTCGAACCTTTAAAGAAAAATGACGAGCAGTCCATCACGAGGAAATTTTTCCTGAAGTGAGCCTCGCACAAATAAAAATAGATTAAGACATGTTTTAATAAATTTATTCAAACCATTCCGGACTCACAAACTTGATCATTGCCGACAAAACAATCTGCACATACGCCTGCTTGCGATCGAGTTGCCCTTTACTAAATATCCCTATCGCCCCCATTTTTTGCTTCACATTCTCTTCACCTGTCATCTCATTCATGATTGGCCCTAGCTCCCCACCCTCTTCAATTTTCTTTGCAACTTTGGGAGGCAACTCAAAATAAAGTCCCCCAGAGAGTCCAATTTTTCCTGATTTATCAATTATTGCAACCCAAGCACAGTCAAACATTTTATTGTTAATTACACAGACTCCACCCTCTACCCCTACCCCGTAATCATTATCTGCAATACAATTTTTGGCCCTATTTATTGCACCATTTATAGTCTCTTCTTCACTTCTAGGTTGCTCACTTACCCCACTACTTGCTTCTTGACCTATTACGCTGCACTCAGGGAAATTCTTTTTAAAAGCTTCTTCAACTGCCCCTACTTTAACAGGATTTGTACTACCTACAATTATCTTCATATCACTCCCAGCTGCAACTTGGCTTCATCCGACATTCTATCTTTTGTCCAAGCTGGCTCCCATACTAGATCTAGTACTATCTCATAATCACCTAGTGGCTTTATGGCTTCTCGTACCAACTGGTCTATCACAGGTGCCAGTGGACACCCGGGGGTAGTAAGTGTCATTATCACCCTAATTTGCTGTATGCCGTTAGCTGCTGGCTGTATGCCAACATCATATATCAGTCCCAAGCTCACAATATCTATAAATAGCTCCGGATCCATCACCTTTTTCAATTTTTCATAGACCTGTTCTTTCATTATCATAACTAGATTATACTGTAATAGATGCAAAACTTACCGCTTGGCTGGCAATCATGGAGCCCCGTACAGAAAGATATCTTTAGGCTCCCTTATTGGGATTATTGCCCTATCCAAGTTCCCGTGTTTACAAAACCATCATCTATCTCTACTAAAAAACCTGGTATATCACTCTGGTGTAGTTGGCACTCAAATGGCACAAATATTGACGAAAGTCTCATCCTAAGCCAAGCACACAAATTCAAAAATCATAAATATGTTCCTGAGCATATTCTCTTAGACGACGGTTGGTGCCATTGGGGCGACTGGGACAAACCCAGTTCTAACAAATTTCCTCATTGGCTAGATATGCTCAAAGAATTAAAAAATCTCGACTACAAGACCGGCTTGTGGATCTCTCCATTTATGGTAGACAAAAAATCAGCACTATTTCAAACTCACCCAGACTGGGTTGTAAAAAAGAATGGCAAACCACTCACTGTATTTGCTTCCTATCCTTCCTTTAAAGACCTCACACCCAAATACCTCCTAGATTTCACAAATCCTCAAGCTGATAAATATC
>CAJAUT010000013.1 GCA_903945195.1 uncultured bacterium
AAAATCTGGATTTTCAGTTTTTAACTTGTATGCTAGGCTTAGATCTCCCGCTGGGATAATTTTTTCAGCACCATTTGCCATTACGTAACATTCTGTAGTAAAAGCCCTAAAAACATCAATTACAACTACGAGACCGTAAGCATTTTTGGCGCCCTCAGCATTATGAAATATCTTGAAATGCATGAATTACTTTTTCTTTTCTTTAGGTTTGTCGATTTTGTCTAGACCTAGGCCATGGACCCCGAAGTAGACGACGGCTGCGATAATCCCAAAGTCGATGAGAACTGAGAGGAAGTGACCCCACATGATTTGTTTACCAAGTATCCAAAATGATGCATCTGCTAGACTATCGGTGAAGCCAAGTAAGATGCCAACTAGTGGATTGATGATGTCGGTCACGAGGGAAGCGACTACTTTAGAGATGGCGCCACCGAGGATAAAGCCTACGGCTAGTCCCATGACACCTTGCTCGCGAATGAAGTTTAAGAATCCTTTCATAGTGTGATTATATCAAATAAATAATAGATTATAATTTAGGGATGAAGATTCCCTGGGAAGTACTAAAGAAAAACATTAATGCCCGAATATATTTGATATTTGGATTTGCACAGAGCTTATGGTTTATTGAAGCGATCTGGTATTTTTACTGGGCAAAGTTTTTGACGTACACACAAATTGGTTATGTATTTTCATACCTCGTAGTGGTAGGACTTCTAGCTGAGATACCAACAGGTTATTTTGCGGACAAGTATGGGCGCAAGACTTCTGTAGTGCTTGGGATGATACTGCAGACAGCTGGTGCTATATTTATGACCACTGCTCTTTCAGCACTTCAACTCATAGTAGGCTTAACACTGATGAGTATAGGCCGAGCATTCGTATCTGGATCAATTGAAGCAATAGTCTATGACAGCTTGAAAGCTGTTCAGCAAGAATCTCACTGGGACAAGCTGGTTGCTACAAAAATCCAATTTTCATTACTAGCTTACATCGTAGCTGTGCCAATAGGCGGATTTGTTTATGATGTTTATTTTAGATTGCCAAATATCCTAGAAGCATTGACCCTAGGAATTTCCATCTTTATCGCCATGTCGTTAAGAGACAAGTATGAGCTAGTACAGACTGACAAGAAAATGATAGGGTTCCACTTAAAAGAAATGCTTATTGGATTTAAAGAGCTTTGGAGCGTAAAACTAAAACCTTTTATAATCCCAGCCTTTATGATTATCACAGTTTTTCAACTTTATGACTGGGGTTTGTCTAAACCTGCCATGGCATTTAACTTTGGACTAAAGAACAAGGAGCTGGCGCTCGTATATACGGGCATGGCAATATTTAATATCTTCACGGTGTCATATATGCCAAAAATTCGCAAGATGCTAGGAGATTACTGGGGACTGAGAATTTTAAATATTTTAAGCGGAGTAGCATTTGTCGCCTCTACCTACATGTTTAACTTGTGGGGAATAGCTACGATGTTTTTACTAGAAACTGCTGGCCATCTAGGAGACCCATGGACATCTAGTGTGGTAAACGAACATATAGATAGTAGGCATAGAGCTACGACCCTTTCCACCCTAGCATTCATGACCACGCTACCTCATTTTTTTGTAAACATACTGGCTGGTACAGCGATTGACGGTGCTGGGATAAATAGCTTCCACTTGGGACTTGGCATCGTTATCCTACTTACCACCATCTTGACCGCCTGGCCTGGCATAACCAAGATTAGAGATAAAAATAATTGATCGAAGATGGTTTATCAGGTAAAGTTAATTAAAATATGAATAAAAAACTACTAGACCTTTTTTATAAATCAAAAAATTTTAAGAAAATATATACCTATATTTGGTACGAACTAATTTCGATAATAGATAAAAAGGGTCTCATGAGATTTATGAACTATGGATACCATAATGATTCAACAGTATTGAATTTAAAAGAAGAAGATGAAAATGATAGATACAACATACAGTCTTACGATCGTTTAGTTAAAGATATTGATCTAACTAATAAGACTATGTTGGAAGTGAGCTGCGGTCGAGGAGGTGGAATTTATTACTACTCAAGCTATTTTAATCTCAAAAATATAATAGGTTTAGATATAACTAAGCAAGCAATTTCTTTCTGTAAATCTAAATATCATTTTAAAAATGCATCTTTTGTACTTGGCGATGCTCAACAACTACCTTTTGAAGATGAAATTTTCGACATTATTGTTAACCTTGAAGCTTCTGGAAATTATCCAGATCTGATTAGTTTTTTCAATGAAGTTAGTAGAACATTAAAACCTGGTGGCTATTTTGCTTATGCTGACCTTAGAAAATCAGAGGAAATTCCCAAATGGAATGACCAAATAAAGCGACTAAGTCTAAAACTAGTTGAAAAAGAGGATATCACAGAAGCAGTGAGTGTATCTCTAGCCTTGTCTAGTAAAAACAAAGAACGGTTAATAAATGAGAATATTCCAAAAATATTTAGATCTCAATTTTACGAATTTGCAGGTACAAAAGGTTCTAATTATGTTTATAATGCCCTCAAGAAGAGAGAAAAGGTATATATCAGATATCTGTTCAAGAAACCTTAATTTCCGAAAATTTGACACGCGAGGGGCAAATATGTGCTATACTACGTCCTAGTTATTTATGTGTACATGCTTTTCCCAACAATAGTGATTAATTCCCTGTTAGTTTGAGTGATAAGTGGTGGCACGCGTTTATGGAGGTGCCGCACATGGCAACCAAACTATTTATCGGCAGTTTAGCCTGGGCTACAACTGACGACTCATTATCAGCCCTATTCTCCCAGGTAGGTACTGTTGTCAGTGCTCGTGTCATAACTGACCGTGCAACTGGCCGCTCAAAAGGCTTCGGCTTTGTTGAGATGAGTACTGAGGAAGAAGCCCAAAAAGCTGTAGCTGAACTCAACGGTAAGGACCTAGATGGTCGTTCAATCGTTGTAAACGAAGCTCGCCCAATGGAACCTCGCGACAATAGTCGTGGTGGATCTTCATTTGGTGGAGGCCGCCCACAAGGTGGTTCCTCATACGGTGGCAACCGCGACAACAATCGTGGTGGTGGCTCATCCTATGGCCGTTCCAGTTACTAATCTTTAGCAATTTAGATTATTAATAAAAGCAATAAACCCCGTCGCAAGACGGGGTTTTTGCTGGCTTTTTACTGTATTGCATAAAATCATAGTTTGACTACAATTGAGGTAGGAGGATATATTTATGCCCAAAAAAACAAAAAAAGGTTCAAGTAAAGTATTTATCATTTTCACCGTCTTGTTGGCTGTAGGTTTTGCAGGAGCCTTTTATGCTAAAGGTCAGTACAGAGCGCGAAATGCTACCCCTACCCCAAAGCCCGAAATGTCTTACGGACTCACCGAAGTAGCCAAGCATGCAACCGGTGACAATTGCTGGATGGCGATAGACGGCAATGTATATGACGTCTCAGCATTTACCGACAAACATCCAAAGGGCACCAAATACCTGACTGGGTGTGGTAAAGAAACTAGCGAGCTATACAACAAAATCAAAAAGCATATCGGAGTAGCAGAGTTGCTCTCTACATTTAAAATAGGTAAGCTAGCCAACTAACAACATGTAAACGGTTGCGATTGCAGCTATTCCCATAGCAAAGAAAGTAATCCAAATTAACGTACGAGAGAGTAGACCACTCTTGTATTTACCCATGATCTTTTGATCGCTACTAATTTTGGCAATCAAATAAATGAGAGGTACTGCCACAAATCCATTTATAACTCCTGCATAAACTAGGGCTTTGATAGGATCGATCCCAATATAGTTGATACCTAGCCCTACAACGGTTGCTAGGATCATAGTGAGGTAAAAGCCATGTGCCTGTTTGAATTTAAGGTTCAAACCGTCACGAAATCCCAGTGATTCCGAGACAGCGTAGGCAGCTGATCCAGCAAGCACAGGTATAGCCAAAAATCCCAAGCCTACAACTCCGACTGTAAAGATAAGCTTGGCAAGATATCCTGCATTTGGGAAACCTGCAACAAGGGGCTCCAAAGCTGAAGCTGCATCGGCTGCGGTTTTAATATCTGTAATACCATTACTATTTAGGACCGTGGCGGCTACTATGATGATAGACCATGTACCTAGCTCAGCAAAGATCATGCCAAAGATAGTGTCAAAACGAAAATCGCGCACAAACCTAGATGTTAGCTGTGGGATACCATATTTCATCATTTTTTTGGACCGCACTTCTTCGACTTCCTCAGATGCTTGCCAAAAAAATACATATGGGGAAATGGTAGTACCCAAGATTCCGGTGATTAGCAAAAGGAATGGCAGGCTAAATTCAAAATGTGGAGTTATGGTAGCTGGGAGTATTATCGACCATGGTGCATTAATGATTGCCAAAGTGAGCGGGTAGGCAAGCAAAGAAAGTGCGAGCCATTTGAGAATTTTTGAGTAGGTCCGATATGACGTAAAGATCTCTAAGATCAAAATGCTAATGGTAATAACTATAGTTAACAAGGAAAAAGGAATGGGAGTCACTAACTGGAGCGAAGCTGCCATCGCGCCAATGTCTGCCCCAATGTTTATAATATTTGCTATTAGTACGGCGAAAACCATTACTATGAGAACACGTTTGGAGAAATGTCTTTTAACTGCTCCAGCGATACCCCTACCAGTGACAGCTCCTATTCTGGCACAGGCTTCTTGAACAGTGATTAGAAATGGCAACATGTAAAATGCTGTCCAGAGCTGACCAAAGCCAAACAAAGCACCTGACTGACTATATGTAGCTATACCCGAGGGATCATCATCTGCTGAACCACTAATAATTCCTGGTCCGATTGTTTTTAGAAACTTTTTAAATTTACTTTCTTTCTTCATTAGTCCATTGTGACTGATTAAGTATAAAATTACTACATATGAGATGGCTATCCTTATTTTTACCTATTACAATTTTTAAACAAATTAGCTCACTTGGCACGGTGATTGAGGTCAGAGAAATATTTGGTCAAAAAAAGTTGGATTTGGATGGATACCCTCAAACTAATAATCATTATCTAAGGTATTGGAAGAAGATATTAAATAATTATGGACTTAAGAACCATAAAATAACTCAAGTGCTTGTTCTGGGACTAGGCGGTGGAAATCTTGCAAAAATATTTGAGCATGAAATGCCTCTAACAAAAACTACATTTGTAGAATTAGAAAAAGAAGTGGTGGAGGTAGCTAAAAATTACTTTGGAATATCAGAAAATATTATGAGAAAGATAATAGTAAATGACGCCAAAATATTTATGAGGAAAAATAGATCTAAGTATGACCTGATAATCGTAGATTTGTATGGTGGTGATGATGTGCCTAGTTTTGTAAGTAGTAGAATTTTTCTAAATCAAATTAGTCAATCACTGAAGAAGAATGGATCCACAATATTTAACTATGCTTCCCATAGTTTTAGAAAAAATGATTTTTTGGCATTTGAAGCAAAATTACAGACTCATTTTGCAAAACTTAAAAGAATAAACTATGTGGGGCACAATTTTTATTTGGTAAGTAACTGAGATTTTAATTCTATCAATTGAATGATTTCTGGGAAGGCTTTATTTGCTGGATTATGCTCTATCATAAAATGACCTCTATCTGATAACTCGAAATATTCTGTGTCTATTTGGTCATGGATAAAACGTGGCTCAGAAATATTTATAAAGGGATCATCAGTCGAAGCAAATTGCACTATCCATCCTGCATTTGCTTTGATGGCTTTCCAGTCCCAAGGCGTTGAATAATAACCACTTTCTTTCTCGTCTTCGTAGCCAAGATCAGTGTAATTGACTCCTACTATGATGGCTCCAAAAAGTTTGTGATTTTCTAGGTAGCGTAGGGCGGCGACACCACCTGATGAGTGGCCGATGATGATAGTATTTTCGTCGGCTTTAAATACATTTTTGATGTGTGGGAGCCAGATATTTGCATGAGCTGCCACAGGATCTGGCATGTCTTCTGCGATAGCTTCGTATCCCCTACCCCGCAGTTCACCAGCAAGACTCGCATACCAATGATCAGTGTTTACGCGCGATCCGCCATTTCCTGGGATGATTATGATTTTTGGTTTCGTCATATAGTGTCTAGTTTGTGAGCTTGGTCTAAGCCTTCCTCATCAAAAGAGGTGGCGAACCAAGTGTCAATTATTTCTTTGGCAGTTTCGTTTGAAGTGTTTACATTGCCCATCACTAAGATATTGGCATCGTTCCACTTGCGCGCCAGTCCTGCAATTTGGGGAGAGATACATAGAGCAGCTCTTGCACCTTTTACTTTGTTGGCCGACATGCAGGCACCTGTCCCACTCCAGCAAAAGATAATCCCCATGTCTACCTGACTGGATGTAACAAGCTCGGCGGCGTCCATAGATATGTCTGCCCATTTACCATTTGGGGAATCTAGATCCCCCTTTAAAACAAGCTCGTGACCCAGAGATTTTAAATATGAAATAACATAATCATTTAAAGGAGTCTTTTCGTCTGAGGCAACAACTAGCTTCATAATACCTCCTTGATAAACTGGGCGAAAGCTCGCCCAAGTAAACGATTATTTTCTATATCTAAATGGACACCGTCAAGTGGTGATACTGCGCAGTGCGCGCTAGCATCGAAAAATAAAACTTTATTTTCTGTAGCAAAATCTTTGAGCAGTTTACGAAACTCAATGATTTTAGGTGATGAGCCATTGAAAATATTTTTAAAGACTTTGATCGAATCTGGCTCGTTGATTTCTGGTGGGGCGATGAGCGCAATGCGAGGCTTGGGGAATCCTAGATGCTTGGCCCACCAAGAGATCGAGCGAAGATATTTGATATACCCTTCTACCATGACCTGTGGACTCTGATCTCTAGAACTATTTGAATCATTGGTGCCAAGAGCTAAACATACTAAATCAAGTGGCAAGTGACTACCTATGATCCCATCAAATTGCATGAGCCCGTTGCGATGAGGGAAGTAACCATTTTCGCCAGAAATTGTCCTGCCACGAAGACCAGCTTCTAAAATGTCGTAGTCGCTACCTAGATAGTTTTGGGCTACACCGGTATAGCGAGTAGAGGCGTCATAGCGGGCACCACTCCCCCCCGGGATCACGCCAAAGACATAGGAGTCACCATATACTAGGATGCGTTTGGCGGAAATACTTGAAATCATGAGGTGATTATAACAACTATTTTTTTAATTTCTTGAAATTTGAATTTGTGATGATTGACCGGCCCAGCTTTTTCTCAATTTTTACACGAGCTTCTCCAGCAATCGAGCCTCCGATATTTGCGTCCTCAGCTAATTTGGACATGCCTTTAGAGTCTTCGTTTTTATGAATTTCTGTGGTAGTTTTTTCACCTAACATAGTAAAGATGAGCTCGAAATCATTCATGTGATCGCGTAGGTTTTCTCTTTTTAATCCTTTGAGTTTTTTATAACTGCTGGGAGTCAATCCAAAAGTCGCTTTGGAGATTTCTGCAGTTAAGATTTTATAATCTCTATCATCTCTTGCTCCCCTTTCTTGCCACTCTTTGGTCAACTCTTCGCGGATGATAATCCCCCGCATTCTCTTTTCGATCCAATCATCAGGATAACCTTTGGCTTTGTATAGCATGCGGGTGCGCTTGGTAGCTAGTTCTGGATCTTCTATTTCTTGAATCCTTTCATAGCCTACTTTGGCTAGCCACCTTTTGAGTGGCTCCGCTTTTGGGCTCGGGATAGACTGTACTATGCGGAAGATCCCCTCTGCATTTGCGCAGTCTGTAGCATATTTTTTACCATCTACAGATTCTAATTTCAGTTGTCGACAAATTGTCGATAACTGAAAGTCATCTTCAAATTTGACCCTTACTTTCATCCGATACCAATAATCTTTGGAGTCTTCACTGTCTGTCAGGACGCTAATAATATCTACCACAGAGAACCACCATTCTCCATTTTGAAGAATTCTTCGAATTTGTTTGTGTCTGAAAAGAACTATTTTTGTAGGTTCCATAATACAAGTATTAACCCAATACTACCCGAAGTCAAGTAGTTAGGAGAGCTTTTTGCTTATGTGTCAGCTGTTTGAGTACATACTCGCGCTTGAGAGCGGTGGACTTATCTACTAGTTCTTCTGTATAGACTACTTTGACTGGCTTGTGGCTACGAGTGTAGCTGGCTCCTTTGCCGAGCTCATGTTTGAAAAATCTTTTTTGCACATTGTCAGTTGAGCCCAAATAAAAACTCCCATCCTGACAAAGTAGCATATAGACAAAATAGGACATATTTAAGACTCTGAAATCTTAATTAATTTCTTAAGACTAGCTGTACCCAAAATAGCTTTCATTTGATATATCGCGGTTGTATTTAATTTTTCAAGCCTAATAGACTGAGAGAGACCCGACTTGATAAATTCGGCATTGAGAGATTCTAGGTTGGCCAAAACTACCAATTGCTCTACTCTTGCATAATCTCGAAGATTTCCTTCCTTTTTTGGATTTTGCTTCTTCCAGGATGCAGCTGTCATACCGAATATTGCCATGTTGAGGATATCTGCTTCATTTGCATAGATCATACTTTTTTCATTTGTGGACAACTCTTGCGGGACCAAATTGTTTCTGATCGCTTCCGTATGTATGTGATAGTTCATTTTAGTGAGAGTTCTTTTGACATCCCAACCTGTAGAGATCCTATCGTTTTCTTCATTTTTTAATCTTTGAAATTCTTTAATTAGATAAAGTTTAAACTCTGGACTGATCCAACTTGCAAATTCGAATGCAATATCTCTGTGAGCAAAAGTGCCTGAGTTGTATCTGCCAGCTTTTGCAATAATTCCAGTTCCACCAACTTTTTCGCGCCAAGTTTTGACTGATAAGACAAACCCATTTGAACCACTTTCGTTTTTAATGTTACTGAATTCCGTAATATTAAAATTGGGATTATGTAATTGTTCCCATACTCCCATCAACTGGACAGTATATCTAGTGCTCAACCAATGAGAAATTATTATGCCAGTATCTGGTCCTTTATATCTAGCAATATCTGTTAGAGAGATGTAATCGTCCTCATTCTTATTGATAACCCCTATCTCAATCCCTTTAGTGGTAATTTTCTTCATACATCCAATATCCCCCAATGTTACACGAATGTCAACATGGTTATAGACAAAACCGATAAGAATCTATACTATGTAGGAATGGAAGACAAATGTCCCAAATGTGGATCAGACCTATCACCAGTTGCAGAAACCAAGACTGGCCGCCAATTACAGCGCTGTTCTAAAGGTTCCTGGAATCCAGAAACCAAAAAGAACGAAGGCTGTGATTACGTCAAATGGTTAGAAGTAAAACCTCAAGAGCTAGATGAAAAATGTCCTAAATGTGGTAAGCCACTAGTACTAAATGTAACTCGTTTTGGTAAAAAGATGAAGAAATGCTCCACGAACGTTTGGAACGCAGAACTTAAAAAAGCCGAAGGTTGTGACTATATAGAGTGGATCAATGGTACAACCGAAAAACTAGATGAAGACTGCCCAGAATGTGGCAAGAAGCTAGTGCTTTATACTACAGCAGCAGGCAAGAAAATGAAGAAATGTAGTACTGCTGGCTGGGACCGCGACAAAAAAGAAGCTACTGGTTGTACATACGTAGAATGGCTAAAAGCCGAGGCATACGTAAAGAATGATGACGGTTCCGAATTCCTCCCACCTGAGCCCATGCCAGAAGATTTAAACTTCTAATTTTTTAAAGTTTTAAAAGTGTTAGTGCTTCAAAGACTAGTATTGCTGGCCAAAAGATACTTTTGATAAGTACCATGAAGAAACTAGTGATACTTGTGATTTGGGGAAAGAAATAGACAAAAGCTCCTACCACTCCCATCCCATATACCGTGTCACCTGATGCGCCATGAGCGCGAGATTCATTTTTACAACAATTATCTTTGCAGCACTCCCCTGCCTTACAACATTCTTCTACTTCTTTTGCTACTAGTTTCTTTTTCATAGACCTCCTATATAACTATTTATTATTGCTAGATCTCTTTTGATTATAAACTTACCTTCGTAGTCTGTGGGCGCCGATGATTCTAGCAACCTGATAGCCTCGATGGGAGTGACCCACATGACCTCAAAACCCTCTGCGAGCTCGTCTGGCTCTAGGTGATTTGAGCCGACTTGCCCTACTAGATCGGATACAAAAATATGTGAAGTTTGCTTGAGCTTGAAGCCATCACGATATTCTACGATTTCTCCTAGACTATAGCTGATGTTACAGTCACATCCAACCTCTTCCATGATCTCTCTTTTAAATGCTATCTCTGGAGTCTCACTCTCTTCTACTCCGCCTCCTGGAAGTTTGTAGAAGGCTAGTTTGGAAACATTTAGGAGAGCAATGCTCTCTCCATCTGCTACTATCCCACGTGAGGCGATGCGAGTAGCGTAGTTAGACACATCACCCATGACAAATGATGGATCAAAGTCTGTGTCGGAGATGGTTAGATATAAACTATCGCTCATGACTGGATTTTATCAGGTTCTTATAACCTAAACCGCCTCAATAGGTTTTAGGCGGCAGCAGACTACCTCATGTTATATCACTTTAATTACTTAGTTCCTCATTAATTTTTAAGACACACTCATCCACCGAAATTCTCCCTGTATCCAGAATTATTGCATCCTTGATAACTGTTTGGTCTAAATGATGGGATATGTTTTTTATGTCGTCTCCCATTGGCTTTCTGCAGCCTTCTTTTACTCCTTCTCTAGTAGAATCTCTTTCTATTAATATTTCATCATCACATTGAATTTGAAACACTTTAACTTTGACATTCCTTTTGTTAGCTTCTTGAATAGCAAGTGGGATGATGAATGGATCATAAAAGATTTTTTCCATAACTACCGAATAACCTTTATCTAGTAAATGACAAAGGGAAGCTAAAGCAGTTTCATCTACATCTTTTTGTTCTTCTAGTGCAGCATCGGCAGAGAAAAAATCTTTAAAGTTATCGACTTTTAGCCAGACTATCTTTTTGCTATAGTCTCTAAATCTTTTTGCGATTGTAGTTTTTCCACTAGCTGGTGCGCCTCGAATAATTACTAGAAATTGTTCCATATACACATATTAGCAGGTCAGAACCATGATTTGTGCTTCTAGATGTGGCAATGAATTGTTGCGGGACTAGGACTTGAACCTAGGAGACGACATTCAGAGTGTCGCATGATACCACTTCATCATCCCGCATTATTAATACGTCGCATGATATATTTGCGGCCGTATCCTGTTTTTAATTGTTTTTCTCGTTCAATTGCCTTTTCTTTTGAAAGGCATGCTTCATAATAAACAAGTATCAGTGGCATTCTACCTCTAGTTGAAGTAACTTGACCACTATTATGATGTTTTACTCGCTCTACTAGGTTATCAGTCCAACCAATGTAAAGCTCATTGTCTTTTTGGCTTTTTAATACATAGGTATAATACATACTCCCTACCACTTCACCTGCCCGCAGTGCTTACAGCACAGCTGTTGCAGGCGGGTCATCCCGCAAAGTAAGTGTATTTTACCAGATTAGAGGTTTTTGAGGTGAGAGGTGAAGTAGGCCCAGATCGCACCTAGTCCTACCCAGGTGAAGGCTACAGAGGCTAGCCAGCCTAGTCCTGGAATCAACCTAAGTACATAGAATAGTGTGATACCTATGAAAAAGACTAGGTAAATACTAGGCTTCGTAAGATTTGCCATGACAGAGATAAATCTACCAAAAGCATAAGCCGCGATGAGCTTGGCGACATGCACATCGACCCAGAACACAAGTAGCAGCAGTCCAGCTAGAGGCAGTCCGATGATAGTGAATGACAAAGCAAGTAAGACTGGGACTATGGCTAAGACCATAAGAAGACCGATACCTAGTAGCTTGAGTGGATTTTGCTGAACTTTTTCCGTTAGATTTAACATGGTCTTTGGGAATAATTTGAGGAAGATAAATCCTATCAAAATCGAGCTCAAGAATGAGAAGATCATCCAGGCCTTGCTAAACATTCTTCCTGCCCTCCCAAAATCTTCTCTGGCTTTTGCCATATCTTTTTGGGCTTGCTCTGGCTCGATGTATCTATTTACTGATCCAGAAACAGATGACGAGGGATCTGCTTGTAGCTCTGCCTCAGAATCACCAAGTGCATAGAGTAAATCGCCTGCTACGAGGTTTTGTGGACCTAGTTCTATAGTGCCTGCACCAAGTCTAGCTTCCTTGCCTACTCTCCCATTTTGATAAATGGTACCTGAACCTACTAGGACATTTCTACCAACTGAAGCTGAATTTTTGAAGTTGCCGGATCCTACCATAAGAGAACCTGCTACCATCGCATCTTTGTCTAGCATGACATTGCCTGAACCTACTACCAGCGAGCCGCCGATCTTGGCTCCAGTTACACTTAAGTCTCCTGTACCTACAAATAAACCACCTTTGATATCACCAGATACTCGCACAGTACCGGCAGCTACAAAGACATCACCTGTGACTACGCCATCGATCTCTACGGTTTCACCAGCGATAAAGAGATCATCATTTATGGTTTCTTTTTCTGAGATTGTGATAGTCCCTTTTTCTTGCATGATCACTTTAGCGGAAGCTTGGGAGGCAAAAGTGAAAAGTGATAAGTAAAAAGTGAGGAGTGAAATTGCGAGTAGATTTATTTTTTTCATACAAGCTCTTTGTATTCTTTTGGCTTGAGTTTGCGGGCTTCGATTTTTTTGAGAGTGCCTAGGATGCGCTCATGAAGATCTATGTTCTTGATACGAGCAATACGCAAGATAGTCACGACTAGATCGCCTAGCTCTTGTTCGTATGACTCATCTTGCTGGGCAGCTAGATTTAAGGGTTTACGCCCGTGCTCTGCTAGGTAAGCTCTAGCAATCTCTCCTACTTCTTCCGTAAGTGAAAGTAAAAGAATAGAGCCGTATTCGTTTGAATATCTCTTGCCCCGATCTATGCGAGAAAGATAATTAAAATACTCAGCAAACGGAGATTTAAAATGTGTGTGTTTTGTTTTTGGCATATTTTTAATATTTGATAGTATCTGGGACTGTAGCATCTAGATGAAACTTGCCATCTTTAAAGTTGGCATCGCGGACTTGTGCTCCACCAATTTGACCGATGCGGCGATTGATCATGTCCCCTACGACCATGGATGCTGGTCCAGTAATAGAATTTGGGACATTTACACGACCAACTTTAAATGAGCTTGGATTGATAATTAATATATTATTTGTCATGCCACCAGTACCTTTGACGTAAAATGGGAGGTCCCCTGAAACGTATTTGATATAGTCTTTACCTTTTGAAATGTCCGTATCGGAATAACCGAGATTTTTGGCTAGAGTAATAGCGGTATCAATTTTAAGAAGTCCAGAAGCTTCGCCTGTGCCGTCGGCATTGAATCTGACCTGGACATTTTTTAGAGGAAAATTGGGATCGCGCTCCTCCCAAACTGCAAATACCGAAGTAATTTCCTCGCTGCTTAGGGTAGTATTTAAACTCACTTTGCCAGTGCCATTTTTTTCTTTGCCATACTTTTCCTCAAATGAATAAACTAAATTTTTGTCGGCTTTAACTCCTAAATCTAGAGGTTTAGCTACATATTTAGAAAGACCTGGGACTACGCCAAGATATGCTAGTAGCCCAATAGGAATAATAACTAGAATGAGTAAAAAGATAAATAATTTTTTCATAGCTAGATTATCCTACTTTAAGCCTAGGAAAGAAAGCGGGGGTCTTTTTGACGTATGCGCGCCAGTCGGCACGACCTGCATACTTCTTTTCTAGCATCGGGATGCCTGAGACAAAGAGAAGTAAGAAATCTATCATAATGGGCCCAATAAAGACTAGGAGATTGCCAGAAAGACCAAAGGCTATGAGAGCTACTCCCCACCACAAGGTGGCTTCACCAAAATAATTGGGATGGCGGGTGAGGCTCCAGAGACCTGTCGTCATAAGTTTGCCCTTGCTAGACTTTTTCTTTTTAAAGACTGTGAGTTGGTAGTCCCCTACTGCCTCAAAGAAAAAGCCAGTGAGCCAAATAATAATGCCAGGAATAAGTAGTAATGGAGAGATGGAAAGGCTACCTGTGAGACCTATGACAATTGGGAGCGAGACTATCTGCATAAGTACCCACTGCAATAGGTATACTTGGATAAATGAGCGGATCACCCAGTGACGACCCCAGTTGGCCCTCATCTGCTGATATCTAAAATCCTCACCTTTGCCCCAGTTGCGTAAAGCGATGTGGACTCCCAGTCGTAGACCCCAGACAGTGACATAGCCGAGAATTAGATTTTTGGCTAGACTCGGCTCTGTGAAAGAATAGGCAACCCAAGCGATCGCGACAAAACCTAGTCCCCAGAGGATATCGATGATCCCGTTGTTGCGCAGTAGCACAGCTATGAGAAATGTGACAACAAACAAGATAAGGGAGCTATAAGCCGTGTAGAGGAAAATTGAGTACATATATCTATGGTAGCATATACGCATGACAATTAGAAAATTGTACGAAAAATATCATGTCATGCCACAGCTTGTGACCCACATGCTTCGAGTTGGGGCGGTAGGAAAAATTATTGCAGACAACTGGGTGAGTGAGTGTGACATAAAATTTACAACTGATTTGTGTTTGATACATGATATGGGAAATATCGTGAAATTTGATTTGAGTCAAAAAGAGAATAATAAATTGTTTGGACCAATTGAAAATATAGAAAAATGGAGAGAGATACAAAAATCATACTGGGACAAATATGGCCATGATGCACATGATGCAACCGTGGGGATACTAAATGACGCAGGACTTGGTAGATTTGTTGAGTGCATTACTGAAGAAGAGAAACTTTACTTTGCAGAAGCTAGTGCGTCTGAACTAGATGAGACAAATGTAGCCACGATAATCATGCTTTATAGTGACTGTAAGGTCACCCCAGGTGGAGTAGTCAGTTATCGGGAAAGAATTGATGATCTTTCAAAACGCTATGGTGGTGGGAGAACTAAAACATGGTACGACTGGACATATAGATTTGAAAAATGGATGCAGAGTAAAACTAAAATCGATTTGCAGAGCATAAATGAAGCGATGGTCGAGCCTCTCTTTGACGAACTACTGGATTACCAGATATAATCAGATAATGATTGATTATAACGACTTTTCGAAAGTAGATATCCGTGTGGGGAAAATAATAAATGTCGAAGAATTTCCTGAAGCCCAAAAGCCTGCTTACAAGCTGACCATCGATTTTGGGGAAGTGATAGGCATTAAAAAATCTAGTGCCCAGGTGAAAAAATACTACACCAAAGAGACGCTCATGAACAAAATAGTACTTGGTGTTGTAAACTTCCCGCCCAAACAGATTGGTCCATTTATGTCGGAGTGTCTCACACTTGGAGCTCCTGACGAAGATGGGCAGTGTGTACTGATCTCACCAAACAATGAGAAAGCAGTAATAGGTGGAAAATTATTTTAATTTATAAATAGGAGAATTTATGAAATACTCGAAAATGTTTGTCAAAACTTTAAAAACTGCACCCTCAGCCGCAGACACTGCCAACCATAGGCTACTAGTACAGGCCGGGTTTGTACGCCAAGTCATGGCCGGAGTATATAGCTATCTACCACTAGGTCTTAGAGTACTTAATAAAATCTCAAACATAGTCCGAGAAGAAATGGATACAATTGAGGCGCAAGAAGTGCTTATGCCGATCTTGCACCCAAGTGCACTCTGGAAACAAACTGGTGGATGGGACAAGATCGATGTACTATTTAAAGTGAAAAGTAGAACTGATAGAGAGTACGCTCTAGCCCAAAGCAACGAAGAGACGGTCACTCCGCTTGCCAAAGAATGGATCCACTCTGCCAAAGACTTGCCACTGGCGATCTACCATATCAACTGGAAATTCCGCGATGAACTAAGATCAAAATCAGGGATCATGCGCGGTCGCGAGTTTCTTATGAAAGATATGTATAGCTTCCATGCTACCCAGGAAGATTTTGACAAGTTTTACGCTAAAGCCAAGGTCGCCTACATGAATGTATATAAAAGGCTGGGACTAGTAGCTAAAGCGACAGAGGCGTCTGGTGGTGCATTTACCGAAAAAGTATCTTATGAATTTGAGGTGCTAACTGATGCAGGTGAAGCTCCAGTACTATACTGTGACAAATGTGATTACTGTGTAAACGTGGATGATATCAAAACCTACAAGCTAGGGGACGAGTGTCCGATATGTCACAAAGATAACCTAAAATCTGCGATGGCTAGTGAGGTGGGAAATGTCTTTGACCTAGGGACAAAATATAGCAAAGCTTTTGAACTATCTATAAACGATAGTGAAGGAAATAAAATATTTCCTATCATGGGCTGCTATGGTATAGGTATCTCTCGCACCATGGGGGTGATAGTCGAAAAGTTTAATGATGAGCGAGGCATAGTATGGCCAGCTAGCATTGCTCCTTTTACTGTGCATTTGTGTAGTTTAAATACCAATGATGAAACAGTAATTAAAAAAACTGATGCGATATACGAGTCGCTGACAAAAGCAGGTATTGAAGTGCTTTATGATGAGCGAACAGATGTGGGTGCCGGACAAAAACTAGGTGAGGCTGATATGATTGGCTGCCCTATCAGAGCTGTCGTTTCTACCAAGACAGGGGACCAAATAGAGGTGAAGATGAGAAGTGAGAAAGAAGCAAAAATGATGAGTCTTGAAGAACTAATTAATACCTGCAAGGTGTAACCTTGTAGGTTATCCGCTAGACCTACGAGGTTACACCTTGAGGGTCAAGCGAGCAAGCACTTTTTCGCGGCCGAGGATAACCATGGATTCACTCAGTGGTGGGGAGATTTTTTTGCCGGTTACTGCAAGTCTTAGTGCAGCAAAAAAAGGACCATTCTTCCAACCATGATCTTTGACGGCTGGGATAAGAGATCCTTCGATACCCTCTTTGGACCATGCGCAGGAAGCAAGCAATTCTTTAGCAACTGAAAGATATTCTTTATCATCTGCAGTCATCTCAACAGCGGATGGTTCTAAATAAAAGAAACTTGCAAGATCATCAAAATCTTTGAGAGTTACGAGACGCTCTTTGACGAGAGGGACAATACTCGCAAGTAATTCGCCGCTGCAAGCTGAAGGTACAAATCCTGCAGAAAGTCTCTCAGCTAACTCAACGTCTGTGAGTGAACGGATATAGCTACCATTGATCCAATTAAGTTTTTCGATATCATAAACCGGAGCTGTCAAAGTGATACGATCTAGTGTAAATATTTTTAGAAATTCATCTAAACTGAAAATATCTTTTTTCTCAGGGTGAGACCAACCCATGAGCGCTAAGAAATTGTTAATAGCTTCTGGCAAGTAGCCGCGATCACGATGGGACAGAATTGAGACATCATTTTTGCGCTTACTCATTTTGCTATGATCTTTGTTTCTGATGACTGGGAGGTGAGCAAAGATGGGAAGCTCCCAACCAAAAGCCTCATAGATAAGCACATGTTTAGGCGAACTAGATAACCATTCTTCCCCACGAATAATGTGAGTAATCTTCATGAGATGATCGTCGACCACTACCCCTAAATGGTAGGTAGGATAACCATCGGATTTTAGTAGCACCTGGTCATCAATACCTGAGTTTTGGAATTCTACAGGACCTCTGACGACGTCCTGACAAATGGTCACTCCTGTTTCTGGCACCGCTAGTCTGATGACGTGGGGCGCTTTTGAATCTAGTTGTTTTTGTATATCTTCGTCGGTTAGATGTCGACAGTGTCTGTCGTAGCGAGGCAACTCTTTTTTGGCTAGAGCAGCCGATCTAACTTGCTCTAGTCTCTCTTTGGTACAAAAACAATAATAGGCTTTTTTGTTTGCAATCAGCTGCTGTACGTACTCTTTATAGATAGGCAATCTTTCTGACTGAGTATATGGGGCGTAGGGACCACTGATATCTGGTGCCTCGTCATATGGATATCCTAACCATTTCATGGCTTCAAAAATGATATCGACAGCCCCTTCTACATAGCGCTCACGATCGGTATCTTCGATGCGGATGACAAACTGACCACCATTTTGTCTGGCAATAGCCAAGTTGCGCATGGCGATGTAGGCCGTGCCCAAGTGAGCGATGCCGGTAGGTGAAGGTGCAATGCGTGTACGTACTGTCATGGGAAGTATTATATACTAGCTATATGGCAAATCTCGGCGAAACAGCGATAGTGGCAAGAAAAGCTATCAAATATGGCGGAATAGGACTAGTGGTACTGATGATTGGGCGTATCATCCTGACAGCTTCGATCAATTACTACAAAATGTTAAACCCTGCACCACCACCACCACCTGATGTACTGTTTGGCAAGATTCCAAAAATAGTATTCCCCCAAGCAGAAGCTCAGACATTTAACTACAAGTTAGAGACGCCAACTGGTGGACTGCCCACCAAACTACCTGGCCAGTTTAAAGTCTTTTTTATGCCGATCAAAAAAGCTAGTTTGTTAGCCTATGATGCTGCTCAGTCGGTGGCTACGAGATTGGACTTTATCCTGCCTGCAAAAAAATTGTCTGAGACAGAATATAGATGGGATGCCACCGATCCACTATCTGCCTCACTTACCATAAATATCATTACCGGAGCTTTTACACTTGATAAAAGATGGCAAGAAGACCCAAGCTACACTACTCCCACTATCTACTACAATGATGAGCAAGCAAAAGAAAGAGTCTATAGTCTCCTGTCCCGCGTAGAGCTACTACCACAAGATATCAAAGAAGGTACAGCCACTGTACTACCACTTAAAGCAGATAAGGATCAGATAGTATCTGCTGCAGCGCTCGCTCAGGCTCATTTTTTGCAGGTAAATTTATATAGAGCGCCTGTGGATAATGTAGAAGTCGTAAATCCCAGCTCTAAACAAGGATTAATCACTGCGATCATAGCTTTGCAGCGTGAGGATAAGAGACAGTTTATCAATCTCAAATACAATTACTTTCCAGTGGATCTGACCAGGTCTGCGGTATATCCACTAATTGGTGTGGCTGAGGCATGGGCTCGACTACAAGCGGGACAGGCATTTATAGCCGGGGTCAAACAAAATACTACCAATGTGACGATAAATGATATAACTCTTAGATATTATGATCCAGATACTGCCCAACAATTCCTCCAGCCAGTTTATGAATTTACCGGATCACCTGATTTTGTAGCGTATGTACCGGCAGTAAGTGATGCGTGGACGGAGTAAGTACTCCTGTTTTCCAGTACTCCAGTATTCAGGTATAGATATTTATGGGCGAAGACGTTTGACGTCGCGAGGTAGGTAAGTCGCTTCTTTGACACTATCTAGCCCCATGATTTTCATGACTAGTCTGCCTGGCCCCATACCAATACCACCATGTGGAGGACAACCATAGCGGAAGAAGTTGAGATAATCTTTGATAGATTCTAGATCCACTCCCTTTTCTAGCGCTTGCTTCTCTAGGATCTCTATCCTATGTTCGCGCTGGGCGCCCGTTGTGATCTCGAGACCTTTGTATAGTAGGTCAAAACCTTTGGTGAGTGTTTGATCATCTTCGTGTCGCATGTGGTAGAAAGCGCGGCCAACTGGAGGATAGTCGATGACAAAGATAAAGTCGGAACCCGTTTCTTCTTTGACTATTTTGGCTAGTTCACGTTCTTCTTCTGGTGACATATCGTGCGCTTTTTCGCTAGCGATACCTGCTTTGGCTAATCTAGCTTTGACATCTTTGAAAGTCCATCTAGGGAAAGGGGTGGTTGGGATCTCTAGCTCAGGCATTACTAGCTTGGCTTCAGTAAATGCAGCAACGAGGAGAGCTTCTTCCATATCCATAACATCATGATGAGAATCGATGTAAGAGATCTCAACATCCCAACCAGTAAACTCGGTCATGTGACGAGTAGTAAATGATTCTTCGGCACGAAAAACTGGACCGACCATAAAGATTTTTTCCATACCACTGGCCATAGCCATTTGTTTGTAAAACTGTGGTGACTGAGCAAGAAAAGCTTTGCGATCAAAATATTTAACTTCAAAAAACTCAGCCCCGCCTTCGCTAGCTGTACTCATCATGTTTGGGGAATAAAGCTGAGTGAAACCATTTGAGAGAAAATACTTGCGCATCCCAGACTCTAATGCAGTCCAAACTTTAAATATTTTATGCTTATCATTTAAACGTAGATCTAACCAGCGCCAATCAAAACGATTGGTGATATCGACGTCTTCTGAACCTTTTTCGATGGCTACGGGAATGGGGAGCTGGGCAGAAGCAAGAGAAAGTATAGTGATTTTGTCTGCGTCTATTTCAAAACCTTCTGGAACTTGTTTACTTTCTTTAAGCAGCCCTTCTACTTCTAAAACAGATTCAATAGTGACTGATTTTAAAGACTCAAAGACTTCTTTTTTCCAGGTACCTGTGACTATTTGAACTGAACCAGAATTGTCGCGGAGTCGTAAAAAGGCAATTTTACCTTGGTCGCGAAGTGCATGGACGAACCCAGCCACTTTGACGGTTGTACCAATAACGGAGCTTAGATCACTGATTTTTGTTCTTTTCATATGAAGTCATTATAGCCTAGAGATCTACTGCAATCCAGTTGTGGTGAGCATAGACCCAGTCTACAAGTATTCTTGTATCGCCGAAGCGACTAAGAGAGCCAAGCACTACGATAATGATGCGCTTGCCGTCTCTATCTATATAACTCACTAGACACTCCCCTGCCCCACTGGTCCAACCAGTCTTTAGACCTTTAAGACCTGGCACTACACCTAGGAGTTCATTGGTATTTTCTAGATCATGGACGATGAGACCTGTGACGTCTGTCACGACAATACGTCTAATCTCCACTATCCGAGCGATCTCTGGATTTTTTAAGGCATATGAAGCCAAGACTGCGATATCGCGAGCAGTTGTCATATGACCATACTGCTCGACACCGGATGGGTTTTTGAAAGTGGTGTGATCCAAATGTTGGTCACGAGCTTTTTGGTTCATGGCAGCTACAAAAGCATCATAGCCACCATTGTAATTTTCAGCTACTGCTAGAGCTGCATCATTGCCTGAATGGACTAGGAGGCCATACAAAATATTTTGGATCGTGATCTTCTCACCTTTGACCAAATCTATGGTTTGACCGATGGCGCGATCTTCGTTTTTGACTTCGATTACAGTGTTTAGATCATGATAGTAGTCTAGGGCGACAAGAGCCGTCATAACTTTGGTGATAGAAGCTGGCATCATAAGCAAGTCTGGATTTTTGCTGTACAAAATGCTTTTACCTTCGTCGTCTTGAATGATCGCGGATTTGGCGGAGATATAAGGAGCTTTGACACCGTCAGAAAGTGGATAAATAAAAGAGTTGATCTGGGGGAGTGTGTATGCATATACTTTACCTGGATTTAATAGAGTCGTCTGTAAGTCATTTTGTCCAGGATAGAGGAAAGCGAAAAGAAATATAGAGCAAGTAAGAATTTGGCGAGAAAGATCTAGCTTTATAAATCTCGACAAAAATAATTTAAGTGATTTAAATTTCCACATGACTGCCTATCAACTGAAGCAACTCCTTGTCGCGCCAAACATTTATATCGATCGTACAAATAGCAGAAATTAAATGAGTCAGAGGATAGTCCAGCTTTGTATTAAAGAGCATAAGCTGACGAGTTTCACCATCCTGCTCTACCGTTAGCTTCCTGTGTTTACCACTACTGCCCAGCTGTTTGTCTTCTAAGACTTTTAAATTTTCGAAATAAAATTTGGGCTTTTGATTGTGCATACCAAAAGGCTCCATAGTAGAGATGAGTTTGGCGAGCTTGAGACTGGTAGAAGAAAGATCTAACTTTAGATCGGCAAAGTGAGTTTTTACCAGCAATTCATCTGTGATTTTTTTGTCTGCCAAAGCCTCTAATTCTTTAGTCATAGCTTTTACATTTTTTTTGTCGAGACTAAAACCTGCGGCTTGGTCATGACCACCCAGACCAAGGAAAGGAGTCTTGAGCGATCTAAGTAAATCAGTGATACTGACACCATTGACTGAGCGCGCTGAACCTTTGATCACCTCTCCGTTATCGCTCATGACGATTGCTGGCTTGTTGTACAACTCTGCGAGTTTGCCGGCTACTAGTCCTATGACGCCTTCGTGATAATCACCGATGATGACAATGATTTTGTGCTTGGCTTTTAGAGCAGCTACTGACTGCAATGCACTATCTGTATATTCTTGCCTATCTTTGTTGTGCGACTCTATTTTTGCAGCCAGCTCTTTGGCTTGTTTAGTATCTGAAGTACAAAGGAGTCGTAGAGCATCGAGTGGATTGTAGATACGGCCAGCTGCGTTGATGCGGGGAGCGATGCCAAAACTAATGTCATAGGTTGAGAGATCTTTAGCTCCTACACCCATTGCTTCTTTCATAGCGACGAGTCCTGGACGCTTGGTACGGGTAAGTGCAAATAAACCTTCTACGCAAATAGATCTATTTAAACCAACTAGTGGCATCATGTCTCCTACTACGCCTATCGTGGCTAGATCAACTAGGCGGATAGCAGCATCACCTAGGAGATACATAGCAAAGATCCAGGCTACGCCCGCTCCTGAGGTGGCAGTCGTGTGCACGATGGCAGTTGCTTCTGGAAGAACTGATTCTGGGAGATGATGATCGGTGATAATCGTATCTATGCCAGCTGATTTAAATGTCGATATACCCACGTGGGCCACAATGCCTGTATCGACAGTGATGATGAGCTTGGGGCGATAACCTTTCAAGCTAGTGTGACTGAAAGCCTCGCCACTGACTACCTCAGCTACTGCTTTGTCCCCTAGGCCGTAACCATGTTTGTGACGATCTGGCATAAATGGGAGGATGCGAGAGGTAGATTTTTGGAGCTTGGCGTAAGCGGTGATGGCCTGCCACATGATAGCGGTAGAGGAGACTCCGTCGGCGTCGTAATCGCCAAAAACACAGATATCGGAAGATTTCTCTAGATGCGAGTCTATGAGCTTTTTGGCTTTATTTAAAATGGATTTTTTAAGACCTGATTCGTGCAAGAGATAATCTAGATCTGGGGCAACTGGGTGCAAAAACTCTTCTTTTTGAACTTTGGTCTTGTATCCCCTACTCTCCATGAGAGTGTCAAAGATATCTTTGGCGGTAGCACCCTCTTCTACTTTGGTTTTGAGCTTGATGTCCATATTAATTTGTTCGGATAAAATCAAGTGCTGATTTCACCATTTCCTTCCAGGCATTTTTTTCTATATTTGATTCAGGCTTGAGCATCTTATGTCCATACCCTGAGATAATTATTTTTTGAATATATTTGGCTGATTTAGAGTATATTTCTTTTACTTGCTCTGGGATCGTTGTGTCGTTTTCACCATAGAGCAAGAGAGTGGGATTACTAAACGATGACAAAGAACTAAATGCCAAACTATCTATCCAATTATTTTCTGTGTTGATTGCGTCTGAAAATTTGGGGCCAAAGCTCTGAGACTCTGCATGTTGTCCATAAGCTGCAGCTGACTGTAGGATCAAGCCTTTGATATTTGAATGAGTACTTGTAAGTCTAGCGGCGATATGACCACCCATACTAGAACCCCATAGAAAGATTTGATTATCTGTAAGTCCTGTTATATCTTTAAAACTCTTTAAGGCTGACTCTGCATCTACCAACCTATCTTTTAAGTTGCTTTCTTCAAAGATGCCTTCACTTGAGCCGCAGCCTCTAAAACTAAATGCCAAGCTAGTAATATTTTTATCTGAAAAAAATGACTGCACATCGCCATATCTTTCTGCACTTGAATGCCCTCCGCCATGAAGGAATAAAATCCCAACTTTAGAATGAGCTCTCGGAGTGTCAATAACACCATGTAGGACAAGGTTGTCAGACCGAATTTTTATATCTAGTTTAGTCATATATTGTTCCGATGAATCGATTCAACGGTATTATTTTAGTTTGCTTTTAATTATTCTAGTTTTATTTCTAAGAGCTTTTTCCTTTGCTAGGTGATGCCAATCGTGATATTTTCCTGGCGGCAACTTGTCTAATATAACATCAATATTGTCAAAAAATGTTTCCCAGTTTTTTTCTTTATTCAATTTTTCTAGACCTAACTTTGTACTCTCGGAGGCATTTTTTAGCCAGCTGTTTACACTCATAACTGCTGAGTTGCTAACAAATAAGGTATTTTTGATATGTAGTGCTGAATGTCCTCTCATGAGCAATACCATTATCATAAACCTCTTGCTAAACATAATTTTTTCGGTAGGAGTTAAAAAATCATTAAAAAAATGATCAATTGCATCTGAGGATTGCATTTTAGCCACAAAACTACTAAATTCCGTATATATAAGATCTCCCATTTCTGGTTGTAGCTGATGTTTTGAGACCTGTGTCATAAAATGTTCCAATGAATCGATTCAACGGTATAAAATTACTGTATTAGTTACATGATACACTCCTTGCCCTGTGGTAGACTAGCTTTATGAAGTTTAAACTAGATCCTGGGGTAATAAAAATAGTAGAGACAATAGAAGCTGCGGGACACGAAGCGTGGATAGTGGGTGGGGCTGTGCGTGACCTACTACTAGACCTACCCTCTTACGACTGGGACGTGACCACAGATGCTACTCCAGAACTTATAGTACCTCTATTTAACGAAAGCTTTTATGACAATGAATATGGCACAGTCAAAGTAGCTGGCAAGCATATCAGGGAGCAATTTAAGCTAGAAGAAGGAGCGATAGATGACTCCGTACTTTATGACATCACGACTTTTAGATCTGAAAGTGAGTACAGCGATAAACGTAGACCTGATAGCGTGGAGTGGGGTAAGACGATACAAGAGGATTTGAAAAGACGTGACTTTACCATAAATGCGATAGCTATAAATTTGAAGGATGAGATAGTTGATCCTTATGGTGGGCAAGAAGATATTATAAATAAACTGATCAAAGCGGTGGGGAGGCCTGGCGAAAGGTTTGAGGAAGATGCGCTTCGGATCATGAGGGCGATAAGATTATCTGCCCAGCTTGGGTTTGGCATCGAAGCAGAAACGCTAAAGGCTCTAAATGATAAAGTGCAAAACCTCAAAGAGATCTCGTGGGAAAGAATTGGGGCGGAAGTGATGAAGTTACTCTCCACGGAACACAGCGCTGACGGGATTATGCTCATGACCAATTGTGGGATCACAGAGATAATCATGCCAGAACTTCTAGAAATGAAAGAAGTAAAACAAGGTGGTCACCATATCTATGATGTCTTTACTCACTCTATAGAAGCACTGCGTGCATGCCCGTCCCCTGATCCTGTGGTACGACTAGCTACCCTACTACATGATATCGACAAACCTGTTGTGTCTAGAGAAGGCGGAGAGCGCGGAGTTACATTTTACAATCATGAGGTCAGTGGTGCCCGTACTGCTAAACGTATATCTGAGAGACTAAAGCTATCTAAAAAAGATCAAGACAGAGTATTTACCCTCGTCAGGTGGCATATGTTTGTCTACGAATCCAAGATGACCGATGCTTCGATCCGCAGATTTATCCGCCGGGTGGGAAAAGAAAATATCCATGACATGCTGGCACTAAGGGTGGGCGACAGAGTTGGCGGAGGATCTAAAGCTACTAGCTGGCGACTCACAGAGCTGCAAAAAAGAATTGGTGAGCAATTTTACGAACCGCTCTCACTAAAAGATTTAAATATAAATGGTGCAGAGATTATGGAGATACTAAATATCACTCCATCTAGAAAAATAGGAGAAATACTTAATACTTTGTTTGAAGAAATCTTAGATGATAGTAGTAAGAACACTAAAGAGTATTTGATTGCCCGTGTGAAAGAGCTTGGTTAATTTCTCCGATAACCTGAGGACCTTCGTAGATCATACCCGTGATGAGCTGGAGTAGATCGGCGCCAGCTTTAAACTTTGCCTTAGCATCAAGCGCGTTAAATACTCCCCCTGTCCCAACGATCACGATATCTTTGCCAAATTTTTTCCTGGTATGACGAATTAGTTTTAAAGAATTTTCAAAAGTAGGCTTTCCGCTAAAGTTGCCTGACAAATGTGAAATTTTGGCGACTTCACTTGGGACAAGAGCTTTGTTTGTACGATCTTTGACTAGATTGGAAAAGACAAAACCTTTGATACCATATTTAAGAGCTGTAGAGACTAGGTCATCTGATTCTTTGAGTGACAACTCATTGGCCATCTTTACGAAGATTGGTTGTTTGAGTTTTAGCTTTTTGACGGCAGCGCAAAGCTTGGAGAAGTTTTCAATACTAGAAAAAGCGCCTTTGAGTCTGATATTGGGACAGCTGATATTTAGCTCAAAATATTTGACATACTTGCGGGGAGCAAATAGCTTGAAGGTAAAAATATAATCATCGATGGCTTTTTTGAGACTATCGATTTGTGGGAGATTGGACGAGCCCACGCTGATACCGATGGTATGTCCCTTTAGATTCTTAGCGTCTAGCCTAGCGCGGACCTCTTTGGCTCCGCCAGATTTGAAACCTTTGTTTACTAGGAGTGACTGCGACATGGGAAGCCTAGCTAAGCGAGGCTTTGTATTGCCTTCGTAGGCGATAGCTGTGACTGTGCCTACTGTGTTGAAGCCAAATCCTACATGTTTCATGACGCGAGCCATATGACCATCATAATCAAATCCTGCCGCAAGCCCGATGGGATTATCAAAAGTCACGCCTAATAACTTCTTAGTTAAATTTGGATTTTCATACCTGAATAGTCGACTAATTAGATCACCCATATTTTCGCTTTTTTCACCTATATAGGTAAAGCTGTCGTGTACTAGTTCTGCGTCAAACAGAAACAGAATCGGTTTGAGAATGTGTTTGTAGCTATAACTAAAAAATGAAGTGGCTAACATATTAGAGCTCTATTAGTCTTTCTTTGCCTTCTTCTGCTAGATCCTCATTGAAGAATTTGATCTTTTTAGGCGTGATTTTGTACATGCGACCTGAGATGGCTTTTTTGATCATGCCTTCGTAACTATAATCTTTATTTGTGACTCCAAGAGTTTTATTCCAGAGGGTGATAGCGTGGGTTACTTTTCTGGCTCCAGAAATCTGCTTACAAAGTCCGTAGATTTGAAGGCCTTTCTTTTTGGTATTTGGAGACTGAGGAGCATCTGAGATCGCAACTGCCACTTTAGGATTTTTAGCTATTTGCTTGCCGTGGATAGTAGAGGGACTAGTGAGGAAGTAGATGTTTAGATCGTTGTCTATAGAGTAATAGACTGTGCAGATCCAAGGGAAACGGCCACTAGTTGCTACAGCCATTTGATAATGGGAAGAAAGATATTTTTTGATGTGCTCTAGATCTTGTTCTCTTGTTAGCATATGACCTCCGTATTATATAGTTGTTAAATATCCACCATCTACTGCGATAATTTGTCCTGACATGCTATCATTTTTTGCGACCATCAAGCAGGCTTCTGCAACATCTTCTGGTGAAACCCATTTCTTTGTAAGAGTAGTAGCTAACAATTCAGTCTCATCTTTTGTATTCATGTCATCCCAAAATCTGGTCTTGGTGAAACCAGGAGCGATTGTATTTACTAAAATAATTGGGGCAAGTGTTTTGGATAGTGATTTGGTGAAACTATTTAGACCTGATCTTGCCATGGAAAATGGTAGTACTGATCCACAACCACTGATACCACAAATTGAAGAGATGTTTACTATCCTGCCTCCGCCATTTTTTAACATGAGCTTAGCTGCTTCCTGGGCGCAGTAAACCATACTAAAGATATTTAGTTTGAACTCACTGATCAAGTTCTCCTGAGTTATATCAAAGAATGAAACTTTTTTTGCTAACCCAGCATTGTTGATTAAAATATCTATCTTTTCGTATTTTTCTACTATTTTAAGAAACATTTCTTTTACTTCAGTTGGATTTGAGACATCAGCCTTTATAGCTATGGCCTCTCCACCATCGCTTTTGATATCGGAGACTAGTTTTTCTGCATCTTCTGAACTATTACTATAATTAATGACAACTTTAGAATGTTCTGCTGCAAACATGAGCGAGACTGCTTTACCTATACCCTGACTTCCGCCCGTAACTAAGACTATCTTATCCTTGAATATCATAAGATTATTATACACTCTGTTATAATTCTCTTGCCTTGGGTAGGTGGATAGTCGGGCTGGTCGCAAGATCAGTCAGGAAAGTCCAGACAGCAGAGTGCAGGGTGGGTAGCGCAAGCTATCACGGGTAACCGCTAGTTTAGAGCAACAGTGACGAATCCCTTTAGTGGGAGTGAAACGGGCAATCCTCCCCGCTGCAACCGACGAATTTGGCCATGGGACGCACTCCCCTGCCCGCATTGCTACGCGCAAGCGTTGCAGGCGGGTGAGCCATAAAGTTTGCGGGCATTAGAGAAATGATTATCTTAAAAACAGAATCTGGCTTATGCCTACCCAAGGCAAAATAAACTAGTTTGAGTTCAATGCTTTCTCTAATCTTTGATATTCATCTCGGAATTTATCTTGATTAAGAGTTAGGATTCCAAACGATTGAAGCCTACTATCTTTCTGATATTTCGTAATCACACCCAGGACATCAAATATACATCCTGGATAATCTCTGGTATTACCGGTAATCACACATGCAACTCCAGACGAGTAGGTCATGAGCCTACCAGCAAGGAACAAGTCAACTAGACTAGCGTGCTTACCAGCATCTCCATTAGAATGCAGAGCATAAATTTTAGATAAAATAAAAGCGTTATCCTGAATTTTAACAAATATCTCTTGGTTTCTAGATACTGGAGTAAATATTTCGCTCTTAACAAATTTGTCCATTTTCACAGCTTCTTTTGGAGAAGTCACGCTACGGGAAAACTCAAATTCTATTAGTGGATCAATCATAGGATAGGAAAATCCATATACCAGACTCGTGAACTGAGAAAATAGATCTTCGTCTTTGTAAATCTCATTTAGAAAATCAGAGTCTAGGAAAAGATATTTAGATGTTATATGTTTTTGTAAATCTGGACTTATTATCGTTGTCATACGACTATATTTGGCCGGGCACTGGAAGCATATTCTTCACGAATTTTTCTTGCGCTAACGATAATCTCTGTCATTTCCTTGATTATTTGTGCTTTTGATTTTTTCATGACAGGTTTTGGCAATTTAATGCTAGTTTTTCTACCTAGATATGGTTTTAGATTTGGAAAGTTGGTCATATACTTATAATATACACTTTCTGTCAAATGATTTCTGAGTATTTTGGGATTCCGGGTTGATTAAAATCTAGGCAAACTAGCCCGCCCATGGGGATGTAACGAACTTCTTTTTTGAGTACTCCGTTTAGATAATATTTGATTGGGTCTCCGTGCGAGACAATTAGGTGCGAAGAATTTTTACTCATTAGTTTTAATTTTTCGATGAAGTTGCTCATTCTTTCAAAGATCATCTTTGTGGTTTCCCCACCACCTTCTATATGTGCTGGTACGTCGTATGGGAAGTCACCTATGACTTTGTCGTGATCGGCTATAGAGATTCCCTGTAATGGAGTCAAAGTTTCGGTAAGCGCCTCATTTTGATTGGCTGCCAACTTTAACTCTTTACCTATGATGCTGGCAGTTTGATAACACCTCTCTATGGGACTACAAAAAATATCACGAATATTTAATGATTGGAGTTTGTCGGCTTGAAGGCGAGCTTGGGAGATACCTAGATCAGTTAGCGGAAAACCTGGCATGCGATAAGGCACAACTAAATCTGGATTTTGGTACTCACCATGCCTAGCAAAATATACTTTCATTTTTTAATCCGATGAGAAAATTTGTCCCAAGCAATTAAGATCGGAGCAGCTGTAAAGGTAGATGAGTAAGTGCCTGAGATAGTACCAATAAGTAGGGCAAAGATAAACCATTTTGTCGAGTCACCACCTAGGAGATACATCGCTAAAAGCATGAAGACAATGGTGAGCGAGTTGTTGATACTGCGACCCATGGTTTCTACGACAGCCCGATTTACGATCTCTTCGAATTCTAGATAACCATGTTTTTTCTTTAGCTCACGAATCCGATCATAAACCACAATCGTGTCGTGAACTGAAAAACTAAGGATGGTCAGAAGTGCCGTGACAAACAAAGTATCTACTTCTACTTTTAAATACACTCCAAGTAAACTAAAGACACCAAGTAGGACTAGTGAGTCGTGAAGCATGGCTAGGATGGCAGAGATCCCAAACTTGATGTTTTTGAAACGGTAAGCGACATAAAACAAAATCAGTGAGGCTGCTAGTAAAATCGCGGTCACGGTCTTTTTGATTAGCTCACTACCTAAAGCTGGGCCCACGGCATCATATGAAAGTTCCTTGACTCCTTCAAACTGGGATTTGTATTTTTGATAAATTTCTTTTTCTATCGGGCTTGCCGAGATAGTCCAGACATTTCCTTTTTGCATAACTTCACGGATCTCGATCCCATCTTCTTTGGCAAAATCTTTGATTTTTGATTCTTCTGTATTTACTTCCCAAACTATGGTGGTGCCGCCGGTAAAGTCGATAGATGGTTTAAGACCCCGCGTGATGAGTGAGAAAGTGCCAGGAATGATGACGACTAGAGAGATAATGAAATATAGCCACCAATATTTCATCGGTTGAAGAATTTTTAGTTTATTTGCCATGTTCCCCCTTCTTCACAGTTAAGGCGCGTAGTAAATTGCGAGTGACAAAGATACCGGTAAATAGGGAGATGGCGATACCTAGAAATAGGGTGAGAGCAAAACCGCGGACCATACCTGAGCTATTTAGGAAATTCCAGTCGAAAGGATTAAAGAGCACGAAGGTGGTGATGAGGGTTGCGATATTTGCGTCTTTGATTGCGTCCCAAGCTTTACCAAATCCTAGCTCCATAGAACCTATGAAATCATTACCTTTGCGACGCTCTTCTTTCATGCGTTCAAAGATGAGGATGTTTGAGTCTACAGCCATACCAATAGAGAGAATAAAGCCAGCTAGCCCTGGGAGGGTAAGGGTGATAGGTACTAGCTTGTAAACTGCAAGAGTAAGCAGACCATAGATAACTAGTCCTACGACAGCGATAAATCCAAGGTAACCATAATTCAGGATCATAAACAAGGCTACTAGACCTAGTCCTACAGAACCTGCAGTCAAACTCTTTTTGATACTTTCGGCACCCAGTGTGGGGGCGATGTTTTGTTGTTTGATGATTTCGATAGGTACTGGGAGCGCTCCTGCATTTAGAGTGATGACCATGTTTTTGGCTTCTTCTATCGTATAGGTACCATTTATTACGGCGTTGCCATCCATGATGGCTTGCTGGACTACTGGTGCAGTCAAGATCTGACCATCTAGCATGATCCAGACAGTTTTGCCGATATTGCGAGTTGTGATCTCACCAAATTTTTTGGCACCTTCTGGCGTAAACTGCAAACTGATTTCTGGCTTACCATCTTGAGAGTTGAATGTGACTGCGGATTTTTTGAGATCTTTGCCGGTTAGACCTGTTGGTTTTAAATCTGCATAGGTGGGACTGTCGGTAGCTACAGGCATATCATAAAAATCTAGCGAGGCGGTCTGACCGATCAGGCTAAGGGCTTCGTCTGGATTACTTACACCAGGTAGAGCTACCAGGATGCGATAGGTATCGTTGCTGATTACGGTCTTGATGGTCGGCTCAGCCACTCCGTACATATCTACCCGACGCGAGATGATCTCTTTGGCCGAATCAAGGGCATCGGTGCGATCGCCCTCTGCCACATCTTTCATGTCGGCCACGAGCGTGACCTCGGTACCACCGCGAAGATCTAGACCCTGTTTAATGTTTAAATCTCTTTTGAAGTTGCCAATACTGATCGTGGGACTAGAAAGAGTAAAGTTGCCGATTTTTAAATTTTTAGGTGCGTCTATGACTAGAGCTGCTGCGGTAAGTAGGATAATTAGGAAGATATTTCGGCGAAGTTTCATAAGGTTTCATTTTACATCAAGTTTGAGTTGTTTTGTCTCTACAAATGTAGCAGAAAGGATTTGGGTGGCTGGGTCATAGCTTAGTTCTACCTCATCACCTTCGTCCAGAGCTAGAGCTTTGATTACAACACTCGGGATAATGATCCCTTTGGAGTTGCCTATGCGCGTGATTTTTGTGCGGTTCACTGTACTAATTCCTCTTCGTCCCCTACTATCATGATACGAGAGGCTTCTAGGATCCTATTTATAAATGGGTCGCTGTGGGTTTTGCGGTACAAGAGCTCGGCTTCTGTCATGACAGTGTAGTTGATTTCGCGGGAAAGCTTGGCTTCCTGCTCCTTGATGAGTTCAGTGAGCTGAGGCATGATGAGGTCACCTACGAGAAGTAGATCTACTGTGTCTTTAGCCCTAGGCATGTGGCGGACAAAACGGCCAGAGACCATGGCAAACTTTAGTTTCCCTAGTTTGGGTGCTGATTTGGTGATGGCTAACCCTAGGCCTGTGGTTTTGCCTATCATGCTCATGAGCTCTTTATGGAAGAGATAGTTTTTGTTGAAAGTGTAGTAGATGCGGTTGCCGCGATGCTCGTCTTTGACCATGCCAACTGATTGCATGTGGATGAGCTCGCGCCTCACGGCGTTGATTTCTTCCCCTATTTTTCTTGTGAGTTCTCGGATATAAAACATGGTCTCTGGCTCGACAAGAAATACTTCTAGGAGCTTGACCCGTACTTTGGAAACTACAAAATCAGATAAATCAGCCATGACTTAATTGTACACAAAATGTGTGCTAATTCAACTGAGTCAGAGTAGGTCTTAAGACAAACTTAGTATCTCATCGACCCTGGCAGTGTCTGTAATCTGGCGTAAATTGGCAATATCTTGATCATGAGTGGGTTTATGTGTCAGTGTGCGCTGCTTGAAGAGTATGTCGGCCAAGTGAGTATGGGGATTTTGAACGTCTATATGAATGTCACCTAGTAATCCCTCAACTGGACCGGGGAATCTTTTTTCGGTATTTGTAATGGCCTCACCGTTTTGTTTGATTATTTTATTTAAATTGGTAAATGGGTTTTCGCTGGTTTGGACATAATAAATATTGGCTCCTAGTCCTGGAGAGTGGAGATCTATAACAACCATAAAATCATTTTTGGTAATTTCGAGAGTAGCCCTTTGAATTGAGCTCGACAAGAAATTGGTAATTTTTGGAAGGATAACTTCCCGATGATCTTGGCCATAGATAATGATGTCTACGTCATTGTGGGTACGAGTGATTTGGCCTAGTAGGATATCGAGACCATAACCACCAGATACTACTATTCTCCACCCTTGCGATTTTGTGAAAACCTGAAATGATTTGATGAATTTTAAGTCAGTGGAAGTCTTCGACCAATTAATCGATTCCTTTGGGGCGCACTTGACTGCAACTTTGCTCATCAATATGTAACTGTGTTGTCGAGGGGGAGGATCTCGAAGACAATCTTACCTCTGTTGAAGGAGACTTTTTTGCCTTTGGAATCAGACCAGACAGTACGAGCTTCCCTGTCCTTTTTGGACCAGGTCACTTCGGTAGCTGTGCCATCTTGGAACAGTAGGCCTTTACCAGTACCTATGACCTCATAGAGCATGTGTTTGTGTTCATCAAGTGGTCCTAGCTCTTTGGTGAACTGAACGACTACTACTTTGGCATTTATTTGTTCTTTGGTATTTAGATCAGTGTGAGATGTCCCGCCATTTTCGCGTAAGTACTGATTGTTTGTGGCATCATAGTTCCATACGACATCAAACTGATGGTAGCTTTCCCAGAATCCGAATGAGATCTTGGCTACACTCCCTTTATCTTTAGCATCATCCTTGAAAGTAAATGGTACAAACTTGTCTTTCCAATCAGATTTACCATCTGGTGTTTTATTGGTCCAGCCGCGAGTGGCGGAAGCATATTTCCAGAGCTTTTCGGTGCTTGTATACATGGTGTGTTCGGTGGCTACAGTTTCGCCAAGTCTTTCATAATCACGCCAGAAAGTCGGGAAACCGATAGAGAACTGATTGAGGTCGTTGCCTTTGCTGCCACCCCAGCCATACTGATTGATTTGTTCTAGAGCTTGGACGCGTTTGTCGGTGTTGCAGAGCTTGGGATCGGAAGAGCCACAATTGGCACCACCTACGTGAGTATAGAGAGGATAGTTGTACTCTGAAGCAGCATTGATGAATGTAGTGCGGGCTGAGCGGACTGGTCCAATAATAGTGTCCTGAGCTGCTACACCACAATAGAAGACGGCGGCAAAACGAGAGACCCCACCTTCGGCAACGGCTTCGTAGATCACATCGGCTGAGTTTAGACCTGACTGAGGACGAG
This sequence comes from uncultured bacterium, assembly GCA_903945195.1. GTDB lineage: Bacteria > Patescibacteriota > Microgenomatia > UBA1400 > UBA12108 > CAJAUT01. Next base: position 34,341 of record CAJAUT010000013.1, read on the forward strand.
CTTCGGGCATGTTTTCGATCATGGCCACTATTGGCCTTCTAGATTCCCAGACTTTTTGTTCAGCTGCTGTAAACATCTTGCCGTTTGTAGGACACTCTGATTTGCGGGGAGCTGAGGGATCAATGTTTAAACCGCCCCCGATCTTTGGGCTAGTGAGTGGCGTGGTTGCACCATTGCTCTCTGGAGCATAGAGATAACTGGTTAAAGCGTAGCTAGCACCAGTTGAAAGAGAAAATGCGACCAAAAAGGCAATAACTGAGGTGACTACTTGTTTTTTCATATATTATTATTTACCCTTTCTATTTATAGTTTTTTGCTCTTCGTCAGACAGTGGATGGTCTATACCAACACCACCATTAACCGATTTTACATAGAATCTAGTATTTTCTCTACTATGAAGTGATGTTATCACTACCCCGTCTGAATTGCCATCCAACAAGGCTAAAATAAAGCTTTGATCGCCTCCTGTATCACCAAATGGGTTAAATCTTTTGAGAGTGATGTGCTGTACATGAAGGCGTATAGCATCTTTGATTTTTTGAATATCATTTTTTGCCACTGAGTGTAGTCTCTCATGCTCGGCTAGAGTATGTTGGATTCCCTGGAGAGCATTCATTAGAGTTTTGGGATCAACCCCTTTGGTTAGACTATTGTAATGAGAGGTCATTTTAGACAACCATACAAAGAGAACGAGATTTAAGATTAAAGAAATGGAAGCCAACACTGCGACCACAATAAATTCGAGCGTAAATTGCATGAGTTTATGATAGCATAGAACTAGATATGGCTTATTTGTCATTTGATAAACATGTGGATAGTGTTAGTGACAACACTCCAACCTCTACAAAGATACAAGCTATCGTAAAAGTGGTTTCACTTTTTGGATTTGCAGCTGTGCTTGGAGGTGTAGTGCTAGTGAATACTTTAGTTAAAGGCAAAGTTAGCCAAGTCACTATAACTGATTCTTTTGGAAAACTAGAGTACTCTGTGCCATACAAAAATACACTTTATGAGAGCTTTGGGTTTGTACAAGAACCAAAGGTGACTATGCCAATGAAAACTTTAAAAGGTTATGTAGATACTGTATTCTTGCTTGATTCTGGAGCTGTGGTATCTACCTTGCCACTGCAGGCAGCACAAGATACAGGGGTGGATCTATCTAAAGCCAAGCGCATCACACTACAAGGATTTTCGGGAGTGCCGGCTTTTGCTTATCTAGATAAGATTACTATTAAAATTGGCTCAACCCCCGTAGAATTACCGGCTACTTTTACAGAGTCTAATGCTACTACTTACATACTTGGACGCAAGGGACTCTTTGATGATTTTACAATTAACTTTGACAATGTGCAGCGAGTAATTACAATCAGCAAAAGGAGTTAAACTACATGACACAAAATATATATGAACGCATACACGAAACTTTAACTTGGAAGAGAATCCTGAGTTTCAACTTGTTGCTATTTCTAATCCTCATTATTCCGTTATCCGTGTCTTTGTCTCAACAAAGTACAGAAAATAGATCAAACGCATCGGAAGAAGCTCCTATTGTGACTCCTCCACCAAACTATCCAACAGGGATGCCAAAAATCGACAGAGTCAGTACTTTTTTTGGAAAAACTGGCGATACAGTTGTAATACTAGGAACTAATTTTGGAGACTATCAATGGGCTAGTAAAATATTTGTTGGAAACGTAGAAGCCCCTAAAGAATCAGTTGTGAGATGGAGTAACAATATATTAGAAGTAAAAATTCCCGACGGCGCTCGCACTGGTTCTGTTTGGATTGTGTCAAATAATAGAGAATCCAAGTGGGATGGTAGCTTGCTACTATACGACGTAGCACGAGCTGCACAAATTGGAATTCAAAAAACCTCAAACACAACCGGTAAGTTGTATACACTTAATGCAAACGGAGTGATTAAAGGTATGGTAGAACTTTCTTATACGAGTGAACCACTAGTCTTTGTGACTGACCCAGGCATAGTGATAAGTTCACAGACTCAAAGCAATGATAGTCTAGGCAAAAAGATGAAGATCGTGTTTGATAGTCCACTTGCTATGAATAGTGGTAGGACAGAGATAGCAGAATATAGCTATCCAGGACTAGGATCTATAGAGATAATTAGAGCAGAACTTTATGATGCTAGCGGGAAGTTAATCTCTATATTCTCTGACCCACTGAGTATTAAAGTAACACCTTAAAGACAATAAGAATTGTAGCGACAGCTAGTCGATAATAACCAAATATTTCTAGAGTGTGAGTGCTTAGGTATTTGATCAGCCATTTGACCACAAAATAGGCTACAAATAATGAGGTTAAAAAACCTATGGCAAGTAAAGTATACCCACCTTGCAAAGAACCAAGTAGTTCCCTGCCCTGATATAAATCTAGAGCGCTTGCAGCAAAGATAGTAGGCAAAGACAAGAGAAAGGTATATTTAGCTGACTCATCTCTTTTGTAACCCATAAACATCATGGCTACAATCACAGAGCCTGCGCGAGAAACTCCTGGGATCACAGAAAGTGCCTGAGCAAGTCCTATGAGCAATGCTTGCCGGACTGTCAGAGACTCTATATTTTTGGAAAGTAAAAGATGAGATCGTTCTATATAAATAAAAATAATACCGACTAACACAAATACTGAAAGCATAAGAATATTTGATTCGAAGAAAATTGTTTTGATAATTTTGTGTAGACCAAAACCTATGATTGCTGTAGGAATGAACGAATATATAACATTTATAAATAATTTTTTATCGGAAAATAACATTTTTAAATAGATAAAAACAAGTGCAAAGATGGCGCCACTTTGGATAAAGACTTCAAACATTTTAAGAAAATCAGTTGAAGCTAGACCTAAAATCTTTGACGTTACAATTAAATGAAAAGTTGAAGAAATAGGCAAAAACTCGGTCAATCCTTCGACTATTCCAAGTATCAGGGCGTCAAAGTAATTCATAATTTAATTACTTTTTGAGATCGTGCTTGAGCTCTTTGTACCAGTCAGATAATGCTTGGCCGATCACATCTTTGGCACCTAGTCCGATGGCTAGTCCAAAACCAAGTGCAAGCATGGCTACAAAGCCGATAAAGAGGATATTGATGAAGCTAGAAGCTATTTTGAGTTCGGCAAAAGCAGCTAATGTAGTAATGGTGACTACTGTATAGCTTGCTATCTTGCCCATAAGCCTGGCCGTTTTTAAGTCTACGGTAGCTAAGGCTCCCTTAACTAGCCCTTCGATGAGTCCAGCTAAAAGTACGCCTATTGCCATGACTATGACAGCTGAAACTATGTTTGGCACGTATGATAGCACTCCACCCAAGACATTTGAGACGGTGGTAAGACCTAAGATATTGGTAGCTGCAATAAAGAAGGTCAAAACGATGAGCCATTTGAGGATTGCGCCTATGACTTCTTCTACTTTTTCAGTGACTTCAGCTTTGATTAAAAATGCTTTAAACTTACTATCTTTGATTAAGTTTTCGAACCGAAGCATTTGAAGAGATTTGATAGTAATAGATTTGACCCAATTACCAAGAATAAGGCCAATGGAAGCTACAAGTACTGCTCCCAGTATATTGGGTAGCAAGGTCAAAAAAGAACCCATGGTCGAATTCCAGACGCTATAGAGAGCAGTTTCCCAGGCTTGAATATCCATATAATTAACTCCTTTGTCCTCTTGCGGGACTTAGTGCTTTGTAAACTGTTTGGATAGTCAGGTAGATAGGCATAGACAAGACAGCTCCAGCGATCCCACCTAGAGTAAAACCTACAAGTAGTACGATGATAGTGGCTAGAGGCTCTGTTCCCGTAGCTGATTGCATAACTTTGGGGACTATCAGATTATTTTCTAGTTGTTGGATGACAATACTTAAAATAAGTGTGCCTAGAGCAATAACTGGGGAAACGGTAAGAGCTATGACAATTGCTGGCACAGCAGCCATGGTCGGCCCTAGATTTGGTACTAGCTCAAGTAGTCCGGCAAGGACTGCTAGAGGTAAGGCATAAGGTACGCCCAAGAGGAAGAGCCCTAGGTAAGTCATGACGCCAATGATAAGCATAAGAAATAATTCGCCTCTGACCCAGCCACCCACTTGCTTTTCGATATCTACTACCAGCTTTTCAGCTTTTGCTTCTGAATCCTTATCGTCAAACAATTTAAGTAGATAGGTATGAAGTCTTGGACGCTCTAGGACGAGATAATAGGACATAAAGAAAAGAGCCAATATATTCATAACGTTTGAAAAGATGCCCCCTGCCACTTTAAGTAAGTTGCTTGGAATGGTGTTTAGATAGTTGCCAAGAACATTTGGATCAAACTGCGCATTGAAGGTAGACTCTAGATTGTGAAGAAATGATGGCAAAACTAGGGTGAGATCTTTGGTTTGTTGCACTACTGCTGGGACAAGGGAAGCTATGACAGTAGAGATGAGTGCAATCAGACCAAAGTAAATGACTAGCATGACTACGATGGTTGGGAGTTTGATTTTACTGGCAAGTTTGACCAGAGGATTGACAGCTGTCATGAGAATGAAAGCGATAAAGAGTAATACGATAATGCTACGAACTTGGAATAAGAACCATAAAGACAACAATAAACCGACAGTAAAAATAATAGTTTTTTGTGAAATCTCGATTTTTTTGGTTTCCATAGTTTAGTCTCCTTATATTGTGTCTACATCATACCAAATTACGGGAACTTTATGAAACCAAGTCATTTGTCTTTTGACATATGCCATTTCGTCGTGAACCCAAGCCTCTATCATTTCATCTTTAGTAAGCTCATTTTTTAGGTATTTGATAATGCTTTTGTATCCTATAGCAGACATGGACTGGACACCCTCTGAGTATTGTTTTAATAATATTTTTGTTTCTTCTACTGCTCCTAAGTCTAGGCGTGACAAAACTCTAGAGTGAATTTGTGCTTTTTGAATATTTGAATCATTGTATTTTAAGCCAATGATTTTTGGTTCTGTTTTACAAAGAACCGTTCTTTGTAAAGTTTGACCGCTCATGGAAATCTCTATGGCTCGCACTAAGCGGCGAGGATTTAGCTGGTCACTATGATTCATGGACTCAAATTTAGAGTTGTCTACACTCATGAGTTTGGTTTGTAACTCAATGATAGAAAGTGACTCTAATTCTTTTCTGAGATTGTGATTGATAGGTACTGACATGGTCTCTATACCATCTGTGATGGCTTTTACGTATAGCCCTGTACCGCCTACTACGATGACTTGTTTCCCTGTTTCGATAGCTTCAGAAATATGTGGGATAACAGCGTCGTACCAAATAGAGACGGAGCAAGACTCATCTGGATTTACAAGGTCTATGCCATATACTGGAATATCTTTTGGATGATCTTTACCAGGGACGATATCCATGCCTTCAAATACTTGGCGAGAATCCGCGGAAACTAGAATACTTGAGTGAGTACTAGCTAGCTCTAAAGCTTTTTTGGTTTTGCCGGTTGCGGTTGAGCCTACTACACAAATTATTTGATCCATATTTATTCGACTGAAATGAGTCCGCGCTTGAGGATAGCGCTGTAGCTGCCATAAAGGAAGTAAAGTGAGAGCATCAAATATATAAGACACAAAATTAATGGCCAAAATAGTGCAGAGAGTGGTGCGGGCTGACCAGCAATGATAGATCTCATACCTTCAAATACATAGCTGACTGGGACGTAGTGCGCAATTGTTTGGGCCCAGGATGGTAGTACTGATATTGGGTAAAACACGCCGGCAAAGGGTGAAACAATAGCCATAGACATCCATGCTAGAGTTTGGATTTTGGTGCCATAGCGCATAATGAGACTAGCGATAAAGAAACCAAAAACCCAGCCAAACATAATGAGTAACCCAGCCCATGGAAGCAAGATGATACCCAATGTATAGATGTTTGCTGCGTATAAAACTACAGCAATTACCGATGCGAAAGCAAAGGAAATAATTGATTTAAAAATCCCGATAAACATGACCGAGACTACCCATTCAGAAAATAATATGGGCGTAGCAAAGAGATTGACTAGGTTTCGATTCCAGAGATCTTCTAGGAGACTGACCGTGATCTCGTACTGGCCGCGCCATGGAAAGATCCAGAGCATGATGCCTCCAAGTAGTGCAAGAACTAGAGTGTTGCTGGTAGAGCCTGTGGAAACGAGATAAGAGCTAGTTAGTCCCCAAAGCAAGAGATCTATAAATGGCCAGAAAAACATATCGGTCAATCTATCATAGGTATGAATGAGGTTGTAAAAATACCTAAGGAATATACCCCAGATGCGATGCAGTTTCATGACATGTCTCCCCTGCTTTTAGTTTCTACTGTTGATTTGGCGATTTTCATAAAGTAATCTTCGAGGTTTGGTTTGTCGATAGAGATCTCAGTGTAACCCACATTTTTCTTGGTAATTTCGTAAAGGAAAAGTGGCAAGAGAGTTTCTTTGATCGTAATGGTGTATTGTTTGTCCTCTTGGACTGACTCTAGTTTACGCAAAGAAATGAGCTTGTCTAACTCCGCCACATTTTTTGTGACCCTGAGACGTAGATGAGAATACTCGATTTTTTTGGCTAGGTTGGCTGGAGTATCATTTCCCACAATCATGCCATCTTTTAAGATCAAGACTCTATCACAAAGACTTTCTACTTCGGACATATTGTGTGAGGTCAAGATAATGCTTTTGTTGTAGGTTTTGCGCTGGTTCGCAAAGAACTCACGGATGTAGGTAGCTACTTCTGGGTCTAGACTGGCAGTGGGCTCGTCGAGCAATAAAATACTAGGGAAATTGATCATAGAGCGAGCAAGATTTACTCTAGTTTTTTGACCAGCTGACAAAGCAGAGACTGGTTGGTTCCATTGTTTTTCTAATAGAAAAAGTTCCTTGATTTGGTTTAAACGTTTGCGACGATCTGGTATCTCGTAGAGCCATGATGACCATTCCAAGTTTTCTTTGACAGTGAGCCTCCAAGGCATGTCGACGTAAGTAGAGGAAAAGTTCATCTTTTCTAAAATCTCTGACTTGTGAGTGGCCAAATCTTTGTCGAATACTTTGATTGTGCCACTTGTAGGTGTAAGGATACCAAGTAGCATTTGCAGAGTTGTGGTTTTACCTGCTCCATTTGGACCAAGGATTCCTAGGATCTCCCCTTCTTGCATATCAAAAGTAAGACCCTTGATGATCTCTGATTTTTTGAAGGTTTTTTTAAGATTTTTTACCTCGAGTATAGTCATCCTACGATTGTATCACGTAAGATCAGCTACTAGCTGAGCTGTAGAACATGAGGGCGCGGTGCCAAACATAGAGTGCAAGCTTGATTTGGATAACCGCAAGGATCGCAAACCCAAGTAGATAAAGTGGATTGTAAAGCCCAAAGACATATCTAGCGGGGATGGTGGCGATAAGTGCAAAAGGGAAAACATAGGTCATGATCCCTGCCCCTACTTTGCCGTAAATCTCGATAGGCATAGCAGCCATTTTTTCCAGATCTCTATAAAGCATGATCGTATTGTCGACTTCTAAGTATTTGACTCCGATACTCAATATTAATATGTGCCATGACAAAACCATGACAAAGCCAATTATCATGATAAGTAGAAGAATGAAAGCTACTGGAATGGTAAGTGGGTAACCCGCATTTGCTGCTGCCCATACCACGAGCCCCAAGTATGGGACTACTAGCAAAGTATCGATGGGATCAGTATAGGAAAACAAACTATAGAACAATTCAGAGAGTGGATTGAGTAGATAAAAATCAAAGGTTCCGTCAACTATTTTTTGTCTAAACATATAGATCCCGCGCATAAAAAGCTGCGAGATGGTAGAGACAAAGTTAAATAGTGCGAGAATGAGGATGGCCTGTGGCAAGGTATAGCCAACTATGAGTTTGGCTTTACCCATGATGACATAAAGCATGAGAAAAGCGGTTGCAAGTCTAAACAATTTGCCAAACATAAATAGTAAAGCAGCTCCGCGAGAGTTGGCTATTTGGGACTCAAATTGCTGGATAGTAAGCTTGAGCCAAACCCGCCCATAACTTCGTAATAAGGCGGGCAGGCTCCTAAAATAGGCTTTTATATTTTGTATATTCATAATGTCATCTTTCCTTCGACTTCGCTCAGGACCTAACGGCCCTCCGATTCGTAAGAAGAAATACCTCTTGCCCATACTTTTGTAGCGATAAACCAAAGGATGATAACCCATACTAACCCGATGAGTAAATGGTTTAACCATAGTGGGTCGGTGCCTAGGTAGATTTTGAGTGGGACATAAAGTAGATACGGGAAAGGTAGAGCTAGCATAATTTTTTGCCATACCACCGGGAGCATATCAAGCGGGAACATAGCACCTGTGGCAAATTCCATGACTACCATAAGCATAAAACGAGGCGCCCAGATATCTCTCGTCCAAAAAGCAAATGAACCAAAAATAATGTTGATGTAAAAATATATAAGAATAGCAAATAGCGTACTGCTTACGGCATACAGTAGAACAATGGGATTAGATTGGATGAAGACCGGGGGATGAAAAATAAAGTAAATGAGTGGGAGCTCTAGAAACATAAAGCCCAAGTTGAAAAGTTTGTCCGCTAGATCGCGGATGAAGAAAAAACTAAAGATATTGATCGGACGCATGAGTGGGACAGTAAGTGCACCGGTATTGATCATCCACCCCAAGTCTATCGTACGCGAACCCATGACAAGAGAGCGCAGGACAGTCGTACCAAAGAGATAGGTCATGATGGCTGCAAAAGAGTAGCCATAGATATCTCCTCCACCACCCAACACGGATTTCCAGATGAAAAATGGAATCAGGAAGACAAAAACTTGGCGGACTCGCCACATTAGCATGTTGAGACGATAGGTGAAGATTTCTTGTAGAGTGATGGAGAAAAGTGAGAGATATTTTTGCATTATTTGCCTGCAAACACCTGGCGGATAACGTCTTCGATTTCGACTTCTTTGATATTGATATCTACGACACCCGGGTCTTTGAGGAGCTCGGCCGCTTTTTCTGCAACCTGTTTGCGCAAGACCTTGTGAGTTTTGGTGCCAGCGGGGGTGATCACTTCGATGATTTTGTGCTTACTAAATTTGGCTATTACTTCGGACAAGAGACCATCGTACAAGATACTGCCTTGGTCGATGATGATGACTCTTTTACATAATTCTTTGACGTCATCCATGTAGTGACTGGTGAGGATGATGGAGCCATCTCCCCCTTGGTTGTACTGCTTTAGGAAGCTCCTCATAGACTGCTGCATAACTACATCTAGTCCAATCGTGGGCTCATCGAGAAATAAGATTTTGGGAGAGTGGATAAGAGCTGCTACCAGCTCGGCTTTCATGCGCTGACCTAGAGAGAGTTTGCGCACCTGGACGTTTAAGACATCTCCAATTTCTAGCATCTCTACTAGATTATTTAGAGTTTTTTTGTAACTAGAGTCTGAGATACCATAAATATCTTTGGCTAAATTAAATGATTCTATAGCTGGCAAATCCCACCATAATTGATTTTTTTGGCCCATGACAAGAGAGATATTTTTGAGGAAATCGTACTGCCGCTTCCAGGGATCATGACCTATCACAGAGACACTACCACCACTAGGATAAAGCAGTCCAGAAAGCATCTTGAGGGTCGTAGTCTTGCCGGCTCCGTTTGGTCCGATAAAGCCGACTAGCTCACCTTCGTCGATCACGAAAGAGACATCTTTGACGGCTACCTTTTTCTCGTAAACTGGAGAGTAGAGATCGCGGAGTGAGCCAGAAAGCCCTGGCCTTTTCTTTTGGACATCGTAAACTTTAGACAAACCATCCGCTATGATTGTGTGCATAGGATTATGTTAACACAGGTACCCATAAGGTCTGACCTGGTCTCCACATTGTATATTGAACTCGACTAAACATGCTTCGGCAAGCTCAGCATTTCCTTAGCAGGTCAGACCTTGTGGGCTACCATTGGGAGTGTCACCAGATTATTTTGCGGAGAGGTTTGGCGGCTTTGAAGTTGACGACGTGATGTGACTTTACAGTCACACGTTTGTCGCTTTTGCCAAAGGGAACTACATCTTTTGGCCCGACTTTACCGATAGAAAGTGTGCCTACTCCTGATAAAACAACTTTGTCACCTTTTTTGAGAGTCTTTACGACTTCATCCAAAAAAGTATCAATCGCGTCTTTGGCCGTTTTTTTGGTCATGTGAGCAGACTTGGCAATAATTTCGTAGTAATCGGACTTTTTCATGGTTCTCTCCCCTATTTATAAATAATTATTTTGCGACTTGTTGTGCGCGTGTTTCGCGAATGACAGTAACAGTAACTGTACCTGGATAGGTCAGCTTGGCTTTGATTTCATCTCTGATATCTGAGGCCATACGCACTGCTTCGTCGTCTGTGGCTTTACCTGGGTCTACCATGACGCGTACTTCTCGGCCGGCAGAGATAGCAAATGCTTCTAATGCGCCTGGCTTGGACATAGCGATTTCTTCGATAGCCTTCAAGCGCTTCACATATTCTGCCACATTTTCGTAACGTGCACCAGGACGTGAACCTGAGATTGCATCTGAAATGTAGACTAGGATAGATTCTTTACTTGTAAACTCAGTATCTTCGTGATGTTGAGCTACGCAGTCTATCACTGCTTTTGGCATGTTGTTTTTTTCTAACAATTTGACGCCTAACTCTACGTGACTACCCTCTTCATCCGTGATGATTTTGCCGATATCGTGGAAGAGACAACCCAAGCGGACGATGTCTACGTTGGCGTGAGTCTCTGCGGCTAGGTTCATACCGATTCTGGTTTCTTCTAGAGTATGAGCCAACATATTTTGGCCATAACTAGAGCGGAACTTGAATCTACCAAGCATAGCAATGAGCTCTTGTGGGAGATTGTATGCACCTACCATGTGGCAAAGTTTCTTACCTTCTTCGTACATGATTTTTTCGATATCATGGCGAGCTTTGGCGACATATTCTTCGATACGAGTTGGCTGGATACGACCATCTTTGATGAGACGTTCTAGGGCGACACGAGCTACCTCCCGGCGGACACCATCGTAACAAGAGAGTCTAACTTCACCTGGTGTTTCGTCCATGTCGATATCTACGCCAGTCACTTTTTCGAAGGTGCGGATATTGCGACCCTCTTTACCGATGATGCGGCCTTTGACGTCGTCGTCGGCAATCTTGACTGTAGAGATAGTAAACTCGGCGACGTACTCTGTAGAGCCATGGTACATGGCATCAATCAAGAGGTCGCGAGACTTTTCTTCGACTGTTTCTTTGATTTCATCTTCGGCGACACGGATACGCTCAGCTACATCGCGAGCGAGTTTTTTATCTACGGCTTCAAGGAGAATATCTTTGGCTTTTTCTTTGGTTAAGCCGCCGATTTTTTCTAGTTTTTCTACTTGTTTGAGTCTTAGTTCGGCCATCTCAGCTTTGGTCTTTTCGATATCTGCAAGGCGAGCATCGATTTGCTTATCTTTGGTGACTAGATTGTTTTCTTTAGTCTGAAGTGACTCTTCGTATTTACGGAGCTTATCTTCTTGAGCGCGAAGCGTATTTTGGAGCTCACGCATCTCAGTTTTAGCTGTTTCGCGGATTTTTTCAGCTTCTTCTCTGGCAAAAGTGAGCACTTCTTTGGCGGTACTTTCGGCTTGTTTTAAAATCTCAGGATTTTCTAATACAACCTTGTCTTTTTTTACCTCGACTGGCTTAGCTACTTTTAATGTAGCTGATTTGACTACCTTTGATTTGTTGAAGGTAGCGAGTAATGATTTTAGTAATGATGACATATGTCTCCTAAAAAAACTGTTAAAACCAATCAAGAAATAACTACCAAAAAACAGAATCCGCTACTTAAACTAATTTTGCTTGGAACATTGAATATAGTTTGGTCATGTTTTTGTTTTTTTTGTAATATCTTTCTTAAAAGGTACTCTCATTCTACTCTGACTGCCAGCTTTTTACAACCTCAGACACCTTGTCCCAGGCGAAGCCCTGTCTAACCAGATAGCCCTGGATTTTGACCTGCTCTAGCTTGTCTAAAGTCCTATGACTCCCTAGTTTTTTGTCTAGTAAATGCATAATTGTGGCTTTTTCGTCACCCATAGTTGAGACCAAATCAGAGACTATATCCTTGGGTACCCCTTTTTGCGAAAGTTCCATTTTGAGCATACTCACAGACCTGGGACGGTGGGTATTTCTGGACTGTATGAACCACTTGGCGAAACTGACATCGTCCAGATACCCTTTGGACTTTAATTTGTCGATAACAAGGTTTTGAGAGTCCTCGTCTTTTACCTCGTATTTCCATAGACGATCGCGCACTTCTTTGACAGTACGGGGACGAAATGAAAGGAAGTTTAGGATCTTACCGTAGATATACTCGTCCGAGTCGGCTTTTTTTAGATCCTCGATTTCAGCTGGAGAAAGTTCCAACCCTTTTTTTAGGGATTTCTTGCCCACTTCATCTATAGAAAGTGCAAAGACAAAGACATCATCCAAGTAAAGATTGACCCTATTTGGGTTTTTCTTGCCCTGGACTAAGCGTGTAATGACTGGCATTAGACTGCTGCTTTTTCCTCTTCTTTTTCGACGGCTTTGATTTGATCCCAGATTTCTTTTTCGATTTTTTTCATGAGATCTGGTTTCTCTTCAAGGAGAGCTTTGGTAGCTTCGCGACCTTGGGCTAGCATCTCACCATTGTATTTAAAGAAGGAGCCTGATTTTTCGATGATACCTTTGTCTACGGCTACATCTAGGACTCCGCCAGAGCGTGAAATACCATTTGCGGTCATGTCGAACTCGGCCACTTTAAAGGGAGGCGAGACTTTGTTTTTGACTATCTTGGCTCTGTGATGAGAGCCTACGATAGTATCGCCTTCTGTGATATTGCCTACTTTGCGCATATCGATACGGACAGAAGAGTAGAACTTGAGGGCTTGACCGCCGGCTGTGGTCTCTGGATTACCAAACATCACACCGATCTTCATGCGGAGCTGATTGGTGAAGATCATGACAGTGTTGCTCTTGCTGATGGCACCTGTGAGTTTGCGAAGTGCTTGGGACATGAGGCGTGCTTGCATACCCATGACGGCATCGCCCATCTCCCCTTCGATCTCGGCCTTGGGGACGAGAGCGGCGACTGAGTCTACGACGATCACGTCTACGGCCCCTGAACGGATCAAGGTCTCGGCAATCTCTAGGGCTTGCTCACCGGTGTCTGGCTGAGAGATGAGGAGCTCGTCTAGATTGACTCCGACCGCCTTGGCGCGGGCTGGGTCTAGGGCATGCTCTGCGTCAATGAAAGCGGCGGTACCACCTTGTTTTTGAGCTTGCGCGATGACGTGTAAACAGACAGTGGTTTTGCCGGAAGCCTCAGGTCCGTAGATCTCTGTGATGCGGCCACAAGGGAAGCCACCGATACCTAGAGCCAGGTCGAGTGCTATGGCGGAGGTAGGGATACTTTTGATGTCCATGTGATGGGAGGCGCCGAGCTTCATGATGGAGCCAGTACCAAATTGTTTGTCGATCTGCTCCATGGCCACTTTAATGGCCTGAAGTTTCTCAGATTTTAAATCTGGTTTTGAGTTTACTGTTTTTTCTGCTTTGTCGTTTGCTTTGGCCATATACCCTCCTATAAATATTTCTTATATCTAATATGACCAAAAACTACCCGAATGTCAACAGATCAAAATGTGACTTTTATGGTCCCACCTTTGTTTTTTGAGCATATTTTGATATACTACATGTATCATCATGACTGGACTAGCCTAAGGTTTCGACCGACCGCGAATGCCAGTCTTTTTATATTCAAGCGACTTTTTCAATAAATCTATTCTCACTATAAAGTTGTTGTATTTTCGCAGCAAACTAGAGTAGTGCATAGTAGGTGCAAGTATTTTTAACAACTTACCTTGTTTTTCTAGATACTCTATCAAACAGAAAAAATCTCCATCCCCAGAAACTATGATAGCTTTAGAATAGTGATCATATTCCACCATCGAATGTAATACCAATTCGGCATCCACATTTCCTTTGATGACTGTGGCCTTCCCTTCCTTTCTTTCCAAAGTTGGCTTAAAGATACAAGTATAGCCAGCTAAATTGAGTGACTTGTAGAGACTTTCATTGCCTGGAACCATACCAATAAATAGGAAGGCTTTCGAAACACTATATTTATCTGTGAGATATCTTCTGAATTTTGCAAAATCTAAGTGCCAACCTTGTGACTTTACTCCAAGGTTTAAGTTTTGACTATCGATAAACGCATATACTATTTTTTCTTTTACTTTAATTCCCATACTATTAATTTATTCCAAATACTACCCGAATGTCAACCCCTCCTTCGCTCTGCAAGCTACGGGAGGGCACGGTGGAACAATTTAGAACAAAATTCCAATAAGGTCTGACCTGGTCTCCAGTTTGTATTTTGAAGTCGACTAAACAATCCGCCATGGCGGATATTCCTTAGCAGGTCAGACCTTTGGGAACTGAAAATTTTAGCGTTTTGGTGATTGCTTGGTGCGGCGAGACTTACCACCAGTACCGATCATGCGGCGCTGTTTGGCACGAGCATCGCGGGTAAGTAGGCCGGCGGTCTTTAGAGTAGCTCTGTAGGCATCGCGGTCAAGTAAAGCTAAAGCGCGAGCTATACCGTGGATGGTAGCATCGAGCTGGCCTTTTTTGCCTGAGCCTAAAACTACGACTGAAGCTGACATTTTGGTTAGAGTTTCGGTAAGAATAAAAGGCTTTCTGTAAGCAGCTTTGGATGTTTCACCTGGGAAATAGACATCGGCTGGCTTGCCATTGACTGTAAGCTGGATGCCATCAAAACCTGGGACACTAGCTGATTTATAGATACGGACGCGAGCATTGGCGGTCTTTCTGCGACCTACTGCGTAGGTATAGTTTGCTTTTGTAGTGGTTTTTTTGACGATAGCTTTAGCCATAATTTAATCCTTTTTTTCAAAATTGGCAGAATGTGGGTGAACATCTGATTTATAAACTTTTAGACGTGACATGCGAGGATCTTGGAGTTTGTTTTTGGCAAGCATGCCGCGAACTGCATGCTCGATAACTTTACGTGGATCTCTATCCATTAGACGACCTGCTGATTCTTGGCGGAAACCACCTGGATGACCAGAGTGTCTAGAATATTGTTTGTCCATGAGCTTGTTGCCTGTGAGTTTGATATCTTTAGCATTGATCACTACTACGAAGTCGCCCATATCCATGTGGGGAGTATAGTCGACCTTGCCCTTGGCAGACAAAAGTCCGGCAATTTTGGTAGAGAGACGTCCAAGTGTTTGTCCCTGACAATCCAAGAGGTGCCAAGTCCTTTTGATGTCGGCTGTTTTAACCATTGATGTTGCTTTTTTCATTTGTCACCTCTTTTGCCTGTACGCTTGACTAATTTGGGAGCGGCTTTGGTAGCTTTGACGATTTCTGGTGTCACTGCCTTGACTACTGATTTTTTCTTTTCAACAGTGACTTCTTCTTTGACTTTGACGGGCGCAACTTCTGATTTTTTAGTGAGAGAAAGTCTAACTAGTGGAGCATTGTCGCCGCGACGATTGCCGATTAAAGTAAGTTTGGTGTAGCCACCTCGTACTTCTTTATACAATGGTGCGATTTTGGTAAATAGCTTTTTGACTAGGTCACCTTCCTGAATATATGCTTGGACCATGCGGCGATTTTGAATAGAATCGATTTTGGCACGAGTGATCAGTTTTTCAAAGATTGGAGTCACTGCTTTGGCTTTAATTTTGGTCGTTACAATTGCCTCATGTTGAATGAGAGCATAAACCAAGTTTTTCATGAGCGCCAAACGGGCTTCTGAATCGCGATTTAATTTGTAACCACTGATGTGCTTTTTCATATAATTTTATTTTGTACGTGTTAGTCCTTTAGTAGCAAGAGCTTCGTCGATCAAACCTAGAGATTTACCACCTAGATTTTTAACGGTTTTGAGATCTTTGTCGGAAGCTGTAGCTAATTCTGCGGCTGTTTTATAACCAGCTGCTTTTAAAGCGTTGGCAACGCGAGTTGGAAGACCTAGATCGTCAGTCATTACTAAAGAAGCAGAACTTGGGATGATGCCTTCTTCGCTAACTTCAACTGGTGAAACTATTTGAGAAAAAGCTGCAACCAAGATATTAGCTGCTTCTTTTAAGACTACACTAGGAAGAGTTGAACCATCGGTGTAGATTTCTATGACAACTTTATCAAAATCTGTTCTGCGACCTACACGAGTGGACTCAACTTTGTAGGCTACACGCTCGACAGGTGAGTAGATAGCGTCGATTGACATAGTGCCGATAGTTGAAGAAGGGCGTTCATCAGCTGGAGAATATCCATAACCAGTTCCTATGGTGAGCTCTAGCTCTAACTTGGCATCCTTAGAGATATTGGCGATAACTTTGTCAGTGTTGACGATTTTAACATTTGCAGGAGCAATGATATCTGCAGCCGTAACTACACGAGGACCTTTGACTGAGATCTTGGCAACCACAGGTTCATCACCTTCGTAGCCTACTTTGACAGATTTGAGATTCAAGATTAGATCGATCATGTCTTCGCTCAGGCCAGCAAGAGTTGAGAATTTGTGAGTGACTCCACCGACTTTGACGGTAGTGATAGCTGCGCCACGGAAACTAGAAAGTAGTACACGACGAAGTGAGTTACCTAGTGTGTGGCCAAAGCCAGTGACTAAAGGTTCAATAGAAAAGATACCAAAATTGTCTCTCTCTTCTACTGTTTTGACTGTAAAGTTCATAGATTGCATAGGGCCCCCTTTATATATAGCTTATTAACGGGAATAAAATTCCACAATTAATTGTTCGTTAATAGCCTCTGTAATGTCGCTTCTTGAAGGTAAGCGAGAAACCTTGCCAGCAATGGCTTTTTTGTCGAGCCAAGCAGCAGATAATTTTTCTTTGTCAGCTATGAGTGATTTGATGTAGGGGATGTTTGCAGCAGTGTCTGTGAGCGAAATCACATCGCCTACTCTCACTTTGTAGGAAGGAATGTTTAGTTTTTTGCCGTTTACTTGGACATTGCCGTGAGAAACTATCTGACGAGCTGCGGCTCTTGTAGGAACAAAACCTAGACGATAAACACAGTTGTCTAGGCGACGTTCTAGGAGCTGGAGCATGACATCACCAGTTGAGAGTGGATTGCGAGCAGCTTCTGTGTAGTATTTTTTGAATTGGCGTTCTAGGATACCATAGATGATTTTGGCTTTTTGTTTTTCGGCTAACTGGACGCCGTAGTCAGAGACTTTGCGGTTGCCACCCTTGCGACCATGTGCACCAGGTGGGGTACCAATGCGACGTTCTAGTTTGGCACCTGTGGTTTTTAACCCAAGATCAACTCCGAGTCTACGAGCTTTTTTATTTTTTGGACCAGTATAGCGAGCCATAAATTAAATCCTTTTTTTAATATTAACCATGCCTTGGTTTTTTGGCACGTGTGCCGTTGTGTGGGATAGGAGTGACATCTTGCATTTCGGTGACTTTGATACCGACTGTGCGAAGTACGCGCAGAGCAGCATCGCGGCCTGGACCTGGACCTTTGATATAAACTGCAGCTGAGCGAAGACCCATGGCTTTACCGGCATCAACTGCGGCAGTGATAGCTTGGGTAGCTGCAAAAGGAGTAGATTTCCTGGAACCTTTGAATCCTACTTTGCCGGTAGAACTCCAGCCAATGACATTGCCTGAAGTATCTGTCACAGTGACGATTGTATTGTTGAAAGTCGCAAGGATGTAAATGCGACCATCAATTATGTTTTTGTTGTTTTTTGCTACTGCCATATTATTTTGCTCCTGCAACTTTAGCTGCATCTTCTTTCTTCATAGCACCGATAGTCTTGCGTTTGCCACGTAGAGTACGAGCATTGGTGCGAGTGCGCTGGCCACGAACAGGTAAACCTGCTGAGTGCCTAGACCCGCGATAAGCGCCAATTCTTTTTAAGCGCTGGATATTTTCGCGGACTTCTTTGCGGAGGTCTCCCTCTACTTTGAATTCTTCGATGATTTTTTGGAGTTTAGCGACATCAACTGCGGTTAAATCCTTGGCTCTTAGATCTTCACTAATTTTGGCTTTTTCAAGAATCTTTTTGGCTATTTTTGGTCCGATTCCGTAAACATAAGTCAAAGCTATGACTATGCGCTTGTTTTCTGGTAAATCTATTCCGACTAAACGTAGCATAAAATTATCCTTGACGTTGTTTGTGGCGAGGGTTTTCGCACACTATAAATAAGACGCCCTTACGACGTACGTACTTGCACTTTAGGCAGCGTTTTCTTAAAGATGCTTGTACTTTCATATGGTTGTTTGACCTTCTTTGACTCTATATGTGATACGACCTTTTGTGGTGTCGTATGGTGTCATTTCGAGTTTGACTTTGTCTCCTGGCATAATACTAATACGATACATGCGCATCTTGCCAGATAAGTGCGCTAGTATTTCATTACCATCTTCCAGGGTGACCCGAAACATAGTATTTGGTAAAGCTTGAGTTACGGTACCTATCTTTTCTGTGACGTCAGCTTTACTCATAATTGATTTTGATATTGTACCAGATTAAACGATCTGAAACAATGAGGGTACAGTCAAAATAGAACAACCGTCCTGTGTAACCATGACGGTTTCTTCGTGTACGGCTGAAAGTGTACCATCTTTAACGGAGATTGTCCAGCCATCTTCCTCGAGTATGAGCTTGGGATTGCCCTCGACGTAGATGATCTCTATTGCTAGTGTTTGACCTAGTTTGATGATAGGAGTTTTCTCTTTAGGACCGAGTACCACATTTGAGATCATAGGGTCTTCGTGGAGTTCTTTGCCCACCCCATGACCTGTGAGCTCACGAGTGGCACGATATCCATACTTTTTGAGGGTGGATTCCATAGCTTCTGAGATATCTCCGATATAACCACCTGGTTTGACTGCGGCGATGGCGTTTTTGAGGCCTTCTAGACCGGCTTTTAAAAACTTATCTTTGGAAGCAGTCGAGGTCCCGACGATTTTAGAAAAAGCTGCATCGGTATGGTAGCCTTTGTAAAATACGCCTACGTCGACTGTGACTAGGTCACCGTCCGCAAAAGGAACGGTGGATGTGGGGATGCCGTGGACGATGCCTTCGTTGATATTGATACAAGTGGCCCAGCGATAGCCTGGAACTTTGGTAAAAGAGAGCTCCCCCCCTTCTGATTTAATCAATTCTCTGGCTTTAAACTCGACCTGGGTAGGAGTAATACCGACAACCGTGAAATCGTAAAGAGCAGCTCTAACTCTGCCTAGCATGGCTCCACCGATGGTCATGGCCTCGATTTGATTCATCTTATTTGCTAGCCTGGGTAAGGATATCGGCAAAAACTTTTTCCACTTCTTGCTCGCCGTTGATTTCTACTAGGACACCGCGAGTTTTGTAATACTCTAGTACGCTAGATTCTTCGGCTTTGTAGCGCTTTAGACGCTCCCTAATCAATTCTTCGGAGTCGTGGAGACCTCCGTCGGCGAGCTTGCGACCGCGTTTGAGCAATCTACCCATACTAGTTTCTTCAGAAACGTTTAGATAGATGACGAGATCTACTTTTTTACCATGCTTGTCGAGCTTGTCCTCTAAAAACTCAGCTTGAGTCATATTGCGAGGAAAACCATCGATCACCCAACCATTTTGGGTGTCTGTATCTTTAAGACGAGCTTTCCAGAGTACAAACATCTCAGAGTCAGCGACGTAGTGGCCAGCAGCCAAAGTCTCTCTGCAGATATCGCCCATGATGCCTTTGTCATTTTCTGCCATACGGCGGACGAGATCGCCAGAGACTAAGCATGGGACGCCTAGCTTTTCGGCGAGCATCTTGGCCTGGGTGGTTTTGCCGGCACCTTCTGGGGCGTAGAAAATGATATTTTTGGACATAAAATAAACTCCTAATAATTAAGGATAACTAAGGTATTATAGCGCAATCTGAGAAAGTGCAATGCCCTACAAGGTTGCCCTACAAGGTTACACCTTGAAGGTTTAGCGGATGAAAGAATCGTAGGATTTGGTGACCTGGTAGGACTCGGTCTTGCGGTAGGTTTCTAGGACGACGGAGACGACGATGAGGATACTGGTTCCACCTATTGTGAGTGTAGTGATGCCGGTTAGACCCTGGACGATACTAGGCAAAATTGCGATAAGACCTAGAAATAGTGCACCAGCTAGAGTGGTGCGCTTGACGATATAACTCATGTATTTACTGGTTTCTTTGCCTGGTCTAATGCCTGGGACGTAACCACCATTTTGTTTGAGCTGATCTGCGATCTTGTCGGTATCAAAAACTACAGCTGTATAGAAATAGGTAAAGCTGACAACCATGGCAAAATAAAAGATGTTGTAGGCGATAGAGGTCGGGGTAAACCAAGCGGCAAAAGCGGTAGCGGCGGATGCGACACTAGCATTGCCTACCCCTTTGAGTAAATTGGCGAGCATAGAAGGAGCTAGTACTAAAGCGATAGCAAAGATGATTGGAATGACGCCAGCATTGTTGAGTTTGATCGGGAGATAAGTAGAGCCACCACCTGTTTCTTTGCCTCCTCGCATGCGGCGAGAGTAAGAAACGGGGATGCGGCGCTTGGCTTCGTCGATAGCTACGATCGAGTAGATAACAAACAACCCTAGGATAGCATAAGCCACAATACTGGCTGGATTTATAGTTGAGGCGATGGTGCTAGTTTGTAAGAAGGTGACTGGTAGACGCCCTACGATACCGGCAAAAATCAGGAGCGAGATACCGTTTCCTAGACCATACTCTGTCAGGTTTTCTCCTAGCCACATGAGGAAGATACTGCCTGCAGCCATAGTGGCAAGCAGTGTGATAATAGAAAGTGGATTAGTGGTCGTAACTAGCTGACTATTTTTTAGTGGCATAAACATAGCGGCGCTCTGCATGATAGCTAAAGGTACGGCCAACATACGAGTATATTGATTGATGATGTTTTGACCTGTCTCGCCTTCTTTTTGCATCTCTTCAAGTTTGGGATTGATCATGGTCATAAGCTGCATGATGATAGAGGCATTGATGTAAGGATTTAAGCCTAGGGCTAGGATAGAAAAGTTGGCAAGTGTACCACCAGAAAAGACATCAAGTAGCGAGAGAAGTTGATTGGAAGCAAAGACGTTTTTTATGGCCTCTAAGTTTACACCTGGCACTGGAATATGGGTAACAAAACGAAATATAGCAAAAATAACTAGGGTTACAATGAGGCGTCTACGAAGTTCCCTGTTGGTTTTTAGAGTAAGTAGCAGCTCTTTAAGCTTGTCCACTGTACTCCCCCTTTGCAGCAAGTATCGCTTTTTGAGCAGATAGAGTAGCAGGGACTATCACTTTTAGTTTCTTGGATAGCTGCCCCGTACCGACGATCTTGATACTAGAGATGGTGGATTGATTTCTAGAGATCACTTTTTTCTCGATCAAGGTTTCCATGGAAACTAGTTCGCCATTTTCAAAGACGTTGAGCTTGGAAAGATTGATCAAAGCTTTTTTGCCAAAAGAGTTGAAACGAGATTTGCCGCGCATAAAAGGTAAGCGTTTGAACCATACCCAAGATGAACCAGTAAATGATAGGCGGACGCCATTTCTGGACTTTTGGCCTTTTTGACCGCGACTAGAAGTATGACCACCTTTGCCTGAGCCATAGCCATGGCCTAGTCTTTTGTTTTTGCGAGTTGTGATTTTTGGCAGTTCGTTTAGTTTCATATATTTTTACCTAATGATTGTTGGTTGTTTTTTAGTAGAGTTGGTTTGGCCAAGTGCATTTTTGACAGCAACAGTTTTTTTCATAATTTTTAAAGCTTCAAAAGTAGCTGTGACATTGCTCATTTTGTTGTTGGTACCTAAGATCTTGGATACGACGTCTTTGATGCCTGCAAGTTCTAGCACTGCGCGAACAGATCCACCAGCAATAACTCCAGTACCAGCAGGAGCTGGTTTGAGGATCAATTTGGCTGCGCCTAGTTTGACCATCAGTTCGTGTGGGATAGTACGATTGTCTACGAGAGGTATAGTGATCACGGTTTTTTTACCGCGACGTACGCCTTTTTTGATAGCGTTCATGACATCTTTGGCTTTGCCTAGGGCAACGCCGACTCTACCTTTTCTGTCACCCACGACTACTAAAGCGGTGAAACTCATGTTGTTGCCACCTTTTGTCTTTTTGGTCACGCGCGAAATGCGGATGACTTTTTCGTCAAACTCTTGTGGAGCACGAGGTGCTCTTTCTTTGTTGCGATCTTGTTTGCCACCATTGTTGTACATATTAGAACTCCAATCCTGCTAACCTGGCTGCTTCGGCTACTGCCTTGACGCGACCATGATATTTATAAGCGCCACGATCAAAAACTATTTTAGTCACATTTTTTGCTAGTGCCAACTTGGCAATTTGCTCACCAAGTTTGGTAGAACGCATAGTCTTGGTGTCACCTTTTTCGAGCTTGATAGCTTTGGTATTTAAAGAGACGATGGTCTTGTGTGCGGCATCATCAATGATCTGAGCCCAAATGTGCATATTGGAGCGATAGATTGTTAAACGTGGACGGCCAGAAGTTTTGATACTAGCTCTAACACGAGTCATGCGGTTTTGTTTTTTGCTTTTTAGTTGCATAATTTTTAGGCGGCGGCGGCTTTGGCGGCTTTACCGGCTTTCCTACGCACAACTTCTCCGGCGTAGCGGATACCCTTGCCCTTGTAAGGCTCTGGTTTTCTATATGAACGAATGACAGCGGCAACTTGACCGACTGATTGAATGTCGAAACCTGAGATGATGATAACATTTGTGCCTTCGACTTTGATGTCGATGCCTTTTGGAGGTACAAACTCGATTTCATGAGAATAGCCAAGAGATAGAATCAATTTTGTACCTGCGAGGCGTGCGCGATAACCAGTACCTACGAGCTCAAGATTTTTGGAGAAACCGTCAGAGACTCCTTTGACCATGTTGGCAATAAGGGCGCGCGTAAGACCATGGAGAGCTCTGATAGGCTTGTCTTCGCTAGTGCGTGAAATAACTAGCTGATCGCCTGAAAGTTCTAGTTTAATTTTGGGTTTTATGGTGTAACTTAACTCACCCTTTGGTCCTTTGACATTTACTACGTCACCTGTGATAGTGAGCGTAACTGAGGCGGGAATCGTGATTGGTAGACGGCCGATTTTTGACATATGTGATTACCAAAGTTCTAGAAGAACTTCTCCTCCAATTTTGTTTATTTTGGCGTTACGATCGGACATAATACCTTTTGAAGTACTAAGGATGGCGATACCTAGACCTGATAAGACTGGTTTAAAGTCGGCTACGTGGCGATAGATACGAACTCCGGGTTTTGAGATTCTTTTAATTGAAGTGATGGCGGCTGAGTCATCTTTGTAAGAGAGTGAAACAACTAGAGTTTTATCAGTTACCCCTTCGCCTTTAACTTCGAATTTGGAGATATATTTTTCTGAAAGCATAACTGAGGCTACAGCTTCTAGAACCTTGGTATAAGGCATTGAGACTGTTTTTTTGTGCATGGCGTACGCGTTTTTGATGCGTGTAACCATGTCTGACAATGTATCATTTATCATATTTTTATTCCTTACCAACTGGCTTTGGTTACTCCTGGTAAATTGCCTTTTTGGGCTTCTTCGCGGAAGCAAAGACGACACATGCCAAAGTGGCGCATGTAAGCTTTTGGTCTACCACACAACTTGCAGCGATTGTGCGCTCTTGTTGAGAATTTTGGTTTAAGTAGACTTTTTGCTACTAGTGCTTTACGTGCCATATTTTATTTCTCTGCCTTTTCAAAGGGCATGCCTAATATTTTTAGTAGTGCAAAAGCTTGTTTGTTGTCTTTTGCAGTTGTGACAATGACAATTTCCAAGCCGTGGATTTTCTCCGTCTTGGCATAATCTATCTCAGGAAAAATAATTTGTTCCGAGAGACCGAGTGTGTAATTGCCGTGCCCATCAAAAGCGGTACTTTTGACACCCCGGAAGTCTTTTACTTGCGGAAGGACTATTCTACACAATTTATCGAGGAAATCAAACATTTTTGCGCCGCGAAGAGTAACTGAAACTCCAACTGGATCACCAGCGCGGATTTTGAAACCTGCAATAGACTGTTTGGCGCCACCAACTTTGGGTGACAAACCAGAGAGGGAAGCTAATTCACCCTTGACTGTTTCGACATCCTTGGTAGAGGTATCTGACTTTGAAATACCTACGTTGAGAACGATTTTTTTGAGCCTAGGAGCTGCAAGCTTGTTGGAAAGCCCGAGTTCTTTGATCAGATTGACACTATATTCATTTTCAAAACGTGTTTTTAGGTTTGGATCTGTTGTCATACAGTTTTCTTTCCCGCAAAGCGGACCTGTTTACCATCTTTTACGTGACTGATTTTGCCGGTTGAAAGGGCTCTTTCGCGAGAGACCATGCCACCTTCTGTGTTTTGAGTAGGTTTAACGTGTTTTTTGTACATATTGGCACCTTTAACTACGACAGAGTCTCTTTTAGGAAACACTTTTGTGATCTCTCCAGTTTTGCCTTTGTCTTTGCCTGCTGTAACTAGTACAACATCGCCTTTTTTAAATTTTTTCATTTTATATTACCTCCTGAGCTAGTGAAGCGATCTTGGCGTAACCACGATCTTTGACTTCACGGGCGATTGGACCAAATACACGGGAGCCGATAGGATCGCCTGTTTTTGGATCGATGATAACGGCGGCATTGTCGTCGAATCTGACGTAAGTACCGTCAGCGCGCCTAGTTTCTTTGCGAGTTCTTACAATAATGGCTTTAACTAGCTGAGAATCTTTGACATAACCATTTGGATCAGCCTGATCAACTGCTGCAGAAACCATGTCTCCAATATAACCAAAGCGACGCCATGAGCCACCATGGACATGGATAACCTTGAGGCGTTTGGCCCCTGAGTTGTCTGCGACTGATAGGACTGATCTAAGTTGTATCATATATTATTTATTTCTTTACTACCTTTGTAATGGTAAAGCGTTTGCGAGCTGATAAAGGTTTTGTTTCTTGAATTTCAACGTTGTCACCAGAGACAGCTTTTACATCGTTTTGGACAAGGTATTTTTTACTACGTCTAACCAACTTGCTATAAAGTGGGTGTCTGAATGAAGTTTCCACCATAACGATGGCGCCTTGTTCAAATTTAGCTGATATGACTAATCCTGTTAGTTTTTTCACAGTGTCCCCTTTAATTCTGCTTTAATAGTTTTGAGTGTAGCAATAGCGCGCCTCGTAAGCCCTAGCTCACGGAGATTTTTAAGTTCGTTTTTCATTTTTAGTAGCATATTTTTGGTATAGTCGACAGAAAGCTCGGCAAGCTTAGCGTCAATAGCTTTGATGCCGCCTTTGCGTAATTCTGTGTAGTCGTTTTTGCGTAGTTTCATATGTTTTAGATTTCACCTCTAATAACGAATCTTGTAAGTACTGGGAGCTTGGAAGCTGCCTTGCGGAAGGCTTCTCTGGCTGTGGCCTCGTCGGTTGAACCTAGTTCAAACACAACTGTGCCGCGTTTGACGACGGCTGTATATTTTTCGATATCACCTTTACCTGAACCCATTTTGGCACCGGCGGTTTTGTGAGTCAAAGGTTTGTGAGGGAAAACTCTGAGCCAGAGCTTGCCGCCACGCTTGGTGTGATGAGTGATGGTGCGGCGAGCTGCTTCGAGCTCGGCTGCAGAGATCCAAGAACTCTCGATCACTTTAAGACCAAAGTCGCCGAAAGAGACATCGGCACAACGAGTAGCAGTGCCACCCATCTTGCCTCTAAATTCTTTGCGGTGTTTAGATTTCTTTGGTTGCATCATATATTTTTAAAGAGTTGCCTCTCCCTTGTATACCCAGACTTTGATACCTACGTATCCCGATCTGGTTAGTGAAGCTACTTTGGCAAAATCAATATCGGAGCGAAGAGTTTGGGTAGGAATGGTTCCCATTGGATACTTTTCGCTGCGACCAATTTCGGCTCCGCCTACGCGACCTGAGACCTGGATTTTGATACCTTTGGCTCCGGCAGACATAGCGCGTTCTTGAGCTTGTGAGATAGCGCGGCGATGTGGGTAGCGCTTGATGAGCTGCTCAGAGATACGCTCGCCAATGAGTTTGGCCGAGAGATCTGGATTTTTGACTTCTTTGACTTCAAGTTGGAACTTGAGGGAAGAACTTGCACCGATTTTTTTGAGGTATGTCTCTAGTTCTTTCTTTAGAACTTCGAGGCTAGAACCACCGCGACCAATGATGACACCAGGGCGACCTGCATGAATGATGACTTTGATGATGTTGATAGATCTTTCGATTTCAACACTGACAATGCCAGCAAGAGCGAGTCTCTTGAAGATAAAATTCTTGATTTTAATATCTGCAAGTACGAGAGACTGATAATCCTTTTTAGAAGCAAACCAAGTACTGCTTGCTTTATAAAGGATTCCGAGTCTAAAGCTGAGAGGATTAACTTTTTGCCCCATGGACAACCTCCTCTAGCTCAACAAGAATATGTGAAGTGCGTTTCATGATGGAATGAGCCATTCCACGAGAAACTGCTCTGAATCTTTTGTAGGTAGGACCTTCTTGGACATCTAGAGTTTTGAAGGCTAGCTTGTCGACGGAGAGACCCTTTTGTTCTTTGGCGTTTGAGACAGCTGCGTGGATAGCTTTATACATTGGCTCAGCTGCAGATTTGCTCGTAAATTTGAGGTGCAATAAAGCTTGCTCAGGTGACAAAACCCTGACAGCATCGGCTACGAGACGTAGCTTTCTGGCACTGGTTCTGATGTATTTTTGTATTGTTTTCATATTTTTATGTTTTGGTCAGTGTACGTTTAACGATCTTACCGTGACCACGGAAGGTACGAGTTGGGGAGAATTCTCCTAGTTTGTGACCTACCATGCCTCCAGAGACAAATACTTCTTTAAAGACGCGGCCATTGTGTACAAGGAAAGTACAACCAACAAATTCTGGTGGAACTGTGCAAGCACGTGCCCAAGTTTTGATTGGCATTTTAGTACCAGTTGATGCGGCTTTCATGACTTTTGCCAAAAGCTTTGCGTCAATGAATGGACCTTTTGCGGCACTGCGACTCATTTTATTTTACTCTCCTGTCTTTAATAATATATTTGTTCGAGTACTTGTATTTACCTCTAGTCTTGTAACCTAGAGCTGGTTTGCCCCATGGAGTCTTTGGTCCTGGCATACCGATACCGGATCTGCCTTCACCACCACCATGTGGATGGCTGCCTGGATGTTGTGCAATACCACGAACAGAAGGACGCCAGCCCATGTGACGTTTACGTCCTGCTTTTCCAATCTTGCGGTTC
This sequence comes from uncultured bacterium, assembly GCA_903945195.1. GTDB lineage: Bacteria > Patescibacteriota > Microgenomatia > UBA1400 > UBA12108 > CAJAUT01. The sequence continues at coordinate 61,704 of CAJAUT010000013.1, forward strand.
TTGTGTTCCAGATTTGAGACCTGGCCGATTGTAGCAAAACATTCGCCTTTAATCAATCTTACTTCACCTGATGGAAGCTTTACAGTGACAAATTCACCCTCTTTAGACTGAATCATGGCCATAGTACCGGCAGATCTGACGATCTGACCACCGCGACCAGATTTTAGTTCAAGATTGTGAATAGGTAGACCAATAGGGATTTTTTTCATAGGTAGTGAGTTGCCTACGCGTGGCTCTACATCTGGTCCTGAGACAATAAGAGAATCAACTGCTAGGGTGTCTGGACAAAGAATATAGCGTTTTTCACCATCTCTGTAGTAGAGAAGAGCGATGTTGGCTGATCTGTTTGGATCATATTCGATAGTCACTACGCGTGCTTCTACACCTGGCTTGTTGCGTTTGTAGTCGATGATGCGATATCTACGCTTTTCACCACCGCCACGATGACGAGTTGTGACGTGACCATGAGCATTGCGACCAGAATTTTGTTTGTGAGGAGAAGTTAATGATTTTTCTGGACTAGTAGCAGTTAAGCCACGGTCGAAGCTGACTTGGTGACGCATCCCGGCTGAGGTAGGTTTTTTAGCTATTAACATATTACTTTCCCTCTTTCAGATCAAATAAATCAATGGTCTGACCTTTTTTGAGTTTCAACATGGCAAATTTCTTGAAAGAAGAATTACCTTTGATGCGCTTACTGCCAGTTGACTTGGCTGGTACGTGACGTCTAGTCATATTTATACCAACAACATTAACTTTGAAAGTAGTCTCTACTTCGACTCTAGCCATAGATTTAGAAGTATCTAGAGTAACTTCAAAAGTATAAAGCCCTTGACTGGCGGCCATCATAGATTTTTCGGTGATGACAGGACGAATTAGAGTCATATGGACCTTCCTGTGATAGTAGATAAGGCTTTTTTGGTCAAGATGAGTGAGTCTACGGATACCAAGTCTAGAGCGTTGACGAGAGCTGCTCTTTTCATAGTGACACCCTGGAGATTACCGATTGATTGATAAAGTGAAGAGGCAGCAGCATCGGTAACAATCAGTACTTTGTTTTTTGGATGGGATGCGAGTTTGGACAATAGTTCTACCATACTAGCGGTCTTGCCAGAGAATTTTTTGACTCCTGAGATACCTACAATGGCGTTATCTGCCATTTTGGACTGCATAGCTGATGCTAGTGCGCGTCTGCGCATAGCTTTAGGGAGAATCATGTTTTCTGGTCTGACGCCAGTTGGACCATGTGCTATACCACCACCTACAAAGATTGGGGCATATTTGGCACCGTGTCTAGCGTTGCCCGTACCTTTTTGGCGGAAGATTTTTTTGGTGGAACCATTTACTTCCCCACGAGTTAGGACTTTGTGTGTTTTTTGATGAGAATTGGAGATGTATATACGGACAGCTTGAGATAGAATTGCGTCGTTTTTGGCTCCAAAGAGAGTGTCTTCGATTTTCCAAGTTTCTAGTTCTTTGCCTTTTGTATCGTAGACTTTGATATTCATATTATTCCTTTGATCCTTCGACAAGCTCAGGACTTGTCTGAGCGGAGTCAGACGCAGCTTCTACTACTTTTTCAACTATTTTTGGGAGACCGCCGGAAAGATAGGAGATGACGCCTGCATCTTTTTGGTCTACTACTTCTAGACGAACCAAAGAGTGACGGCTACCTGGAACTGGGCCTGTAACCCAGACGATGTTTGAGGATTCATCAAATGCTACGACCATGGATTTTTTCATGGTGACGGTGTCTGAGCCCATGCGACCTGGCATTTTTTTGCCTTTATGGACACGACCTGGAGTAGTGCCTTGACCGATTGAGCCTGGAGCACGAAGACGATCAGATTGGCCGTGAGTACGAGGACCACCGGCGAAGTTCCAGCGTTTTACAACGCCAGCAAAACCTTTGCCTTTGGAAGTACCTTGGATATCGCAGATAGAACCGATTGAGACGACATCTTTAGGATTTATAACTGAGCCTACTTCTAGACCTTCCTCAAAACCCATTTCGCGATTTTTGTTTACTTTTCTTTGAGTATGTTTTTTGGGGGCTCCAAAACCGACTTGGATAGCATTATAGCCATCTTTTTCGGTATTTTTGAGCTGAGTGACGGTCATAGGATAAAGAGCAATTTTTGTTGCACCTCTACGGGTCTCGCCTAGATAGACTTCCCCCATTTCAACTTTTTTGCCGTATATTACTTTGGTCATAGAATTTTTACATCTTTACTTCGATGCCTACTCCTGCTGGAAGCTCAAGGTGCATGAGAGCATCAATGGTCTTGCCTGTTGGTGAACCAATGTCGATTAAGCGTTTGTGGGTCAAGATCTGGAAATGTTCACGAGCGTTTTTGTCGACGTGAGGAGAAGTTAAAACTACCATGAGCTTGCGACGAGTAGGCAAAGGTACTGGACCAATGATGGAAGCGCCTGTGGAGATAGCGGTATCGACAATTTTTTGAGCGGCTTCGTCGATGACTCTGTGGTCAAATGATTTTAGCTTGACTCTAATTCTTTGTGCTACCATACTTGGTCCCTTTTTATGTTTCAAGATTTTTAAGAGAGGAGTGCTACTGTGGTAGGACTCCTCTCCCTTTGCTCTATGAGGGTAACTCATGAGCTAATTTTGTATATTATACCTTATTTCTTTGCGTCAGCCAAGATCTTGGTGATAACACCAGCTCCGACTGTTTTGCCACCTTCGCGGATAGCGAAGCGTAGACCTTCTTCCATAGCCACTGGGACTATGAGTTTGACGGTCATTTTGGCATCATCTCCTGGCATAACCATCTCTACTCCTTCTGGGAGTTTGATGTCACCAGTCACGTCTGTGGTACGGATGTAGAACTGAGGTTTGTAGCCTGAGAAGAATGGAGTGTGACGTCCACCCTCTTCCTTGGTGAGCACGTAAACTTGAGCTTCGAAATCGGTGTGTGGCTTGATACTGCCAGGTTTGGCAATAACTTGACCGCGCTCGATGTCTTCTTTTTCAACACCGCGGAGAAGGACGCCGACGTTGTCGCCTGCTTGACCCTCATCGAGTTGTTTGCGGAACATTTCGACACCGGTAACGACAGTTTTTTTGTCTTTACCCATACCGACGATTTCCATTTCTTCGCCGATTTTACAGACACCTCTTTCAATACGACCTGTGGCAACTGTGCCACGACCTTTGATAGAGAAAACGTCTTCGACAGGCATAAGGAATGGCTTGTCTAGGGCGCGCTCTGGAGTTGGGATGTACTGATCCACCTTGTCCATAAGTTCTTGGACTTTGGCTTCCCAGGTAGCATCGCCTTCGAGGGCTTTGAGGGCTGAGACACGAACGATTGGGATTTCTTCTCCAGGATAGTCATATTTGGTCAAGAGATCGCGGATTTCCATTTCGACTAGGTCAAGAAGCTCAGCGTCGTCAACCATGTCGCATTTGTTTAGGGCGACAACTAGTTTAGGAACGTTGACTTGTTTGGCTAGCAAGATGTGTTCGCGAGTCTGAGGCATAGGACCATCAGTTGCGGCAACGACTAGAATAGCACCGTCCATCTGAGCAGCACCGGTGATCATGTTTTTGATGTAGTCAGCATGACCTGGAGCATCGATGTGAGCGTAGTGACGTGCTTCGGTTTCGTATTCTTGATGGGAGAGATTGATTGTGACACCGCGCTGTCTCTCTTCTGGAGCGGAGTCGATATCTGCGTAGGAACGAGCAACAGCTAGACCCTTTTTGGCTAGAACGGAAGTAATAGCAGCAGTGAGGGTGGTTTTGCCGTGATCGACGTGACCGATGGTCCCGATGTTGATATGTGGTTTACTGCGTACATATTTAGCGACGTCTGCCATATGATCTCCCTTTCGGCGTTGCTCAGGGCAAGCCTTACTTGTTTTCTTTATTAATAATTTTGTCAGCAATGTTGCTTGGGACGGGGTCGTAATGGCTCATTTCCATGTACGAACTGGCTCGACCCTGGGTCATGCTTCTAAGTATTGTAACATAGCGAGATAGCTCAGACAAGGGAACAATGGCGTTGATCACGCGCACATTTCCTCTTTGGCTGGTACCTAATACTTGACCACGTTTACTAGAGATATCGCCGATCACATCTCCCATGAAATCTTCGGGCGTGGTGATCTCTAGCTTCATGATTGGTTCTAAGATGATTGGGGTAGCTTGTCTCACGGCGGATTGGATGGCCATAGAACCTGCGATCTTGAAGGCAATTTCACTCGAGTCGACATCGTGGAACGAACCATCGTAAAGGGTGACCTCTATATCAACCAAGTTGAAGCCGGCAATAATACCGTTTTCTAGGGCTTCTCTGACACCCTTTTCAACTGGGGTGATGAATTCTTTAGGAATGACACCACCAACGATGGCGTTGACAAATTTGACACCTTCACCACGTGGAAGAGGTTTGATACGGAGATAACAATGACCATATTGACCACGACCACCTGATTGCTTGATGTATTTACCTTCGGCATCGGCGTCTTTTGTGATGGTTTCGCGGTAGGCAACCTGTGGATTACCCACATTGGCGTCTACGTTGAACTCGCGCTTCATGCGGTCGACGATGATTTCTAGATGTAGTTCGCCCATGCCAGCGATCAAGGTCTGACCAGTTTCTTGGTTGGTGCGGATCTTGAAGGTAGGATCTTCTTCGGCTAATCTAGCAAGAGCCATACCCATCTTTTCCTGATCGGCTTTGGTTTTTGGTTCGATAGAGAGTGAGATAACTGGCTCGGCAAAAGAGATACCTTCGAGCATGATTGGATGGTCTGGAACACAGAGAGTGTCGCCGGTGCGCGTATCTTTCATGCCTACGACACCTACGATCTCACCTGCAACTGCCTCTGGTACTTCTTCGCGATCATTAGCGTGCATTAAGACGAGACGTCCGACGCGCTCGGTCTTGTCTCTTGTGGCATTGTAGATATAGGAGCCACTTGTGATCTTGCCTGAGTAAACGCGGAGATATGTGAGCTTGCCAATGTGTGGATCTGCTTGGATTTTAAAAGACAAGCCTGCAAAAGGTTCTTTGACATCTGGCTTGCGGATAGCTACTTCGTCGGTACCTGGCACTTTACCTTCGGCTGGAGGAACGTCGAGTGGAGACGGTAGGTAGTCGACGACACCATCAAGTAGTGGCTGGACACCTTTGTTGCGAAGTGAAGTACCACAATACATAGGTACGAGCTTGTAGGCGATGGTTGCGGCGCGGAGGGCTTTTTTGAGCTCAACGAGAGTTGGGACAACGCCATCTAGATATTTCTCAAGGAGAACATCGTCGGTTTCACAGATTTGCTCAATGAGATGAGCGCGCTCACGAGCTACTTCTTCGATCATGTCTTCTGGGATAGGACCTACTGTGTAAGCTGCGCCTGTTTCGTCGCCGGCCCAGATGACTGATTGCTCTTCAAGTAGCATGACGACGCCCTTGAAGGAATTTTCGGCGCCAATTGGATAGGTGACGATCGCGGTATGGGCGCCTAGTTTTTCTTCGACGTCGGCAAGGGTGTGCTTGAAGTCGGCACCCATCTTGTCCATTTTGTTGACGAAACAGATACGAGGCACTTTATATTTGTCTGCTTGGCGCCAGACAGTTTCGGATTGGGACTGGACACCTTCTTCGGCATCTAGCACTGTGACACCACCATCTAGCACGCGCAGACTACGCTCTACTTCGGCGGTGAAGTCGACGTGTCCTGGTGTGTCGATCAAGTTGATGCGATATTGGTCGGTAAAGAGAGATTTGGGGAGTTTGGGTGTCCAGAAAGTGGTGGTAGCGGCGGAGACGATTGTGATACCGCGCTCTTTTTCTTGCTCCATCCAGTCCATCTGGGTATTACCATCATCGATGTCACCAATCTTGTAGGACTTGCCAGTGTAGAAAAGGATGCGTTCTGAGGTTGTGGTTTTACCCGCGTCGATGTGGGCGATGATGCCGATATTGCGGATTTTATCCATTGCTAGTTGACGATCTTGTGTTTTGACGATGGCCATATAGATTTAATCCTAAATCTTAAATTCTCAAATTCTCAAGTTAAGAGAGCTTTGAGCGACAAATAATTACTCAAACTAATGAGGCAGGGTGTATTGTACTCTATACTCAGGCACTTGAGCAAGAGATCTGGGAGTTACTCGGCTGCGTTCTTCACGGCTTCTTCCTCTAAAAATTGAGCTCGTGCTCGTGCGTTCTTAGCATCTTCCGTAAGTCCATCTTTTTCCGCCAATTTTGCTGTCAAGATCAAATCGGCATGCTGATCTACCACGAGAGTGGTTGGTGTTGCTGTAACTGCAGTCTCTACTACCATAATTCTTCCTCCAATTTATTAATCTAAAGAGGATTATCGAGAGAGAGAGAGAGTTTGTCAAATTGATAGGGAAAAACAAGGTTCGGAACTTTGTTTATTTAAGAAAATTTTTCTTAGTGACGATGGATTTGCCTAGGCGGGTTTCTAGAGCTGTGCGGGCGTCGCCAGCGATCTTGCCACCAGCCACAGCATCAGATTTGAGTTTTGGATAACCTTTTGAGTCCTCGGTACGATGGATCTCGGTAGTGGCGCGCTCGCCGAGCATGGTAAAGATGAGCTCAAGATCGTCCATGTGGTCACGGAGATTTTGATGTTTGAGCGATTTGATCTTTCGATATTCGCTCGGCGTCACTCCAAAAGTAGCTTTGCTGATCTCGGCAGTTAAAATCTCATATTCTCTACCCTCGTTGGCTCCGCGGTCCTTCCACTCTTGTGTTAACTCTTCCCGAATTGCGATGCCACGCATCCTTTTCTCGATCCAACTGTCTGGATACCCCTTGGCTTTATATAGTGCTCTGGTGCGCTTGGTGGCAAGCTCGGGGTCTTCGATCTCCTGAATCCGCTCGTAGCCAACTTTTGCAAGCCAGCGTTTGAAAGGCTCGGCTTTTGGTGAAGGGATGGACTGGATGATGCGAAAAATACCTTCTGTATTTGCACAAACAATATTTTGCACTCCGCCGGCAGTTTTGATTGGAAGGGGGTGTTCAATTTGAACCCACCCTTTGAATAACTCTTCATCTCGATTTAACATGTTCTGGAGATATTGCTTTGGGTTTTGTGAATCAGTTAATGCAGCAATTACATCAACAATCACAAACCACCATTCATTTTTATAAATAGTTTTTCGAATTTCTTTTTGATGGAAGATGGCTATACGAGTCTCTGAGTCTGTCATATTTCCATGATCCCCCAATGTAACACGAATGTCAATATGTGTATAATCTCAAGATATCCCCCTTCGTTCTGGGGGAACTACGGAGGAACACGTGCAAGATAATTTTAGAATGTTAAATGGGCAGACACTGCCATATCCACTGTTTTTCCCGGATGCTACGAGGGGTGAGGTAAGACAGCTGACATTTGAGGATGTAAAAATGGTTGGGTTACCAGGGATACTCGTAAATACCTTTCATCTACTGAGACTAGTGGGGACAGAGAAAACCGTGGCAGCTGGTGGAATACATAAATACCTGGGATGGGACGGCGCTATGATATCTGACTCTGGAGGATTTCAGGTAATGTCGATCGCCAAGAAATATGGGGGAAACAGCACTGTGACGGATGAGGGTGTGACATTCACTCTCGACGGCATTGATCATCATTTCTCCCCCGAAGATTCAATTAAATATCAGATGGCGATGGGGACTGACCTAATGGTGGTGCTAGATGACTTCACCCCACCGGATGCCACACATGAAGAAGCGGAGGTCACGGTAAATAGGACGACACTTTGGGCAAAGAGATGTAAGGAAGAATTCAACAGGCTGCAAAGTTCCGATCACTCGCCTAAAATCACGCAAGGATCGGAACTAGGGAACAAAAGACCTTATCTGATTGGGGTGGTACAGGGAGGAGAATACGAAGACCTGAGACTAAAGAGCATTAAAGAGCTGATGGAAATTGGGTTTGATGGGTACGGTTATGGAGGATTCCCCATGAAAGATGGGAAATTTGATGAGGCAATGGCAAAGTTTATGGCGGACAATTTGCCAAAAGATACCGTATTGTATGGCCTAGGAATAGGTAAACCAGATGATATTGTGAAATGCGTGAACCTAGGATGGCAGATATTTGATTGTGTCCTACCAACAAGGGACGCCCGCCACGGACGGCTTTATGTATATACCAATGAACCTGCCCGCAGTGCTTACAGCACAGCTGTTGCAGGCGGGTCGATTCAACGGATCAATGTGCAAAAAGATGGATTTTATGAATATTACAACCCTAGACAGGCGTTACATCTCGAAGAAACTGGGCCGGTTAGTAGTGCGTGTGATTGCGAACTGTGCACGAGTTTGAGCCGCAAAGAATTTGCTACCATGTGGAGAGCGCGAGATGAAAAAGTGCTGCGACTAGCCACGATCCATAACCTTAGGTTTTATGCGATACTGATGGAAAAATTGAGGAAATGATAAGATAAAAATATGGTAGAGATAATTGCGATTGTAGTGGCACTATGGCTACTTGGGGTGATAAATATCCCATGGCTCACTATGCCCCACTTCCCCGTTTTTTCTGTGCTTGGTTATAGCGTGACTATCCAGAGACTCCTGATCTTTGGGATTGTCATCTGGTTGGCATCGAGCTTGGGATCGCCTTTTCGCCAGATGCTGTGGGTATTTTTTATCTTATGGCTCCTGTCGACACTCGGAATAATAGGGACAATCGCGATGGGGACTTTGATTCTTGTTTCGATTGTGGTGGGACTGATACTTTCGGTCGTGCAAAAATAATATTTCACAAAACTAGATTGGGAAATGATAATTCAAGATTTTCGTTGATTTGACGACCGGTGAGGCGATATACCTTATAGCCGAGACCATAGAGATATTGATCTTTTCTCTTATCTCTAATCTTACTTTGAGGTCGTAAATGCCAAAACTCGCCATCGCACTCGATAATTGTCTTTGTGCCGGTGAGTAAAAAGTCGGCTCGATATTTGGCAAATTTCACTTCCTGTTGAAATTCAATGTGTTTACTCTCGAGATATTTACGAACTTTTTCTTCGAGAGATGACTCGCCATTGAATTTGATAAAACATTCCCGCGAGCAAAATTTGCCCCTTCCGGTATTGATCACCGAATTAGGAATGGTAAATTCCTGATGACAATTGGCACACTTTTTGGTGACAAACTCTGACATACCAAGGTCGTGACATTTTTTAGAACAGTATATGGTGTGAACGGCCACGGCTGGTGAACGCTTTACTGCCTTGCCACACTGTTGACAAATTTTAGTGACAAGATGATCTCTGTTTACTTTGTTCTGGCACGTGCGTCTGCAATAAATTCCGAATCCGTGGCGAACTTGGGTGGGCGATGGGATAAATGTCTTTTTACAGATAAACATCTCTTTTCGAACTTTAATCTTGTCGAGTTATGGTAACAAGGAAGCGAGCAATAATTGGTTGGTCGGACAAGATATGGCATTTTTATAAAATCTTTACCACATCCATCACATTTAACTTGTTCTCTATATCCAATGGGACTGACTTTACGCATATTATTCGGTATCTACGTATTAGTGTAGAACCAAATAATATTGCTGTCAATAAATTGCTTGAAAGTGAAATTAGCTTGATCCTACCATCTAAAATGTGAAAACGCTTTGTTTGCGTCAGCTTGTCGATGTACATCGTCGCGTTTCTTGATGGTGGCACCTTGGCCGTTGTAGGCATCCATGATCTCAGCAGCAAGTTTCTCACCATAGGTGTGATACTCGGAGTTTGAGCGTTTATTGGAGAACTCGACCAACCAGCGGATGGAAAGTGAGAACTGGCGACGTGGGGGAACTGGCATAGGTACCTGGTAAGCAGCGCCACCAATGCGGCGACTACGAACTTCGGTCTTTGGTTTGATGTTGTTTAGAGCGGTCATTAAAACGTCTAAAGGTTTAAGACCAGTCTTCTCGCCTAGGATATCCATGGCTTTGTAGATCTGTTTCTCGGCTACGACTTTTTTACCGTCCATCATGGCACGATTGATGAGTTTGGCAACTTCTAAAGAGTTGTATTTAACGTCACCTTCGACTCTTTTAATACCTGCTAATTTTGCGCGCATATTGTTTTAATCCTTATTTTTTAGGTCTCTTGGTTCCATATTTGGAACGTGATGTCTTGCGTTTGTCGACCCCAGCAGTGTCGTATTTTCCACGCACGATATGATATTTAACACCTGGTAAATCTTTGACACGGCCACCGCGGACCAAAACGACTGAGTGCTCGGCCAAGTTGTGACCTTCACCCATGATGTAGGCGGTGACTTCTTGCTTGTTTGAAAGTCTAACACGAGCTACTTTACGTAGAGCTGAGTTAGGCTTTTTAGGGGTCATAGTTTTGACGATGATACAAACTCCACGTTTCTGAGGAGAAGCGTACTCGACTGACTTGCGTTTTGTGGCATTGTAACCACGGCGCAAGGCACTACCCTTTTTCTTTTTGGCTTTGGTATCTCTACCGTGTCTGACTAGTTGATTTACTGTTGGCATAAGTGTTTGCTATTGTATCACAGCCCTCTCTGGATTTGTAGGAATTAAGCGGCCGATGATCACGTTTTCCTTGAGACCAAAGAGTGGATCTTCTTTACCTTCGATTGCTGCTTCACTTAGCACGTTGGTTGTCTGCTCGAAAGAGGCAGCAGATAGCCAGGAGTGAGTGTGCAAGGCAGCGCGGGTGACACCAAGCATTACAGAGACTGCAGTTGCTGGCTCTCCACCTTCGGCTAGGACGGCATCGTTGCCTGTATCAAAGGCAAAGCGGTCGACGATCTCTCCACCGATGAGTGAAGTATCGCCTGAGTCTTCGATTTTGACTTTACTAGTCATTTCGCGAACCACAACTTCGAAGTGTTTGTCGGAGATTGGGATTCCTTGAGACTCGTAAACTGCTTGGATCTCACCGATCAAGTAGATTTGAGCGTCGCGGATACCACGGACTCTAAGTACTTCTTGAATATTTTGAGGACCATTGGCTAGAGGGAATCCTGCTGTGATTAAATCCTTATCCTTGACTGAGAGAGTCAAAGTAGCTGGAACAAAGTGATCTTCAACAGCTCCGTTTGTACTTGTGATCGTGACTTTGGCGCCACCTTCGGCTTCTTCTACCATGATCTTACCTGAAATACCGGCAAGTGGGGAAGCAACTTTTGGATTTCTAGCTTCAAAGAGCTCTTCCACACGTGGCAAGCCTTGGGTCACGTCGAGACCGACGATACCACCAGCATGTTTGACACGCATAGTTAACTGAGTACCTGGTTCGCCGATACTTTGGGCGGCAATGACACCAACTGGGCTCCCAAGCTCTACGAGTTTGCGTGTTCCAAAGTCCCATCCGTAACAGGCGGCACAGAGTCCGTATCTAGCTTTACAGGTCAAAGGTGAGCGGATCTCGATACTTTCAATGCCTGAAGCATATAGAGTTTCTGCGATTTGGTCGTCGATGATTTCGCCTTTTTTGATCAAGACTGCTTTAGATTTTGGATCTTTAATAGTTGAAGCCACTGCGCGACCTAAGACGCGTTTGACAAAGTGTTTTCCTCTGACGCCAGTTGTTTCAATTTCTAGAACTTCGGTCGTGCCACAGTCATCTTCGCGGATGATAGAGGTGTGTGAGACGTCGACCAAGCGGCGAGTGAGGTAACCAGCATCAGCTGTTTTTAGAGCTGAATCTGTCAAACCTTTACGCGAGCCACGAGATGAAGTCACATATTCAAAGATTGAAAGGCCTTCACGGAAGTTTGACTTGGTAGGCATTTCCACGATCTTACCTAGTGGGTCAACAACTAGTCCACGCATAGCAGACAATTGTTTGACCTGATCGCGAGAAGCACGAGTACCACCTGAGTCAATGATGATCTTGACGGCGTTGCGCTCGTCAAATTTTTCCCAGGTAGCGGTAGCGATGGATTCGGTTGTTTCCATCCAGACTTCAAAAGATAGTCTGCGCTTTTCTTCCTGGGTGATTAAGCCCTGGTTGAAAGTTTCTAGGATTTCATTGACTCTAGCATCGGCGTCTTTGATCATGCCAACTTTTTCTTTGATCATGATGTTGTCTGCAACGGCGACTGAGAGACCAGATGTAGTCAAGTATTCAAAGCCAATAGACTTGATTTTGTCTACTAGATCTGCAACTAGGTCATTATCGAAAACGCGGATTGCTTCTCTAATGATGTCTGTGATCTTTTTGGCATTGATAGCTTCGTTGATGAATCTCAACTCAACTGGCAAGGCTTCATTGAAGATCAAACGACCTACGGAAGTCTCGATGATTTTGCCGTCTACTCTAACAGTAATAGGTTGGCGTAGTTCGACAATACCAGCTTCCCTGGCGGCATAAGCTTGTTCAGAGTCACCATAGATACTGCCTGAGTTTTTCAAATCTGGATTGAAACTAGTCAAGTAGTAACAACCTAGGGCCATTTCTTTGTTAGGAACGGTGATAGGTGAACCATTGGCTGGTTTAAGTAGATTGTTTTTGGCCATCATGCGGGTACGAGCATCTTCGATAGCAGTCTCTGAAAGTGGGACGTGAATAGCCATCTGGTCACCATCAAAGTCAGCGTTGTATCCTGCACAGACACAAGGGTGAAGCTGGATAGCATTACCTTCGATGAGCACTGGATAAAATGCTTGAATACCTAGTTTGTGCAAGGTAGGAGCACGGTTGAGCAAGACTGGGTGGTTTTTGGTGATGCGCTCTAGGATATCAAACACTAGAGGGTCTTTGCGTTCGATGGCGTGCTTGGCACTCTTGACGTTTGGAGCTGTACCTTCGGCGATGAGCTCGCGAAGAACGTATGGTTTAAACATCTCAAGAGCCATATCTTTGGGGATACCACACTCAGAGAGCTTGAGCTCTGGACCTACGACGATAACGGAGCGACCTGAATAGTCGACGCGTTTACCTAGTAGATTTTGGCGGAAGCGACCTTGCTTGCCTGACAACATGTCAGAGAGTGAGCGAAGAGGTTTGACTACGCGGCGCCTGGTGGTCTTGGCTTGGGAAGCATCAATTAGTGAGTCAACTGCTTCTTGGAGCATGCGTTTTTCGTTGCGCAAGATGATCTCTGGGGCACCTAGATCGATCAAGTGCTTGAGACGGTTGTTGCGGTTGATGACGCGGCGATAGAGATCGTTGAGATCTGAACTAGCGAATCTTCCACCTGAAAGCTGGACCATAGGACGTAGTTCTGGAGGTAGAACTGGAAGTACCTTAAGTACCATCCAGGAAGGTGAAAGACCAGCATTTTTGAGTCCATCTACGACTTTAAGACGTTTGGACAACTTGGTTCTTTTGATACTAGCACTACCTTCTTCTTTGAGTTCTATTTTGATTTCTTTGGAAAGCTTTTGGACGTCGATGGTTTCTAGGTACTCAAGGATTGCTTCGGCACCCATGCCTACTTTGAGGTGATTTATAGCGTTGTATTCATCTAGCTTGAGATATTCATCTTCGGCCATGACAGTACCTGGAACAATGCGTTTGGCCATGGTGGTCACAGTCTTGTAGATCTCGGTCAAAGAATCTTTGTCGAGAACTAGTGACTCACGGAGATTTTCAATAGCTTTTTTGGCACTGTTGGTCTGACGTTCGGTTGGTTTTTCACCTAGACCTTCTTTGACCTTTTGCATATCAGTCTTGATAGAATCTTCAAGAGCTTCAAGAGCTGCTGCATGTTGAGTATTTAAGGACTCGATTACTTTGGCTTTTTCGTCTTTGTCCACAGCTAGTACCAAGTACTTGGCAAAATAGACAACGGCTGAGAGAGCTTTTGGAGCTACGTTCATCAAAAGGGAAAGCTTACTTGGGGCACCTTTAAAGTACCAGATGTGAGCTACTGGGGCAGCAAGGTTGATGTGACCCATACGCTCGCGACGTACTCTAGCTTGGGTGACTTCGACGCCACATTTATCACAGACTATACCTCGATAACGGATACGTTTGTATTTACCACAATAACATTCGTAGTCTTTGGTAGGTCCAAATATGCGCTCACAGAACAAACCGTCTTTTTCTGGCTTTAGAGTTCTGTAGTTGATGGTTTCTGGTTTTGTAACTTCACCAAAAGACCAACTTCTGACAGTGTCAGGAGAGGCGATTGAGATTTTGAGACCTTTGAAGTCTAAAATATTTTTTGTCATGGTTTATGCCTCCCCTTCGGTTTTTTTGAGTTCTTCATCTGATGGTTCTTCGATTTCGTCTAGATCATCGTCATCGTCAGTTGCAGTGACGATAGTTGCATCGTCAGCAGCTACAGCTGTATCATCTGGCAAGCCAGCGGCATCATCAGCTAGGATAACTTTGTCTTTTTCTAGCTCTTCAACGGATTCATCAGCGACCAAAACTTCTTTTGGATCAACTGGAACGACGTCTAGTCCTAGAGAGTTCAATTCTTTGAGTAAGACTTTGAATGACTCTGGAACGGTGGACTCTGGAATAGGCGTACCCTTGACGATAGCTTCAAAGGCTTTGGCACGTCCTACTAGGTCATCTGATTTGATCGTAAGCATTTCCTGTAGCACGTGTGCTGCGCGATGTGCTTCAAGGGCCCAGACTTCCATTTCTCCTAGACGCTGTCCACCCATTTGGGCTTTACCACCAAGTGGCTGTTGAGTGACTAGGGAGTATGGACCTGTGCTCCTAGCGTGGGTCTTGTCTTCCACCATGTGGATGAGTTTCAAGATGTAGCCGATACCTACTGTTGTAGGATTGTCAAAGGCCAAGCCTGTGCGACCATCGTAAAGGGTGGCTTTACCATTGATTGGAAGACCTGCTTTTGCAAGCTGTTCTTCGATCACTGACTCGTTTAGTGGTTCAAAGACTGGCAAAGCTACTTTGTAGCCTAGTTTGTCCGCGGCCCAACCAAGATGAGCTTCAAGAAGCTGACCTAGGTTCATACGAGCAAGGACAGATAGTGGTGAGATGATGATGTCGATTGGGGTACCATCGGCTAGATATGGCATATCGGCAGTTGGGATGATACGAGAGATAACACCTTTATTACCATGACGACCAGCTAGTTTGTCTCCGACTGTGACTTTGCGGATCTGGGCTACTTTGACAGTAACTGTCTTTAGAACGCCTGGATCTAGCTCGTCACCTTCTTCGCGGTCTAGAGTAGATACTTCGATGACGGTACCTGATTCACCGTTGGACATGCGAAGTGAGGTATCTCTGACTTCTCTGGCTTTTTCACCAAAGATGGCGCGGAGTAGTCTTTCTTCGGCAGTCAACTCGGTCTCACCTTTTGGTGCGATCTTGCCAACCAAGATATCGTTGCCTGTGACTTCGGCTCCGACAAAGACGATACCATCGTCTCCTAGATTGCGGAGATCGTTTTCTGAGACATTTGGAATATCTCTCGTCAATTCTTCGGCACCTAGTTTGGTGTCCATGATGTCTGCCTCGTATTCATTGATATGAATACTGGTAAGCACATCTTCTTTGACGAGTTTATCGGAAATGATAATAGCATCTTCGTAACCTAGACCCATGAAAGAAGCGTAAGCAATGACTAGGTTTCGACCTAGTGAGAGTTCGCCGCCATCTGAGGCAGGTCCGTCGATCAAGAGATCGCCTTTTTTAACCTTGTCTCCTACTTTTACGACTGGTTTTTGGTTGTAGCAAGTAGAGCCTGCAGTTCTGTGGAACTTGATAATACTGTAGGTTACACGACCTTTGTTAAAGATAGCGTGTTCGTTGATACTACCGGCGTAGAACTCTTTAGCTTTGGCTACGACATCTTTGTCTAGTTCAAGCTCGATAGAGTTGGCATCAACGTGGATAATGAGTCCTGGGAAATCTGATTTGACTACCCAGCCCATTGACTCTGCAACGGAAGCTTCCATACCAGTACCTACGACAGGTGACTGAGGAGAGATAAGAGGTACGGCTTGGCACTGCATGTGAGTACCCATGAGAGCACGGTTGGCTTCGTCATGTGCGATGAAGGGAATAAGTGAGGCGGAAGTGCCTACGACTTGGCGTGGAATCACGTCGATGTACTGTACTTGTTCGACAGGTACTTCGATGAAGTTGCCTTTGTATCTGGCTGGCACCCATTCTGGGACGATGTCGCCATTTTCACTCATCTGTATACCAGCATGGGTGATGTAGTAGTTTTGCTCGTCATCAGGTGGGAGATAAGTGATATCACTTGAGACATTCATGACAGTTTTACTGCCACGTTTAACTGCTGTCACTTTGCGATAAGGTGACTCTAGGAAACCAAACTCATTGATGCGGGTGTAGAGCGAGAGATAGGTAACTAGACCAATGTTTGGACCTTCAGGGGAACGAACTGGACAGATACGACCGTACTGTGAAGCATTGATATCGCGCATAGAGAAACTAGCGCGTTCACGAGTGACACCACCTGTACCCATGACGGAAAGACGACGTAGATTGTCGATCTCGGCCAAAGGATTGGTTTGATCTAGGATAGTAGATAGTCTGTTGCGGCGGAAGAACTCAGAGATGGTTGCAATCACAGGGCGAGCATTGATGAGCTGCACTGGAGTCACGGCTTCTTCTGGTTTAACAAGAGACATTTTTTCTTTGATGGATCTTTCTAGGCGTAGCAAACCGATACGGAATGCGGTCGCACCTAGGAGTTCACCGACGCGGCGAACGCGGCGATTGGCCAAGTGATCGATATCGTCGACCTGACCTACTCCATTTTGGAGACCGATCAAGTATTTGATGATAGCGATAAGATCAGCTTTTTGGAGAACTTGATTGTCTGGTTTGTTTTCGATATCAAGGCCCAATTTTTTGTTGAGCTTGTAACGACCGACTTTGTCTAGATCGTAGCGACGTGGATCAAAGAAGCTCTGGAAGAAGAGGTTTTTGGCGTTTTCTAGAACTGCTGGTTCACCAGGTCTGATCTTGTCATATAGGTCTAGTAAAGCTTCGGACTGAGTTTTGTTTGGATCTTTGGCTAGAGTAGCAAAGATATATTGATGATCGACACTGTTGTCGACATCTTTAAATAGGGCTTTGATTTCTTCTTCATCTTCGATACCTAGGGCACGAAGTAGAGTGGTGACATAGAATTTGCGATGACGATCGATTTTGGCTGTGAGGACATCGTTTTTGCCGACAGACAATTCTAACCATGACCCTCTCATAGGGCGTAACTCAGCGGTGTACAAGACACGACCAGTGGTTGGATCGACTGAGCCTGCAAAGAATGCACCAGGGGCACGGACGAGTTGGTTTACAACTGCACGCTCGATACCAGACACGATAAAGGTACCGCGCGCGGTCATCTTTGGCAGATCGCCTAAGAAGACGTCTTGTTCTGTCTCGTCGCCAGTGATTTTGTTGACTAGTTTGACTTTGACACGTAGGGGGATATCGTAGGTGAGGCCTTTTTTGACTGCTTCATCAGGTGTAAGTTTGGGAGATTCGAAGTAGTGAGCACCAAAGGAGAGTTCCCAGGTCTTGCCTGTGAAATCGTCAATAGGTGAGATTTCTCTGAGATATTTCTGTAGATCTTGGTTTAGGAACTTTTCGTATGACTCGCGTTGTACAAATGTGAGGTCTAGTGGAGGTAAGTTTAGATTTTCATTTCCCCAATACAAACGCTTCTTTTTTGTCATGGAATGTCCTCTCTACTTGTAGCCACGAATATAAAATTGGACGTACACATTTATTAGTACGCCCAACAACGCACAGCGGGCAAGAGAGTATTTAAACACATCTAGAGGGGGACGTCAAGGGTTAAAGTGGAGCAAAATCAATATTCTCGTGAATCATTCAAGTATGAACTGGTGATCACTAATATCTACACCTTTTGATGCTGCAAAATCATTGACAATTTTTTTACCATCAATCCTAGGTTCTTTTATTTTTATAAGCAATGTCTTTGCCGATTTGTATTTTACATATACTTGGTTTGTTTCGTATGGCAAGTATGCTGCTAAACGATAGTTAGCAGTAATTATTGCATCATTTTTTGCTAATGCAGCTACTGAGGGCTTGTTTGGTCCTAATAGAGTAATTGAGCCAATGTCCTTGCCAAAATAAATAAATGAGACTTCGTACTTTTGGTCATATTCATAAAATTGTCCGATATTAATTCCAAAATGTAATTCTTTTTCATTACGATTGTAGCCAATCATCCCATCAACTGGTGGATTAATTTTGATCTTAATTAATTGTTTGAATAATGGTAGCCTATTAAGCTTCAAGTAAATTGTATCGGTGGGTGAAACTAATGTGATTGGAATATCTATATTTTTAATTGGTGCAATATTCAGTTGTGTTGCAAATAAATATGTTGATCCGATTGAAGATAATAGGATCAGTAATACTATAAATATTTTTTTCATTATAAGTTTTTACTATCGTTGGTGACCCAGCACCCCTTGGTTCTAACGTCTCCGTCTGGCAGTCTGCGCCACACACCCTTTACACTATCCACTACTACTGGATGAATCCTAGCTATATTATCTACCTGAAAATTTGCATCTGAAGTATTACATGTCGGACTACCGTCGGCATCAGTGCAAATACCAATGTGTCCAACATTATCAGTACCGCCCGAATCTGGGAAGACCATAATGTCGTCTGCATAAAATTCTTCTGGGGATTCGCAGTAGGCCCAGCCATTTGGAGTATCACCTAAACAAGATTGTGTTACTCCACTAGCTGTCTCACGTGCACAGATAGGACTAGTTTTTAAAATAGCGCTGACTGTAATTGCTGTAAATTCTAGACACTGAAGTCCTAATGAGTCCACACTATTCTCCTTTAAGTAAGTAGCCACTTTTTTTGCAGCAGACCCATCTGAACAATTCATGGATTTGCAAAAACAGTCATATAAGTCCTGACCAGAGCCCATTCCAGATATTTGACAAGCATTTGTGACAATGGCTATATCACTCGCCGCCTGACCTAGATATCCAGATTGACCTTTATAAGTATCAATCCCTGATGGTAGGTCTATTTTCCCGCTTGAAAGATTCCCTCCCCCTACCGGCTCTTCACCATATTCCATTTTGGGGACGGTGGTTGTTGATGTAGGTGTTGGAGTTTGACTCTGAGAACCAAATTCATATTCAATGTATGGATTTGGAGTAGCATCTCTGACGATTGTGAAACCACCTGTTGTATTGGGCTCGCACGTCTCACCCGATCTTTTAGCCAATTCACATGTTTTTGCATCTTGATATGAGTTATTGGTCATGGATTCCGGACGACCTGCGGTGGCTCCGGAGTTATATGAAATAGATCCTGCAAAATCTTTTGGAACTATACCAAACTGTGCGGTACCTTGCACCACTACACATTGCTCATTTGACTTGAGAACGGACGATCCACCACAAGATTTATCCGCATAAAGCTTGGTAATCCGGTCGGTTTCTTTTGTAATCTCTACTTGATTTGTGGTGATTGAAGATATGTTTGACTCAGCTAATTTCTGCTCGTCTAGCTTTTGTTTATCTAGCTCTTCTTGTTCGATCCGAGTGTCTATTATGACTGGTGCAACTATTGGAGTGGGAGGATTTGATTCCCATTTGCCATTTTGGCAATATCCTACTCGAGATAGGTTAGCAGTATGCGCATACATTAAGTTGTTGTTAAAACAGGAGGCAGTAACTTTGTCTGTAGTGGGGGTAATATAGTTGATAGCGTTCCCTTGTCCACAAATTTGTTTATTTGACAAATCATATCTACCCGCGAGACACTGAACGCACTCATTTTCAAGATTTCCAATTGGAGCCCATTGATCTGCACCAATTGTTGAGCATGATGGTCCTCCAGAGATAATGGGAATGTCTTGATTTGAGGTTTGTAAATCTAATTTTGTTGGTTGATTGTTTGTGGTAACAGTTTTTTCTATACTCGCTACAAGTGATACAACATCTACTTGTGGATCGACATTTTTTAGAATTACCTGAGAAGTATACTCTTCCCCATTATCTTTGTTGACTGTAACTTTGACAACAGGGGTAGATGCAACTCCGGATGAAGTAAATTTTTTATCTTTGCTAATACTTTTTTGTAGAAAGGCTGCCTCTTCTGCATCTAGCCCATCAGCTAGATTGATTGATGGAGTAACCACGTTATTTTTGTACCAAAGAAGTCCAGAGAGTCCGAGCATTATTAATAATAGAGCCATAATTGATGGGAGTTTCGATAATTTATTTTTTTTGTGAAGTCTTTGTTTCATTTTTTTCATAGATTATTCAAGTGTAATTTTTGTAACAGCCATAGACATGATTGGGTTTGACTCGGTAGCAGGATAAAGATACCCAATTGCAAAGACTTTCATGCCTATTAAAGTATCTAAACCTTTGATGTCTAATAGGACGGGAGAACCATCGCCTAATAGTAAAATGTATTTCCCAGCTTTTCCTGCAGGACTATCTTTGCGCAGGATGCCTGAAATTGTGGTATTGCCAGATTCTACTGATGGTGGATTGATGATTAAGATCTCGGCTGGTTTTATTTGTCGAGAGATATATATATTGAAGATAGCGTATCCAGTTATAACCACAATTGAAAAAAAGGTGATTTTTAAATACAGTTTTTTTCTTATCATACTTTTCTTCATATCTACAATGTGACAGAAAAATGAACGTTTGACAAGGCTTTAAAATATGAGGTTAGCGGATATATTTAGCAATATTTTGATTGTGGTCGGCGAGGGTGGCACCATAGCGAATGACGCCGGAACGGTCGTGGAGATAGAACCAATATGGAGAGGATTCTGGATTTTGTGCGGCTTTGATGCTGGATAAACCTGGATTGCAGATGGGGCCGGGTGGTAAGCCCTGATTGAGGTAGGTGTTGTAGGGAGATTTTAGTTTGCGATCCAGAAGAGTCGTATTTGGCCACCAATTACCAGATTTCCCTAGAAAATACTGGACTGTGGCATCTAGCTCTAGAGCCCAACCAGCTTCCATACGCTTGTTTAAAATACCAGCTACTACCGGCTTTTCGGCGTCACCCCTTGTTTCGCGCTCGATGAGCGAAGCCAAGATAAGAGTATTTTTGTCGATTGTCCCGACTTTTTTTAGGAAGTTGTCATGCATGATTTTGACTAATTCGGTAGCAGTGATCCCCTCTTTGACGAAATAGGTGTCTGGGAAGAGCTGACCTTCCATCCCCTTGGCGGCTACCAAAAAATCTTTGACTGGGAGACCGGCAGTTTCTGCAATTTGCTCGAGACGATAACCTTCTGGAATAGTGATTTTTTTGTCGACAGCTTTGCCTTGTGTGAGAATGAGTGCGACCTGATTTGGAGGGGCGGCTCTAGAGACTTTGAAACTACCAGCCTGGAGAGTTAATTTGTTGAATCTGACAAGGAGGCGGAAATACTGAACTGATCTAATGAGTCCAGCTGACTTTAGGTTTGAGGCGATGGTGGTAACGCTTTCGCCTTTTTTGATCTCAAAATCCTGTAGAGCTCCGTTTTTAGCATCAACGGGTCCAAAAACATAAAAGAAAATGCCGCAGATAGCGAGTATTAAAACAAAACTAAACTTCGCTAAAAAGCGCGCGACGGTAGGTCTTTGTGGTTTTGTCATAGATAAAAATACGTCCACATTTGCAAGTAAATTTTTCGCCTGGCCCAAGTTTTTTGCCACACCCTACACACTGGCCTTTGCTGAGTAACCAAGCTTGAATAGGTGCAATTACACTTTTTAACATATAGATATATATTACACTATTTTTGAAACTCCAGGTAATCTTCGAGGATTAAACAAGCCGCGTAGGCATGATCATTCTTTTTCTTGGCCCTACTGGCACCTACTGCTATAAGTTTGGAGATAGCTTCTTGAGATGACAAAGTCTCTGGATGTAGAGTAACTGGAAGACCTGAAAACTCGTGTAAATCAGTGGCAAATTTCTCGATGACTGGCACTAACTTGCCTTCTGGAATACCACAAATTATATCGGTGATCTGCTCTGATTTGATGAGTTTGTTTAATTTGATAAACAATTCAGAATCGTTGTGAAGAGAAGCCAGGGGTGTAGCTAGGACTGCCTCTGAAGTGGCAAGACCGATATGCACAAGACCGTAGTCTATACCTAGATATTTACTCATAAAATATATGCCTTGATAATCAACCTGCGCAGATAGGTCCCTGGAGGCGTACAGGTAATCAGCGTCAAGTAGCGGCCATTATATACCTGGGCCAAGGGGGACAAATCATCTGGAGCTGCTTCGTACATCTGCGAAATTTTGTAGGTATAGTTGGCGCCATCTGCTGAAATACTTATAGTATCGCCTGGTTTTAAAGTGTGGAGAGTAGAAAAAATGGTTAGATAATTGGCAGGGTTAAAGAATTGGGGTAAAACTGAGTGACCAAAAATGACAGTGTTCCCGAGATTGCCTGGGTAGGCAGTGCCTGGATAGTGGATGAGGGATTGTTTGAGATCGGTATGATCAGATCTGACCACGGCGTCTTTGATCCGAAGTTTGTCGATAGATATGGTATAGACAGCATAATCTTGTGATTCTTTGGATTTGACGCTACCTGCAAACCAATTGGAGGCATCGGTATAGTCAAAGGAAGTGTTGACCACTTCGTCAACAAAAGTAGGATTGTCTTTGGCTTCAGCTTTTTTTACATTTGCTGGAATGATGTTTTCTACGTTTGCTGTAATGGGAATAATTGGTGAAACTAGCGAAGATTTTTGAAATTCTGGTGCAAAGGCAAACTGATAATTGATGAGTGGATAGGCAACAGTTGTAAAAACTGCGATACCAAGCGTAATAAGAGTAAGTGAAAGAGCGTATCGCAATTTGAAACCCAAACCCTTTGGTAACTCTAGGGCATAGCCTGGTGGAGCTTTGACATATTTATAGGTCATATTGCGGGAGTGATAACAAGTTTCACATTGTTTGTGTTACTTGGAATTCTTTTGAGTTTGGTGGGCAAGCCTTTGGGGGTGATGGTAACTACTGCACTTTGATAACCTGGGATCATGCCAGATAAAATAGTTTCTAGAGCTGAAGGGTTTTTACCTTTGATGGAAGAGATAATTTTGGCGGAATCTATGACTGGTAAGAGTGATACTTGGACCTTTGCTGAACCTTTAACGGTGGTCCCATCTTCGCTGATGGAACTAGCCGTAAGATCTACGGTTGAGGGTAGGTTTGCGCGCACATAACCCATTGGCACAGCTGTATCAATTGACGAATTTACGAGACTCGTAACATCGTCTGCTTTGTATTTTAGAAGCGTGGCTTTGACAGACATAGAGAGTTTGAGGCTTTTGGCTGGGTCGCCAGTTTTATTTGTGTAGATAACACCATCTGATTTGATAGAGTCCTCGATCAAATAAGTGCCTACTCCTGGATTTATAGAGCTAGATGATGATTTAAGTTTGTCCAAAAGTTCGGCGGTCAGTTCTTTGGCGAGAGTTTTTTGATCGTCTTTGCCTACAACCTGAACTTCTTCGGAAGTACCGCCAGTTAGCGCAGAGTCGTTTTTGGCTACATAACTATCTTTGCCAAAGCTGGCCACGGTAAACTCTGTGCCTGAAACAATATTGAAGTCTGTGCCTATAGTTGAGGCAGAAATATCTACATTGGCTTTGCCTGGTACATCTACATAGTCGCTACCTGCAGACTTACTGGCGACAGTGACATCAGAGTCTAGGGTGAATTTGAGAGTGCCGATAGAAAGAGTTACTCCTTTGGCTAGGGTTTTGACTGCTGAGGTGCGATTGTAGATAGTAACCTCACCTTTTGCGGTCTCTCCTACAGTCTTTTTGCCTGTGGTTTCCATGATTTTTTCACCTGACTGCGAAACAGAGGTGACCTCGGCTGGAACGACTGCGCCCGAAAAATCAATGGAAGTTTCTACAGTTGATAAAGTGAGATCAAGTGTTTGATCTAGAGGTTTGGGCACAACAGTGACTGTAACTAGAGCTTTTGGCAGGAAATAGACTAGGTAAAATATAAGGGCAGCAAAAAGTAATACTCCTCCACCTATCATGACCCAGAGCGATGACATGTGTGGTAGAGAAAATTTGAAAGATGGAAGCGATATCTTTGGGAGGACAATTTTGGGAGCAACAAATTTGGCTTTTTTGGGAGGTTCTTCTTCCATGACTTCTGCCTCAGCAACTACTGGGGGCTCGTCATCTGGGTCAATAAAATCAATTTTTTCTGTTTTTTGTGAACTATCGCTAAAACCAATTTCGTCAGCGGTCATAAAACCATCTCCAGAGACGGGTATGACATTTGATTCTTCTACATCTTCCATTTCTTCCACTTCTTCTTGTTCTACTTCTTCTACAACTGGCTCTTTGACGGTTGTGGCTACAACTGAAAGTCCTAAACTCTTGGCTACTTCGGATCCTCCTGCCACAGATAGGGCGCGGATGGCTACGTCTTTTGCAAGTGCTTCGATCTTGGGCGTATGGAGGAAATTGAACTGAGTGGGCCAATCGGTACTTAGTAAGTTTTGAATGATGTCGTCTAGGTTGTGCATGCTATTAAAGAGGATGATGCGACTGGGCAAGTTGTCTAGGACTTTAAATCTAGCGATACCTTCTGTCACGTCTTCAACCACATCATCGCTTCTACCGATAGTCTCGACTGCTTCGATGTGGCCTAGACGCACTAGTAAAATAGTGAGCTCGTCGCGACTGACCTGGATCATAATGGAGGTGGTGGGAGTACCTTCTTGCATCTTGAGATAGCTCAGAACACTGTCGGTGATGATGACGTACCCAATGGCAACTAGTTCTAGCTCTTTGCGGATTTTGGCGATGAACTCTTTTTTGACACCCAAGACACCAGTTTTATCGGTCCAGCTATGTGGGATACCCAAGATGACCTCTGATGGCTCGTCTTCGATACCTTCTGTAGCACTAGAGATGGTGGCGTCGACGGCAGTGATGAGCTCGGTTGTCGTACCAGTATCGCCGTCCCATTCTACGGGAGTACCTATAGAGATGATTTCTGTGGCTTGGCTTACTACACTCCAGACTGAGGCCTGGACGACTTCGTCAGTTAAAATGAGGGCGAGAAATTTCTTTGGTTCTTCTTTGCCTGATCCTTTTAGTTTGCCCAAAAAATTGCCTAATTCCATATATACAGCTTAGCACAAATTAAACTCAATAAGTCCTAAAACTACCCACATATCCTGAGTGAGATCCTGGAAGATTTGGATCCTCGCCGTAATCAATTTCAAATGAAATTTGGCTATTAGCTGGAAACCCTTCACCACTAACTGGCTCTATGATTGCTTGATTTAGGAATAATTTGGTAATTTTAATTGGGGTCTCGACATTATTAACTTTAAATATGTATGGAATCGTTATGTCTCCAAAAGCATAATAGTAACAATTGATACAACTATTATCTCTTTGTCTAAAATAGCGTACTTTTTTCCCATCTACGACTTCGATGGGACTAGTGAAGTGGGCTATCATGACTGCGGGCTGAGATTTAGATACCATTGATTTGGTGGGATTGTTGATAAGCAATTCACTTCCATCTGCATAATGGGCATAATACAAGTCTTGAACTTGATCTAGATCAAACACTTTGAGTAAAAATTCACCAATTTTTCCTGGATAGCTATTTACAATTAAGTAATATCTAGCTCCTGATGGAGGCTCATTGTTCCCCCCTATCCCGATTCTTGTGCCTGCTTTAGTGATCAAATTGCCTGCTTGATCATATAGTTCACTTTGGATAAAAGATCCAGTAGTTTTCAATGCTTCTTTCCCTTCTTCGGCCAACACTTCAACTCTCTGTCCAGGCAAAACCACAAAAGTGTAAAGTCTAGCAAAGCCTTCTTTATATGCTTTGTCTGTTTGAGATAATCTCTCTGGATATGGTCCTGCCATGATCTCAATCTCTTTCCAATCGGCAATATTAAAGCCTGCAATAGAGGCGATTTGCACAGATCCACTAGGAGTAGAGGATTCCTGCGCCGATACTTTGGGGATTAAGAAATTTGGAATAGAGTAAGTTTGCTTGGTTGAAGGAGAAATGATTTTAATTAATGAGACTTTATATTTTGCGATTGATGATTGGTCACCGTAGAGAGTCAGTAGGGCTGTGTTGATGCCCAGATTTTTTTTAACTTGAACCACCTCTCTAGTGGATGAGAGAAATTTTTCCTTGCCTGTAAAAACCTGCAGATCACCCTCTATGATTGGTTCTCCCAACTCTAGATAAAGATTGGGAGCAAATTCGTTGCTGGGCCCTATTTGGACGTCTACATAAACTGAAGTTTTGGTGGACTCGGCGGGAAACAATCTTGCTGCGAGAACGTTGTTTGATTTGCTTGAAATACTAATTTTCCAGCCAGCAGGTATATTTATCTTTTGCCCTGAGACGCTTAGACTACTGCTTGAGTCTAGTTCAAGTTCTTGTGTGGATGGAGAATCATTATTATCAATTGTTGTTGTCTCGGGCGGGACTAGTGTGGAGTCAGATTTTTTTGCAATCAAGGAATTAAATTTAGAATAACCAAGATAGGCAAGAGCTAAGACAACTAATAAAATGACTAGGAATACTGGGAGAAAAATTTTCTTTTGTGATGGTGGATTAATTAATTGTGCTGGCGGTTCGATAACAGGATTTGCAGAAGTTTCAGATGATACTGTCTGCTCAGCATTAAGTTCTTCCATAAAAGCAATTCTACTACATCTCTACTTGCAATAGAAAGACTATTTAAGCCTGGCGTAGATGCGGCGCTTGCCAGAGCCAAGAGACTCGTCTTTGTAAATTTCGATCGCGCCTATGACACCAGTACGTTCAACGTGTGGGCCGCCACAGAGTTCGCGTGAGTAGTCCCCTATTCTATAAACACTAACTTTGTCTGGGTATTTGTCGGCAAAGAAAGCTTTGACACCACTTTCAAGTGCCATCTTTTTATCTTCGATAGTTTTGACAACTGGCAGGTCAGCTTTGATTTTAGTGTTTATGATGGATCCTATTTCTTTGATTTGCTCAGCTGTAGGTTTTCCAGAATAGGTATAGTCGAAACGTAGCCTTTCACTTGTGATATTTGACCCCGCTTGGGAGATTTCGCTACCCAGGACATCGTATAAAGCTTGATGAAGTAGATGGGTGGCGGTGTGATATTTGGTCGTGATCTCGCCCTGATCAGCTAGACCACCTTTAAACATGCCAGCGCTGGCTGTGCGACTCCCCTCTTTGTGTATCGCAAAGATTTTGTCGAACTCTGCCTGATCTAGAGTGATGTTTTTTTCGGCTAGGAGGTCGCGCGTGATTTCGTAAGGGAAGCCTAGACTCTGATAAAGATTGAACGCAAACTGAGCGTCAATTTTGTTTATATCTGTTCGTTCTATTTCTTTAAGACCTTTGTCTAAAGCTTTGCCGAATTTGTCGAGCTCCGCTATAACCACGGCTTGGACATGATCTAGGGAGGAAGCATCGATGAAACCAGCGTCTGAGTATTCTTTGACTATGGCTGGGATACATTCTTTAAAGATAAGTTTGGCATCTGCACCAAGTAAACGAACCCTCACGGCTGCACGACGTAAAAGTCTGCGTAGGATATAGCCTTGGAGTTTGTTGCTGGGCTCTGTACCTTGGGCGATCATAAATGCAGCGGCACGCAAGTGATCAGCCACCACTCGCATAGGAGACATGTAGACGCCCTCGTACTTTTTGCCGCTAGATTTTTCGATTGCAGCGATGAGGGAACTAAACATGTCGATTTTGAAAACATCTGGATCGTTGTTGACGGCGGCTACTAACCTTTCTAGTCCTCCGCCAAAATCTACGTTTTGAGCAGGTAGTGGTTCTAGACCTTTTTCAGTTTTGACATATGCCATAAAGACTGAGTTGCCGATTTCCATAAATCTGCCACAATCGCAGTTTGGGTGACATTTGTCACCATATTTAGAGTCGTGCACAACATCCGTAAACTCAAAAAATACTTCGCTCGTTGGGCCACCGATCTCACCTACTGGCATTTGATCTGGAGTTCCTGCTCTACTCCACCAGTTTTTCTTGCCAGGGTAATAAAAGATGTGGTCGTCTTTGACCCCTAGCGACTGCCAAATTTTGTATGCCTCTAGATCTTTTTCAACGAAATCATTGCCTTCGAACAAGGTCACATATAGTTTGTCAGGTGACAATCCCAGTTCTTTGGTCAAGAATTCCCAGACCCAGGGCAATTGTTCTTTTTTAAAATAGTCACCTAGTGACCAGTTGCCTAACATCTCAAACATGCAAGTGTGTCTATTGTCGCCGACTTCCTCGATATCTTCGGAGCGGAAACTGGGCTGAGAGTCTACGATCCGCTTGCCCATGGAGTGAGGTTCGCCTTTTAGGTACGGCACCATTTGTTGCATGCCAGAACTAGTAAAGAGTGTGGTTGGGTCATCAGGTGGGATGATCGGGGCTGCAGGGATCACGGCATGACCACGACTCTCAAAAAACTTTAGATACTTGGATCGGATTTCACTGGCTTTCATGAGGTGTATTGTAGCAAACCAAATATTAGATTGACATATGACCTATAATTGTCTTATGAGCAACGAAACATTTAGAGAAAAGATTATTGGCTTAGTGATAGCTTCCGAATTTTTACTTGGAGCTATTTTGACTCACATTCCAGGGTTGGAAAATTTAGGGGTTTTACTATCTCTGTCTGGTATGGCATGTGGGGTAGCTGCTACGTCAAACACTATCAATCACGAGAAAAAACTCTAACTATTTTCCTAGTTTTGAACCCATGCGCTGGAAAAAGTTCTTTTTTGGGGTGGATTTGGCGGGTTCTGTGACTTCTACGACTTTTTCGGCAGCGCTGTTGATAGTTGCTCTTGCGGCATCCATCGTCTTTTGAAGTTCTTGGATTTTGTCGGCTAGGGCAGGATTCTCGCCTAGATCTTTGAGAGTTTCGCTTGCATTTTCTTTTAGCTTGCTCAGGATTTCTTTACCTTCTTCGCTGTTTGTCAAAAAATGTAAACCTGCAGCTCCAAGAATGACGCCAAGCAAAAGGCCAGAAGTGAATCCTGAACTATCTTGATGGTTAGAGCAATTTTTGCAGTCTGACATATTTATTTTTTTGTTTTTGACGAAAAAGCTTTGGTGACGAGGCCAACTAGCTGCATACCACTTTCGAGACTGGTAAACATATGAGAGAGAGTCGAGGAACCACGAGTAAGACTGCGAGAAAGAAATCCTACATCTTCGATAATCATGTCGGTCTTGCGAAGAGTTTCTTTGGCGTCTTTGAGGAGTCCGATGATCTGGATGCCGATGATGATCAGGATCACAGAGACGACGACAATGACAATAAGTAAAATAATTTGTGGCAGGTCCATACAGACATACTAGCACGTTATTTACTTACAGTGAAGGTGCGCTCGACGAGAGTGGACTTGCCCTGACGATTGGTCGCTTCAACAAGTACTGAGTGAGTGCCTCCGGGGAAGACCAAGTCTAGAGTAAACTGACCATTTTGATCCAAGATGACAAGCTGTCCATTTACCTTTACTGTCGCATCGCTGTCGGCAGTCCCTTTGAAGGTAACTTTTTCACCATAAGTGTCATTGTTTTGCGGTTGGATTAGTTTGATTTTTGGCAAGCTCCACCAGGAAATGAGTTGGATTCCTAAAAATCCCACAAAGGCCACAACGGCAATACTAGTTAAAATTAGCGAGACGGAGATAAATCTGGGTTTACTATTTACTGGTTCTACGAGACCCCTAGGGATAATTTCTCCTTTTGAATTTTGCGTAAAATCACGCCTAAACATGGCTACCATCGTGTCTGGATTTAAATATAAAAAAGTTGCGTAGTTGCGAAGGAATCCCTTGGCAAAGGTGGAAGAAGGAAGACGCGCATAGTCGGAATTTTCGATGGCTTCTAAAAACTCAACTTTGATTTTGGTTTTTTTCGAGACGTCCTCTAGAGATAATTCTTTTAAAAGTCTTTTCTCTTTTAACAAATCACCTGCTGTTTTCATACTGCCTCACGACTCTTTAGTTCCTCTAGATTGGCTACTAGAATTGGACGAGGTTTGGCGCCTTCGGCTGGTCCTATGACTCCAGCTTGTTCTAGTTGATCCATGATTTTGGCGGCACGATTGTAGCCTAGGGACATGCGACGCTGTAGATAACTAGTTGAGGCTTTACCTGCCGATATCACAACGCTTGCGGCTTCTTCAAATGCTGGGTCGCGAGCTGTACTTGTCTCTCCACCATCTTCGTCGCCCAGATATTTCTCGGTCACTTCTTCTTTGTACTGGACGGCTTCTTCACCACTAGCTTTTAAGAAATCTATAAGAGCTTTGATCTCTGAGTTGGTGACATACGTGCCTTGAATACGAGCCGGTAAAGGCCTATCTGGTGGGACAAATAGCATGTCTCCTTTGCCTAGGAGCTTCTCGGCTCCAGGACTGTCGATAATGACGCGTGAGTCGATCATAGAGGCTACGTTGAAGGCGATGCGAGTAGGGATATTGGCTTTGATAAGTCCAGTGATCACATTGACTGATGGACGCTGTGTAGCCACGATCAAGTGGATACCCGTGGCACGAGCCATCTGCGCTAACCTCACGATGAGCTCCTCTACCTTGGAAGGAGCAGTGAGCATGATATCTGCAAGCTCGTCGATCACAATGACAATATATTCCATGGCAGTGAAACCACTGGCTTCGTTGTAGTCTTCGATGTTTCTGGCCCCTACTTCGGCAAACATTTTGTAACGACGATCCATTTCTTTGGTCGCCCATTGCAAAGCCGAAATTACGCGCTCGGTGTCTGTGATCACGGGAGTCAAAAGATGTGGGATGCCGTTGTAACCGGTGAGCTCGACACGTTTGGGATCGACCATGATAAATCTGAGCTCTTGGGGAGAATTTCTAAACAGTAGAGTTGTAATGATGGTGTTGATACATACTGATTTACCAGAACCTGTAGAGCCTGCAACTAAAGCGTGGGGCATTTTTTTGATGTCTGCCATGGCTGGGGCACCAGAGACTCCCAGTCCTAGACCTACGGCTAGGCGACTCTTTTCTTTTTTCATATCTGGGTGATTCATGATCTCGTAAAGGGTCACATATTCTGGGCTGCGATTTGGGATCTCGATACCAACTAGGTTACGACCTGGGATAGGAGCTTCGATACGGATTTGACCTGTTGGGGCAGCTAGTGCTAGTGCCAGATCAGTTTGCAAAGCTTTGATCTTTGAGAGTTTGGTGCCTTCGGCGATCTTGATGGCGTACTGGGTGATAGCTGGACCGCCATTGACCTCGGCTACTTTGGCGCGGATACCAAAGGAGTCTAGGGTCGACTCGATGATGCTAGCATTTTCTTTGATGTCGCCACGATCTGCTTTACTACCTCGCTCTTTGGAGAGCAGCGAAAGTGGTGGATATTTCCAGATTTTTGTAGTGCCATCTTCATTGATTGAGGTATTGATTTGAGCTTCAAAGTCGGGCGTCACTTCGCGCTTTAAAAGTGGTTTACCAGGTACGACCTCTTCTTTGGCTTCGTTGTTTGGAATGTTGATTTTGGTTTTGACATTGTCAGCATTGAACAATTTTGGAATTGAAAGATTTGATTTTAGGGGAACATCTTTTTTGTCTTTTGAAAAAGCATTTTTGATAGTACTAAACCCACCTGCTATCCACATGACAAAATCTTCAAGGGGAGTATTTGTGAGTACCATAACACCAATAAACATGACGGCAAAATAGATGATTGCAGCCCCTGCACTAGTTAAAAAGATGGCGATAGAACTAAAGATAGTTTCACCTAGGGTGCCCGCTCTACTTAGTCCAAGAAGCCCTGTAAAGATGAGGGTGCCACCAAGTAAAAGTGAAGGACTGGCTAGTGACCATTTGAGAGAGGTCATCATAAGACTAATCGATAGCAAAAGAAATGGCACGACAAACATGGTCCAGCCAAAGCCGCGATACATAACAGAATAAACAGTCGTAAGAACGCTACCTGAGCGGGTGAAGGAGAGTAAAGTAATGAGCGCGAGCGTCCCAAAAATGACTGAGATAATACTGTAGATGATGTCTTTTTTCAGCTTTAATTTAAACGGGTTTTTACGCCTGCCTCTTTTGTGAGCCATAGTTACTCCTCTATAATTATAGGGATAACCACAGGGTTTTTGCCGATATGTTCTATGAACAATCTACTGATTTCCTTGGAGATCCTATCTTTACTATACAACCTATCTCTGGTCATGTCTTGTGCTCCCATAACGGTGGCAAACTGTTCTTTGATAGTTTGCATGGCCACAGGATCTATTTGAACATTCACTCCCTTGGGGATGATGTCTAGATCTTTAAGACCCCCTGCCTTGTGAAGGCCTAGAACTACTACGACTGCCCCTTCTTGGAACATCATCTTGCGATCTAAAATATGAGCATCATCTTGTGTGATCAAACCTGATTCTACGTAGACATTTTTGAGATCGATTGGATCTCCAAAATGAACTATACCTCCTGACTCGATGACAATACTTTGGTTTTCTGGCATGAGAATATGGTCTTCTGGAATACCCATTTTTACAGCCAATTTGCCGTACTGAATATTGTGGCGATGAGTACCTCCAGTTGGGATCACGTATTTGGGCTTAGTCATGGCCATAAGCATCATAAGCTCCATGGAACTAGCGTGTCCTGAGACATGAAGGTCTGAGGATATGTCAGAATATGAGACATTGATTCCATGAGTAGAGAGAAGATCGATGAGTCGATAGACATTGCTTTCGTTGCCCGGGATCGGATCTGCTGAAAAGATGACTTTGTCGCCTAGGTCTAGCTTGACTGATTTGTGATCACCTGTGGCAATGCGCTCAAGAGACGAGCCCATTTGGCCTTGTGAGCCGGCGATGATCAAACATTGCTCATCTTTGGGAAGAGTAAACATCTTTTTCTTGTCTACAATTAAACGAGGGGGAATATTTAAAAAACCTAGCTCGGCTGCTACTTTGACGTTGCGCTCTACCGAGAAGCCGACAAAGGCTACTTTGCGGTTGTTTCTTTTGGCTACCCAAAGGGCTTGCTGGATACGAGAGATATTTGAAGACATAGTTGTGACGACTACCCTATTTGTTTCCCCGCGGAACTCACGCTCGAAAGAATCTTCGACAATGGCTTCTGAGAGTGAATAGCCGGCTTTTTCGGAGCGAAGACAGTCTGACAGAAGTAGCACCACACCTTCGGCACCAGCTCTAGTCATGGACTGAATATCTGGGAGTTCTTGTCCAACTGGCGTCCAGTCGAATTTAAAGTCGGAGCCGTGATAGATATTGCCCATGGGAGTCTTGATGATCAAGTGTTTGGTGTCTGGGACAGAGTGTGTGACTGGGATCATTTTGATTTCAAAATCTCCCAGCATGATGGGCTGGCGATCTTTGACTACATTTAGGATTTTGGCGTCGATACGAAACTCGCGGAATTTTTCTTTGAGGAATCCTGCTGCTAGTTTTGAGGTGTAAATTGGGATGCCTTCGCGCATTTGAGGAATGATGTAGGGGAAACCGCCGATATGATCTTCGTGACCGTGAGTCACTACAAATCCGCGAATCTTACTTTGCTTGTCTTTGAGATAGGAGATATCAGGGATCGTGAGGTCTACTCCAGAGACTCCTTCGTCAGGGAATCCCATACCACAGTCGACGATGAAGATATCATTATCTGATTCGTATACCCACATGTTGTCGTGGACGTTTGGTGTGCCACCCAGTGGGGTGATTTTGATTTGCGTGGTTGGGAATTGGTTCATGGTCTCCTTTATGGCAAATAATGCTCAGATATTTTTGTAATAAAATTATCCTGAATTTCGATATCAAATAAGGGGCCTATCTTCTTGGAGTTTAGCGCAGAAATTAGTTCTAGGAGTTCTGCAAATGAAGCAGAGCGACCTGGCATGTTTAGAGTTCCATCAATATTGCTTATAATATTTATTTCTATATTTGTCTGATTTGGGATGGCTGATAATTCTATGGTTTCAGATAACGGATCATCTTCCCTGTAACCATTTGGCTTCGTGGAATCTGAGATTATTTTGACTTCGTCTAGAGCGACAAAATATGCATTATTGCTTGAACTTATCTCACGAATATAACCAGTTTTTTTAATCACCTTACTATTAGTTTCATCGTTAAATTTGAAAGTGGAGAGGATTTGGTCAAAAGTTTTTTCGAGATTAATACTTTCTCCTGAGTCTATATATTTTCCAGGATATTTTATATTAATGATGTATGTTTTCTTGTTTAACAGTAAAACTCCCAGCGATTCTTTAAGGGAATTGGTAATACCTACACTCTCACTATTGTCGTAGGTATTATGCGCTTTGTATTTAAATACCTTGTTCCCGTCTAATATAAATGGTGAGCCCTCGTAATCCATACCTGATCCACCTATGCCATCGACTCCAAAAATCATGTGGATGGTCGCCTGGTCCTTTGTCAATTTGATTGAAGCATTGTATTTGGCAATATCATCTTCTTTTGTTAACTGCCACCCCAGGGGATATTTAAATGAGACATTGTGAACTGAATTTGAATATGTATTCCAGCTTGCCTGATCAAGAGTTGTGGTAGAAGGTGATGGCGATTGATCTAGTACTGGCGAAGGAGATGGTGATGCCTGAGATATAGAAGATGAGGTTTTTATTGAACCAAAGATAAAATAGCCAGCGATGAGTAGTGCTGCAGTAGCTAGTGAGCTCAGCAACACGGGGATAAGATAAGAAGGTTTGGTAGTAGGTGATGGCAACACTGGTTGTAGAGTTTCAATTTCTTTTTCTAAAACTGGCTGTGATATTTGTTCTTCCATATATTTTATTTTGAAAGTAAGACTTTATACTCGCCGCCTTTATATCTAATAATTAGCTTTTGATTGTTTTTGACGTAGGTGTGAATTGACTCACCCATCCCATCTGCAATTCCACTTGGATCTTCTGCCCAGCCGTATTGTTTGACTAGTGGAGTGTCTGTAACCAAAAGACCTGCAAATTTATTTGCTTCTTTTGTGGCTACTTTGGAAGAAATAAGTGTACCAGGTACCTCATCTCCGGCTGCATTCATAAGAGTACCTTCGGCTGGAGCTGTCCAGACCATAGGCGTAGTAAGCTCGGGGATGGTTTGTAGGATAGTCTCTGATATAGGCTTTGCAAGTGGGGCTGGCGAAACTAATGCTACTGTTGATTTGGGTGAAATATTTGAAACTTTGTTGGTACGAGTAATAAAGTATGTCCCTGCGATAATAGAGCCAATAACTACGACACCTAGTATTTTCATTTTTTCTGACATATTTTCTCCTTTGTTATTTTGTAAGTTTAAATGATTGATAGAATTGTTCAAATGTAGTCCCGACCGGAACTCCTGGTTTTTTTGCAAGATTTTCATTGCTAATGGCGCCATTACTAACAAAGTAATAATTTTTTGAATCTTTAAAAATTACAGTTTTGGAATACCAATTTGGATTGCTTGGACTTCTGACAACATATTCTTCAATTTTATTATTGGCATTATTTTTATAGAGAGATGATTCTCCGACCATATCTTCAAATTGAGATCCAATTTCAGATTCTAGATCTTCAAGGTTTGAAGTAACAGGATATACATTGATTGTCCACAAGACATCTTCAGCTATTTCTGTTGGACCAAAGCCAATGGTGTCCCCCTCTAATTTCTTCCAATTTTTTGGATATTGGACGGTAAAACCATACGCCTTATTAGTGTAAAGTTGCCAGTCTAAAGTTGATTGAGTAGGTATGGTGACGTCTGAAGTTTTTGCAACTGGTAATTGAGTAGAGCTAGAGATCGGACTAGAGTTTGAAGTAGAAATAGGACTAGTTTTAACTTTAGTTTTTTGAGACCATAAATATCCTCCATATATACCAATCATCACGACTACTGACGATATAATTATTGGCAATACGTATGATTTCTTTGTATCATTTGTCGTTTCTGATGAAGATGACATTATTGATTCTTCCATAAAACTCCTTATGTTAATAAGCTTGCATATAATGTTTGTAGTTGTCCATACCGATTACAACTTGGCTAGTTTTGCCTTCTACTATCTCTCTAGCTACACGACGACAAAGAGCGGCAATGGTTCGCTGCAAAGTGCGAATACCAGCGTCATAGCCTAGCGGACGAGCGACGACTGGCCAGACTGATGAATCAATGGTGAGCTGATTGGGTAGTAACCCCGCTTCTTTTAAACCTTTGGGGAGCAAAAACTCCCTAGAGATGTGAATCTTTTCTTCATCACTATAACTTGGCATTTGAATGAGCTCTAGACGATCGAGCACGGCTGTAGCCACGTTGGTTGTATTGTTGGCGGTAGCTACAAAAAGGACTTGAGATAGATCGATTGGGTAATCTAGGTAATGATCGAGGAAACGGTTGTTTTGAGTGGGATCTAAGAGCTCTACTAGGACACCCATGATGTCCGCTCTTTCCTCGGCTCCGACACGGTCGATTTCATCTAGGAGGATGATGGGGTTCCAACTACCTGCATCTCTTATGGCTTTGACAATAGCTCCTGGTTCGGCTTCGGCAAATAGTCGCGACTTACCACGAAGGTCTCTAGCACTACCCAAGCCACCAAAAGGGATACGAGCGAACTTGCGACCCATGGTCTCGGCGAGTGAGTAGGCAAAAGTAGTTTTACCCGTACCTACTAGGCCTACCAGAAAGATAGCTGGAGCATGCACGATCTTTTCTCCACCCTGATCCATGCGGAGTTTGATGGTAGCTAAATACTCCAAGATGCGATCTTTGGGATCTTTCATGCCGTAGTGGGTTTTTTCCATGCTTTGGGCAGCTGACACAATGTCTAGTTTGTCGGCTGTGTAGGTGCCCCAGGGGAGTGAGGTGATCCACTGAATATAGTGGGCGGATCTATCGTACTCGGCTGAGTATACGCCGGTATCCACCATACGTGTCAGACGCGAGAGCATCTCGTCAGCTTTGGATTTTAATTCCTCTGGGAGTTGCTTGGCGTCTACTAGAGCCTTGAGCTTGGCAAGTTCAGCATTAAAACTCTGGTTTTGAATATTGTCACTCATACAACCATAATATCATCTTTTAAAGAGCACCGCCTTGAAAACCCGGACAATTGGTTTTATACCAATCCATGGCTTCTTTAGTGCATGAAGGTTTTGGACCACCTGGAGAAGGCATACAGTCGACATAACCACTGGCGGGACAAGTGAAGGTAGTTGTATTTGAATCCGTGAATTTGAAGGTAGAGAGGATCTGATTAATTATCTCTGTAGTAACAATTTGATTGGGAAATGGTTCAACCACTAATCTCAGTAGTCCCATATTTGGTAAAACGATTGCGTACTCTCGTGAGACATATTGTGACCCACCTTTGATTATGGTAAATTCGTTGTTGTTAAGCGTAGTTGTCTCGATTATTTCTCCAGCTTGATTGTCTTCTAACCATTTACCTATATTGCTAATACTTTTGTGAAAGGTGACAAAAAAAGATCTATCTTCAGTATTTTGTGTAAAAGAGACAATGCCTGGGCTATTCTCATCATTTTCATTCCATCCTTTTGGATATTTGAAGCTAAAACCTAATTCGCTATTAGTATATGCTTGCCAGTCGGCGGAGGCAATGGGAGACGGGGAGGGAGATGGGACTGGTTGGGACATGGAGAGCTGTCGTACCTGGAGGAAGAGATAGACTGCGATGACTGATACGACAGTGAGAATGAGGAGGAGAATCACTGAAAATAATGGGAATTTTTTGCGGGGAGTAACTGGGGGTGCAAAGTTTTGAACACCTTCTGGAGCTGGGGTTGGGACTGGAGGTGTAGCGTCTGGCATTGTGGTGGGAGGAGCTATAGGTAAAATATTTTCTGACATAGTTTAATATTACATGATTATTTCACTACGCGCACCAACATGCCGACGTCTGAGAGATTGTAGATCTCGCGCGAATCCTTTGGTTCCATCGCTACACACCCTCCTGTCATCATGTCCCCAATGTAATAACCATATCTATATACTGGCTTGCCTTTTGCGTCTTTGATGTAGGCTATCTCATGCAAACCTAGATAGGCGCCTACATCATTTGCATACTTGAACCCCATCCAGTACGGCATCCATACTTTGTAAATCTCAGAAAATGCAATTGGAGCTTTGTTTAAAATATGAAACTCACCTACTGGCGTAGGATAATCTATACCTGTTGAGACTTTGTATTCTTTGTACAAAGTGTGGTTGATAAAAAAATACATTTTTTGCTGAGAGAGATCTACTTCTAAATATTTATCTGATAGTTCTCCATAGCTAGTAGGCCCATCATCTACTCCAAGAACCACTGGTGTGGCTTCACCCATGAAGCGTAGGTTGATGGCTTTTTGTGTATTTTGATAGGCGACTTCGCTACTAAAATATTTTTTTTGCTTTGGAGTCAAGCGCTCGTTAATATATGTCAGTAGTGCTCCTTTATCTATGAGCGGTGGCACATTTATTTCAGTAGTTGAGGGCTTGAGGAGAGTACGTAGTAGAACAGTATCTAAAGCCATATCAGTTAAAGTACTACCATCTTTGAGTGAGATATTTAATGGTGAGCGATGGATGCGATTGAGCCTAAAATTGTACTCTGTGATGCTAGGCATGGATCTATCTCTTAGTACATATTTTGGTGCCAATGAAACAACTTGATCACTATAGTTTAAGAACTGATTTTTTAAGATATCTATGTCTACCACGTAGTCTTTGGGGGAAACTACAGATTCTAGAAGACCATCGACTGAGTTGTATGAGATCTGTGGGGTAGCATTGTCTAAGGTCGGGATGATTAATTCATCTGAGATTTCTTCTAAATCAATCTTGGAGATAATATATTCTTGATCGGGGAAAATCAGAGTATAGCTTTGATTTGGATCTGAAGCTTCGACTTGATTACTAGTAACACTAAAAACCTTGTAAGTTACATAGGTGGTAAGTGCAGTAAGAGTTGCAAAAAATAATACTACAAGCAGTGTTTTAGGTTTCATTGGATAACTGTGATTGACTTTACGATATCATCCATTTCTTTGATGATGTCTGCGTCATATTTGGCTGGAACATAGTATACTAAGCCGCCAATAGAAAGTGGGGTTTCAAAGTATGGTCCATCATCTTGCCTCTGACAGAAGAACATCGTGGATTTGTCACCTGCGTTGGCATTGAAATATCTGCGCAGCACTGCTCCACTTGTTGTATTAAATTCTGAGAATTGCTTGCTACGTAGGTCACCCGAGGATCCCTCAAAAGCTGGACTATCGCTAAACAAACACACGGCACCACCAATAGCTTTTTGACTAATGGTGATTTCGTAGTTGTTGCGGTAGATGGAGACATCTAGACTCTTGTCCCCTACTTTTTCAGTCACAACCCATGACTGGGGATATTTTAGTGAGAATGATTTAAAACTAAGACCTTCGATTTTTTTGCTTGCGTAATCTTTTAGATCTATCCCAAGTTTGGTAGTATCTGTGAGTCTAAAACTCGAAAGCGAGCTGTGGTATTCGCGAATAACTGTATCGTTTACAACTGCGTTTTTGCCTGAAGGGGGGATGAGCGTAAAAGTGTAGAGCATATCAGATACTTTTACATAACTAGTTGTTACTTGAAGACCAGTAGTGGGCCATGATTCTGCCCTTTCATACCCGTCATATGTACCTATTTTGATCTGGGAAGAACCCTTTGATTTGATGAGATCTTTGTTTGTAGTATCAGCCTGAGTTAAATATTCGTCTAATGTCAGTGTGGTTTTCTCGGCGTTGATTTCTAATATTCCATTTCCTTCTAAATTAAATATTGCGACGTTTGTGATGAGAGGTGATCTTTTAATCTCGGTCCACTTGGGAGAGATTGTAATCTCAAAGAAGTTTGCTGGGTTTGAGTACTTGGGCCAAGTGGGATCGATCGTGATTTCAGTAGATGTGGTAGAAACTGGTGTTGTCGAAGTAGTAGATTTGCTCGAGCCAAAAAAGATAACGGCTAGAGTGATCGAAACCAAGATGACAGCAAGACCTCCTAGAAGATAAAGTAGTTTGGGTGGGGACTTTGGCTTGAATAAGGGCGCAGGAGATACTACTTGAGGTGGCACAATGAGTGTTTCGTTTTCCATGAGTTCATTGTACTAGACTTTTTAGGTCATGTGCAATTAACGACGAGGGCGGAAGCCGCCTCTATCACCACCGCGTCCTCCGCGGTCACCTCCACCAAATCCACCTGAACGCTCACGAGGAGCTTCTGGCTTGAGCTGGTCAAGAGGCACCATGGATAGATCAGTACGACCCATATCGTCAACTCCTTTGACGTAAACGTGGACGATATCGCCTTCTTTAACTACAGCAGAGGCATCTTGGACGAAGTCTTTGGACATGCGAGAAACATGGACTAGGCCTTGTTTGCCTGGTAGGAATTCGACAAAAGCTCCGTATCCTTCGACACGTGTAACTTTTCCATCGTATTCTTCGCCTGTCTCGGCGACATGTGTCATACCTTTGATCCACGTGACAGCTTTGTCCATAGAA
The DNA here is from genome assembly GCA_903945195.1 of uncultured bacterium. Lineage (GTDB taxonomy): Bacteria > Patescibacteriota > Microgenomatia > UBA1400 > UBA12108 > CAJAUT01. The sequence continues at coordinate 102,214 of CAJAUT010000013.1, forward strand.
ACTGGATCGACTCCAGATACTGTGACTTTACCAACTCCCGTTGAATCGTCGATGTCGACCTGAGCACCAGTTTCTGACATGATGAGTTTGATGTTTTTGCCTCCTGGCCCGATCACTTCACCGATTTTGTCGGTTGGGATCTCAAACTGGACGATCTTTGGAGCGTATTTAGAGAGCTCTTTACGAGGCTCGGGAATAGCTTTCAGCATAACTTCCATGATCTCTAATCTTGCCACCTTGGCTTGAGCAAGGGCTTTTTCTAGGACTTCGAAGGAGATGCCTTTGACTTTGATATCCATTTGAAGTGCAGTGATACCGTCTTTGGTACCGGCTACTTTAAAGTCCATATCGCCGACGTGATCTTCTAATCCTGCAATGTCTGTAAGCACTACTGCTTTTTTACCATCATACATAAGACCCATGGCAATTCCAGCTACTGGTTTTTTGAGAGGAACACCAGCTGCCATAAGAGCAAGTGTTGATCCGCAAACTGAAGCTTGTGAAGTAGAGCCGTTGCAGCTCATAACTTCAGACACCACTTGAATAGTGTATGGGAAATCTACTTCGGCTGGGAGCATAGGCATAAGAGCACGCTCAGCAAGAGCTCCATGACCTATTTCGCGACGACCTGGAGCTCCAAAACGGCCAGTTTCACCGGAAGCATATGATGGCATGTTGTAGTGATGAATATAATGTTTGACTGTTTCAAATTCCATAGACTCGATAATCTGACCAAGGGATGGAGCGCCAAGGGTGGCAACGCTCAAGACCTGAGTTTCACCACGCCTAAAGATTGCACTACCATGTGGACGAGGTAGGATGTCTACTTCAGCTTCTAATTCACGGATTTCTGTCAGCTTGCGACCATCAATGCGAAGTTCTTTTTCGATTGTGATTTTGCGTGTTTCCTCTGCAAATACGTCGTGCACTATTTCATAGAGTTGTTTGCCATCCAACTTGTCAAGATATTCATCTTTAAGTGTTGCGACAAACCCTTCGATAAGTCCAGTTTCTGCGTCAGGTACTCCTAGTTTTTTGGCGATTGGTCCACGAATCTTTGCGGCAACTTCTAAACGTAGTTCTGATAGGATTGTTTCAACAAGAATAAATTCTTGCTTAACTTTACCAATTTTCTTTTGGAGATCTAGTATAACTGCAACGATTTTTTTGATTTCATCGTGAGCAAATTTCATGGCAGCCAAAGTTTCTTCTTCGGTTGTTTCGTTTGCACCAGCTTCAACCATGACTATGGCTTCAGCTGAACCTGTGACTATGAGATCTAGTTTTGAAGTTTTGCGCTGCTCATAGGTAGGATTGGCTACGTAAGCCCCATCAATCAAACCTACGCGGACACCGGCGATTGGTCCTTCCCATGGGATGTCGGAGATTGTAAGTGCAGCAGAAGCTGCGACTAATCCTGGCATATCTGCATCATTTTCACCATCTGCTGAAAGTACTGTAGCGATAACTTGTACATCTCGTTTAACTGATGTTGGAAATAATGGACGGATAGAACGGTCGATTACACGACCCTTTAGGACTGCTTCATCGGATGGTCTACCATCACGTTTGACCCAACGAGAGCCTTTGATTTTGCCACCGGCATATAGTTTTTCGGCAAAATCGACAGATAGTGGAAAATAAGAAAGAGTAGTATCTGATTTACCCATAACTGTGGTGACGTGAACTATGGTCTCGCCGTAGGTAACTAGAATGGCAGCATTGGCTTTACCGGCAAGTTTGCCGTATTCCAGGACCAAATCTTTACCACCAACACTCAGGGACACTTTTGTAATATTTTTCATGAGATCTTTAACTGGTTATTTACTGAGGCCTAAACTCTTTATGACCGTCTGATATCGCTCTTCTACACTACCTCTTAGGTAATTTAGAAGACGGCGACGTTTGGACACCATCTTTAGGAGTCCACGACGAGAGTGATTGTCCTTTTTGTGAAGCTTCAAGTGCTCTGTGAGCTCCTTGATGCGCTCAGTCAAGAGGGCAATCTGTACCTCGGGAGAACCAGTGTCTCCTTTCGTAGTTGCAAATTTTTTAATAATTGATGTTTTGTTGTCTGTTTTCAGCATGTGATGTATTGTAACTGATCAGGCGAGAATCTGCAATGGGAAAAGAAAATTAGCCATTTGAGCTATAAATTTTGGGCTTGGTCCAGTCCTCTTTAGGTGACTCAGAGTCGATGATGGGCATGTCGGCGACGATGCGGGCGGTTTGAGTAGGAGCAGATGGTGCTGTGCGGCGGGCACCTGCGCGGTAAAGGATAGCTAGAGCTTCAAAAGTGTCTGCGGTCATGCTTGGACTGGACAAACCAGAGGTAGCTGACTCGATGCCTTGCATGAGATTGTTTGCGATATCTACATCCAGTGGGAGCGAAAGTTCTTTAAGAAGAGCTGTAACTAGCTCAGAGTTGCTAGAGCTAGGGTCGGTAATGTTGATAGCGCCAAAACTACCGACTTGATTTGAGATGTTGGCAATGCGTTCGGTTTTAAAGAGTTCCAGCTCTTTTTCGGCCAAGGAGCCGATATCTTTGAGATCGGCGGCGCCTATGACCATGACTAGATCGGCGGCGGCACCAGAATAACCAAATTTGACGTTTGCAGCAGTTAAAGGAGCGGCGCCTTTGGCTGGTGCAATGATCAAGTTGAGATGTCCACCTTCGGTATTGCTTGTGACTTTGTCGATGATATTTTCTGGGACATCTAGAGTGATGACTAGATTGGAGCCACCAACATCCTCTGAGATTTTGTCTAGACCTACCAGATGGGAATCGCGTACTACTGGAGAACTGGAAGCCACAATGGAAACAGTTTTTCCAGATTGTTTGATCGAGAGATAAAGAGCAAGCGCGGAAGCTACAACATCCTGACTAGGATTTGTAGGGATACTTAAAAGGACAGTTTGTGCTGTCCCCAACTTGGTTTTTAGTTCTTGTAGTTGGTCGTTCATATGTCATCTACCTTTTTCTTATAGGCTATTATAACGTCTTTTTCGCGTACGTCAAGGTTGGGGGATAAAAAGATCCCACACTCTTTGCCGGCCTCGACTTTTTTAACTTCTTCTTTACCTATACGAATAGACCTGACTCTAGCATCTTTGACTACATCTCCCCTCTTTAAATGGATAGTATTACCCACTTCAAAAAGGCCTGATTCGATACTAGAACCAGCGATGTGATCGCCGTTGATATCAAAAACTTTGAGGACTGTGGCTTTGCCCAGTTCGTCTTCATCAATGGAAGGCTCCATGAGCTTGAGGACTTTTTTCTCTATATACTCTAGGAGTTCGTAAATTATTTTATGAGCCTTGATGATGACTTCTTCGGCTTCGGCCAGCTTGGCTACTGAGCTACTTACTTTGATATTAAACCCTAAAATGATAGAGCCTGTTGTTGAGGCAAGCAACACATCACTTTCTGTAAGATCGCCGGTACCAGAGCTGACTATATATACATCAGAGGTAAAGCTACCAAGAATGGCCTCGAGCGAACCTGCAGTATCTGCCTTGACTATCACGTTTAGGCGTTTAATGGTGGGATCGATGGCGGCAGCTGGGACATTTAGTGGTGAGATGTGAACGGCTGTTTCGAGTGACCCTGGAATAATGATATCTCCTACAAAAGGTAGAGTCTGAAAGCCCAGGATCTGGACTGGCATGCCTGGAAGGGCTTCTTTTACGCTGATGCCTGCGTCAGAGTAGAGCGCACGGACTTTGCAGGTAGCATTTGTGGTACTGACCGTATCGCCTAGTTTGAGAGTACCTTCTTTGACGATAGAAGATACAAGGACGCCTTTTTTTGGATCTAATTTGGCTTCGATCACGATGGCAGATAGTTTGGCAGAATCATCGTATTTGATTTCTTCGAGTTCGGCGAGTAAAAGAATTGTTTCTAGTAGAGTATCTACACCTGTTCCCTTTTTTCCAGATATGAGGACAAAGGGAGTGTTGCCCCCATAACCTTCGACGAAGACTTCGTGCTGGGTCAGCTCGGCTTTGACTACTTCGACCTGAGCATCTGGCTTGTCGACTTTGTTGATAGCTACAACAAATGGTACAGCGGAAGCTTTGATATGTTTGATGGACTCAATGGTTTGAGGCTGGACACTATCATCAGCTGCCACGACAAGGACTACGATATCGGCTACTGTGGCACCGCGAGAGCGCATTTTGGAGAAAGCGGCGTGTCCTGGAGTATCGATAAAAGTTAGAAGCTTGCCTTTAAATTCTGCCTGGTAGGCACCAATGGACTGGGTGATACCGCCGGCTTCTTTGTCTGCAACATGAGCTTTCCTGATGTAATCTAGGAGAGTTGTCTTGCCATGATCAACGTGACCTAATATAGCCACGATGGGTGGGCGAGCTGTCATTTGTTTTCTGCCTCACGTTCTGCCTGATAACGAGCCATTTTTTCAGCTTCTTCTTTGGCCATGTTTTGTTTCTTGTGGAAACGGGCTATGGCTTTTTCGGTTTCTTCGGCACCTCGAACGTCGATCTGCGCAAACACTGGTTTGACTTCGTCTAATTTGGCTTCGAGCATCTCGACTGTGGTGATACCCATGTCGATCAAAGTATTGCGGAGCTTGGATGACAAGCCAAGGGCATCGATCTCAAATTTCTCATCACCTGAGGTAGACAGGGCAATCTTTGAGGCTTCTGCGCCTTTTAGGTCGATTTTAAAACCGGTAAGTTTGGCTGCCAACCTCGCATTTTGGCCACCTTTGCCGATAGCTAGAGAAAGCTGATCGTCAGGAATGGTTATGGTCGCTTTGCGGAGCTTTTCGTCTATCTCGACGTGTAAACCTTCGGCTGGAGCCAGGGCACTGGCGATATATTCTTTAATGTCTTTGGAGAACTCGATGATATCTACTTTTTCGCCGTTTAGTTCATTGATGACTGCTTGGACACGGATGCCCTTTTGACCTACGCATGAACCTACTGGATCTACGCCATCTTGGGTACTTTTGACGGCAAGCTTGGTACGGTGACCAGCTTCACGGGCTATGGCCACGATCTCGACTGCATCTGAACCTACCTCTGGAACTTCGCGGGCAAAGAGCTCTTTGACGAGCTCAGGTGCGCTACGAGAAACTATGATGGCTTTGCCTTTGTATGTCTCTTTGATTTCTTTGATGTAGACTGCGATACGCTGATTGAGACGGTAGAATTCGTTGGGGATAGCCTCTACTGGTGGCATGATAGCCTGGCCACGACCGATGTCGATGACGACATTTGGACCATCAAAGCGCAGGATCATACCTGTCACCATGGAGCCAATTTTGTCTGTGTACTCACCTAAAATTGCTTCTTTTTCGGCTTCACGGACTCTTTGCATGATGACTTGTTTGGCAACCTGGGCAGCAATGCGGCCAAAGCCGGCTGGGGTAGCATCTGCACCATCTTTTAAGACGACAATGGCACCGGTATCTTCGTTTACTTCTACAACGTAGCCCTCTAGGAGCTCTTCGTCTTCTAGACCTAGGTCACGCTTTAGAGCGGCAAGTAGAGCTTGTTTGATAGATTCTATGACTACTTTGGGATCGATTCCGCGCTCGGCACAGATTTGATTTAGAGCTAAGGCAAATTCTGATTTAGTTTGTGACATAAATACTCCTATTTTTTAAATATGGTTGTAGCTAAAAAATAAGGCGGGTCACCCCACCTCATTAATCTAAAACACTACAACTAGAATATTATAGCACTATTATTACTTGATGTCTGAGAAATCTTCTTCTAACACCTTGGTGTTGTTTATGTCTGCTTCTAGACTGGAGGTGTCAGAACCTGTTGAAACAGAAGGAATTACTTCTAACTCTTGATCTTGCCTAACTGGTGCGGGAGTCGAAGTGGCTACAGCCATAGATTTTTCATCTTTTGCGGCGTCTCCAGTTTTAAAGACATCTCCTAGGGTACAACCTCCTAAAAGTAGGGCTGAGATTGTGATGATGGCAAGTTTATTTATCATATATACTCCTTCAAAATTATAATGAATTATTCACAGCGGCTGAAGCAGCTGGGAGTGCTGGTTTACTGATAACTTTGAGTGATTTTAGTGCAGACTTTAAAGAAGTATGAGCTTCTTCAAATAGCTTGCGGGCGGAATTTGCTAGATCACGAGCTGCCATTAGAGCTGCTTTTTGGTCGGCGATGCTTGTGGGGTCAATAGCTCTAAAAGCAGCTATTGCTTCTACACCTTTTGATTTGGCTGACTCCAATTTTGCTTTGGCTGCTTGCAGCTCTGTTTCTATGCTTGAGACAGATTTCCCCTCGGATTTTAGTTTTGCAAGACGCTCCTGGAAGCGAATAATGATATTTGAAAGTCTAGTAGAATACGCTGTGAATCTTTTTTCTAGTCTATTTGCATGATTTTCTGCGATCTCGCTACGCTTGGCTTCGATATTTTCTTTGACTTCTTCTCTTTTCTCTTGCCTATTTTCCTTTCTTTCTGTCCTAATTTCTTGGATTTCTGCAGCTTTTTCGCTGCGGCGAGTGATCACATTTTCATCAGAAACTGCTTTGACTAATGAAGCATTGATTAAGAGAATTAGAGCTAGAATGAATATTAGATTTTTTTTCATAGACTAACCTCCTAATTAAAATGAAAATATACTCATAAATCTATCAAATCCAGATAGTTCTGTGCGGACAAGCTCGCCAGTCTCGGCAGAAATTACTGCTTTGGTTTTGTAGGATACTTTAAATAAACCTAGAACTTTTTCTTCTTTTTTGCCATCTACTTTGTAAACTGACTGCCCATCTTCATCTTCTAATTCTGGGAGTCCAGTGGAGTCGCCATTTTCATCTGTGACACTATCGTCTACTGTGATATTTTGATCCCTCAGCATTTTAAGTGCTTGGTCAGGCATGATAGCCACCACTTTGGTGGTACCATCTGGACGAGTGACTACAAGCTCATTGTTTTCGTTTATGCTAATTGGTAGTTTGGTACCTACTTTGACTCCATCTTTTTCTAATTCGAGACTATCATCCTGTCTAGCTCGGAGTGTGAATTTTTTAGACTCATCACCGGTTTTTGATTCTATTTGTAGTTCTTCGCCGTTTTCAAGTTGCATTTCTGTTTCTGTTTCTTTACCGTTTGCATCTTTGATTTTTTGTTTGATTTTGATCTTGTCACCTTCTACTTCTATTTCTGATTCTTTTTCGATTTTATTGGTTTTGGATCTGATCTCATTAATTTTAATTTTTTCCTTTAACTCTTTCTTGGCTTTATCGCTAGCAATTTCTGCGTTTTTCTTGGCAGCTTCCCTAACTCTTTCTTGTTCCTTATCTTCTTTCCTGGATTCTGGATTGGAGCTGCTACTTGGGGATGATTTGACTTCAGTTTCTGTTTCTTTTTGATCTTCAATTTTGATTTCTTTAACATCGTCTTTACCCAAGATACGAGGATCTATCTTGATAAGAGTGCCTGTGCGATCTAGAAGCCAATCGGCAGAAACTCTATTTGGATTTGAAGCAACTAGCGCAAATAAAGAGATTGCGATAATCCCAAAGACTACATAATTCTTATTCATACTGAAATTCTCCTAGTTTAATATTATCTTTTAATATAACACAAAAGTTTTAGACTGTTCGTTGACGTTGTTTCTGGCATCAAAAATCTTGATTTTGTAGAGGTGAGATGAGCCAGAGGTCCCTACAAAACAATACCTGGCACCTGAGAAGGCAGACCAAGCCCCACCGTCGACTTGCTGTTCTATCTTTAAACTAGCATAGGGCGTCACGTTGTCTGTAACATACTGCGGGAAGAGACATGAGCCGGTTGCTCCTTCGTTTGTGGGGCCCAGGAGAGTAAAGTTTGGTGCAATTTTATCTGAGAGATTTTCCCAGGAAAGACTGGCGATGTCGTTTGTATATATAACTTCTTTCTGAGTCTTGTCTCCATTTAACGTAAGACGAGCTATGTGTTTGCCAATATCATTTGTTACGTCATGACACCAATCATAAAGACGGCCTGGTTCTAGTTTATCGTACTGCCCAAGATTGTCTTTGACATCTTCTTTGTCATCCAATGTTAAAACAAAATTTAAATCTTTACCTTTGATTTCTTCGTTTGAGACAATGTGATAACAAATAGTAACTCGTGGAGACCAAGATGAGATAACTTCATCAAATTGCCCTGCTTGAATACTTGTATATTCCCTATTGATTACACGTCCAGCGCCAGAACTATCATCGTAGGTTTGCTTGACGTTTGCGCTGGGATTGCCGAAGCGGATATCTAGAGTGGGAATCGCAATAGGAGTGGGAGTAGGGGTAGAAATAGTCGTTGAGCTAGCTTTAGGACTAGGTTTTGTAGAAGTTTTTGGGGTGGCGCTAGGAGTAGAAGTAGCTACAATAGAGGGAGAAGGGATGATAGAAGGAGCTGGTGAGGAAGTTGGACTTGGAGAAACATTTGGTTTGAAAACAGTTTTAAAATATACCACGCCAAGTGCTGCAGCGACTATGACTACGATAAAAAACCCGATTAGGACCGGGATGATCGGGAATTTGGGTTTTGGGGGGATATAAAGAGGTTGAGGATCAACTGGTGGAAGAGAGGTAGATGGGACTGGCTGATTTTCTTCAAACATGAGGACTACTATAGTTCATTTTGAAGCAGTTGTACAAGCTCCTTGGCTTTGCGAGACAATTTTTCTGGCAACATGACTTTGAGTTTGATATAAAAATCTCCCCTACCTGAACCTCTAAGTCTATGCATGCCTTTGCCGGATAGTCGTACGGTCGTACTAGGCTGGGTTCCCTGGCGAATTTTTATGAGAAGTTCGCCGTCTAGAGTAGGAACGGTAGTTTCTCCGCCCAGGATAGCCATGGCAAGTGGAATCTCATGGTAGATGTAAATATCGTCACCTTCGCGTCTGAAGATTTTATGAGGTTTGACATTGAATGAGACATCAAACTCGCTATAGCGGATGCGCGTACCATCGTCGGCACCTGGGGGAACCTTGACAGTATACTGCTTGCCCTGATGGACAAAGGATTTTTCGACTCCATTTACTGCGTCCATAAAATCGATGGCCATGGAGTAGTGAGGCTTTTGCTGAGATCCACCGCCAAAGGGATTTTGACCGCCAAAGAAGGACTCAAAAATATTGAAGGGGTCATTGAATCCTTGTTGACCGGCCCCGCCAAACATGTCTTCAAAACCACCATTTGAGGAGTAGGTATAGGTAAATGGACCCTGGCGATATGACTGGCCGCCGGCTCCACCAAAACCAGCAGAAGGATCAAAAGCCGCATGACCAAACTGGTCGTACTTGGCTTTTTTGCCTTCGTCACTTAGGACTTCGTAGGCTTCGTTGATTTCTTTAAACTTGGCTTCGGCACCTGATTCTTTGTTTTTGTCAGGGTGCCATTTGAGAGCTAGTTTGCGGTAGCTGGACTTGAGGTCCGACGCGCTAGCTGATTTGGTAACACCTAGAATATCGTAGTAATCACGCTTGGTAGACATATAAAGGGATTATAAAGGCAATTTAAGCAGTAAACAAGGTGGAGTGCTAAAGCTATGAATTATATCTGTGATGTATAAGATGTTTATCTAAAAAAGATAATTCAGGATCTGGCAAATTATCTACTTCATCACTATCAATTGCCGAGAGAATTTGACTACAAATCTTTGACGTTTTTACATCTAGTGTAAAGCTGTGCCTCATCATGTTATTAAGAAAAATTTTTAAAAGATCAACCAATCCACGATCTTCACATATTGTGTAATGTTTAACAACCTTTTCTGGATTTATTGACATTACTAATTGATTAAACCAATTATTATTAGGTATTACCATGCGCAGGTGGTGCTTATTAATGGACTAAACTAGATCAATTAGCTCTTTGAGTTCTACAGAGCCTTCCTCGGCAGTGATGTGACCTTTGTTGTGGAGCACGATAATCTCTGGATTTAATTTTTGTCTAAATAGTGATTCATTTTCTTTATACGGCACCCAGGCGTCATTGTCGGAGAAAATTGTAATAAATTTTTTAGCTTTATTAATTATTTTTGAGAAATCTAAGGGAGTTTTTAACCAAGGATCTGCAATATCCCACATCTCATCACTACCTAGATTTGTAAGTGTAAACCAAGGAGCTACTAGAATGATTTTGGCTGCCACCCTGCTTGAGTTCTCTAGAAACCTCAAAATTGTTTGACAGCCAATACTATGGCCGATAAAAATATCACTTTCACGAATATCTCCTACCAAAGTCGATAGATGGCCCACCCAAGCGTCAATGATTGGAGTGTCAGTATCTGGCATAAGTGGGGCAATAACTTCGTAGTTGAGTGATGTCAGAACATTGATCGCCCAAGGGAACCAATCACCTTCGGGAGATCCTGACCAGCCGTGAATGAGATAGATGCGAGACTTTAACATGAGAATATTGTAACAAACAGCTGAATTCTAATCCCAATCCGAACACTTCTCCTTTCTCGAGGTTGATTGTAACTCTCTTTTGAAGGCTTCGAAAGAGGTCTCATATCCGAGACATTTCCTGGGTCGTTGGTTGATTTCTTGGAGGATGATATTTAAATCAGTCTGAGTGAAGGTGGTGAAGTCAGTCTTCTTGGGGATGTATCTCCTGAGGATTCCGTTGTGATTTTCGTTTGAGCCTTTTTGCCAGGAACAGTATGGGTCACAAAAATAGGTTTTGATACCAATCTGCCTTAGCTCATCGTGGTTATAGTTCTCCTTCCCATTGTCCATGGTGACTGATTTAGTGATTTCCTTGGGATACTTTGAGAGGAGTTTCTTCCGTGCCCAAATCCCGTACTCTGAGTCGATTTTGGGAATCAGTTGTCCTCTAAAGTAGCGAGTCTTTCGCTCTAGCATGGTTTGGATCCCACCTGTATGTTTTGAGCCCTCAACTATATCTGTCTCCCAGTGACCAAAGATCTTGTTCTCTTTGATTTCCTCTGGACGAAGACGAATACTGGTGCGATTAGCGATCCCACGATGATAAATATATCTTCCATGCCATTTGCGACGACGATAGTGTTGACGAGTTAAATACTCGTATAGCTGTTTCTCCTTACCTGCGTCAGAATCAATGTAGCGATAGATGGTTTCATGGCAGATCACGGACTTCCCTTTATGGTTGCGTTTGAGTCTTCCTGCGATCTGTTCTGGACTCCAACCTGACCTTAACTTGCGAATGGCATAGTCATACACCCAAGGACTTTTGAGTGGGTTTAGGCGACGACTGGCACGATTCCTCTCCTCACTTAAAAGTTGTGCTTGATGTGGCTGATATACATTCTCGACACTATTTCGTTTCACTTCATCGCTGATTGTGGAAACACTTCTGTTTAGGTTGCGGGCTATCGCCCGCAACGAAACATGAGTAGCTAAAGATATGGCAATTTGATCTCTTTCAAGGGCAGTTAACTTAGTTTGTTTTTTCATATCCGAACATTTTACTGTTCGGATTCGTTTTAGAACTCACGACAGACAAAATAGTAGGTTATAATTTGATAACAATGAAAAATATACTTGTTGCAGGTGGTACAGATGGGCTGGGACTGGAAATAGTTAAATTACTTATTGAAGATACAAGTAATCATGTAATAGTCCTGGGTAGAAATCCTGAAAAATTGAAAAGCATAATTGGTAAAATAGATTTTTATAAAATTGATGTCTCGAACGAAGTGGAGGTAGAAAATTTTGAAAAATCATTTCAGGTTCAACTAGACATTTTGATAATTTCAGTCGGAATTTTTGGTCATGGGAAGATAGAAGACTTTACTTTTGCACAGATAAGAAATAGCCTCGAGGTAAACTTGCTTGGACACATGTTTTTGACTAAGGCACTATTTTCACAATTACTACCGGGCTCACGAGTCATTTCAATAAATTCTATGTCTGGCATTAATGCCACTAAAGAAAGGAGTCTCTTGTGTGCTGCCAAATGGGGGTTGCGAGGATTCTACAATGCACTATCTGAGGAATGGAAGGGTAGAAATATTATGATAACTCAGATTTTCCCAGGTTTTTTTGATTCAGAATATATGGACAAAGTTGGAATTCCCAAAGATAAGGGTAAGGCAATAAAAAAGGAACTCATAGCAAAACAAATAGTTGGTGTATGCAATTTGCCGGATAATGTATACCTGCCAGAGATACAAATAAAGAATATTTCTTACACATGAACATACATGCTTTGGAAAAAGATCTAGTTAGTCGAATCAAGTTGTGCGATGAATTTTTTACGTCTATACAATTGGATAAAACATACAAACTTCACTACTACACTGTTTTTACAAAGAGTGAATTTGAAAAAAAACAATTCGTAGAATTACTTAATAGTAAATTTAAGTTGATTGATTCTAGTAATGGAATTATGTTTAAGGCCGATGGAAATTCTTTTTTGTCCAAGCATGTACGTTTTATCAGAGTCCGTAATCCTGATGATAGTTCTACCCTTATCGCAGGTGATGTGATCAAAGAAGATATAGATATCGTTGGCAAATATTTAGTAAGAAATAATATTGACTATTCGATAATCAAAAGGCTAGAGAATACAATAATTGAAATAGAGTCTTTTAATAAGCAAGTTGCTATCTACTTTCCAGAATCTCACTTTCTCAATAAATACTATTAAACCAATTTTTCGTCAAGTATTTTACTTATAGTACCCCTGGTGACATCTAGTAAGTTTGATAATTTGATCGCTTCTGAAAGCGAGAACCATTTAGCTTCCTGGATTTCGTCGTTGTCGAGTTTTAGAGTTGGATCACCCACCACGTGACACAAACACTGGAGACCGACAAAATGTTTTTGATCGTGAAAGTTTGGGTCAAAGACAAACTGAACTGCCTCAATGACATGGCCAAAGACGACCGTGAGCCCAAGCTCTTCCATGGCTTCTCGTACAACTGTGTCTTGGTATTTTTCTCCCCACTCGATGTGTCCGCCCATGACTACCCATTTGCCAGGCCATTTATATGATTTAACTAGAAGGATTTCATTTTTGTCATTTAAGATGAAGCAACCAACTACGATTTTGGGTAATTGTTTGTCCATATGATTATTTTAGCACCCTACAGGGTCGGACCCTGAAGACTAGCGCGAAGTTTGGTGGCAAAGTAGAGATGCATGTTTGTATGTAAAGTTATTCTGGGAATTTTATTAATTGTATGCTCACAGGTTTACTATTATACAATTCTTTGGAAATTGAAAATGGAGAAATGCTTGTAGCTGCTAACGTGTTAAGTGAAGCTAAAGATAATCTACCGATAATTTCATAAATACTGTCTTTCTGATCAAATGATCCTGAAAATGGGAGTTGATCACTCAATATGAGCGCGCCACTAATGTTAACGGCTCCATTCAGATAAAGTTGGGTTATTAGATATTGTGGGTCGGGAATATTCATATGTTCCAAAAAACCCCAAGCTGCTTCTGAGTTGCGAGCTCGGAAAACACTACCCATATATAGTAAATTTTCAGACATGGCTAGATTATAAATCAATGGTCAAACCAAAAGCCCCCTTGCGGGGGCTTTTTAGGTTTAGTAACAATAATTCTTATTTCTTTTTCTTTTTGGGCTCTTCTTCGACTACTTCGCCTTCTTCAGCGCCATTTGTGGCATCTGCTGATTGTTTGGCTTGCTCGGCTTTGGCAGCATCTTCAGGCGAAGGAGCTGATTCGGCAGCGGCCTTGTAAAGGCGCTCGCCGTATTTAGAGAGAGATTCGGAAGCTTTTTTGTAGAGTTCATCGATAGACTCTACAGTTGCATCTGACTTATCTTTAGCTTCTTTTAGAGCTTTGATAGATTCTTCTATCTCTTTCTTTTCATCTTCAGTGATTTTGTCACCGGCATCCTTGACCGATTTTTCGGCGGTAAAGATAAGAGTTTCGGCTTCGTTTCTTTTGTCGACGAGCTCTTTCTTCTTCTTGTCTTCACCCGCGTATTTCTCAGCTTCCTGCTTCATGCGCTCGACCTCTTCATCGGTCAAGTTGGTAGCATTTTGAATAGAGATCTTTTGCTCTTTGCCGGTACCTTTGTCTTTGGCACTCACGTGCAAGATACCTGAAGCATCGATGTCAAAGGTGACTTCGATCTGTGGTACACCACGAGGTGCTGGGGCGATACCGTCTAGGACAAAACGACCTAATGTCTTGTTGTCGGCAGCCATAGGACGCTCACCTTGCAAGATATTGATCTCGACCTGAGGTTGATTGTCTGCTGCAGTTGAGAAGACCTGACTCTTGCTAGTTGGGACGGTCGTATTCCTATCAATGAGCGGGGTGCGGACACTACCCATGGTCTCGATACCGAGAGTAAGAGGTGTGACGTCTAGGAGTAGTACGTCATGGACTTCGCCACCTAGAATACCTGCTTGGATAGCTGCACCTACTGCCACGACCTCGTCTGGATTGACGCCTTTGTGGGGCTCTTTGCCAAAGAAGTCTGCTACGGCTTTTTGCACAGCTGGCATACGAGTCTGACCACCCACGAGCACGATCTCATCGATCTCTGAGGTTTTGACTTTTGCATCGCTTAAACATTTTTTAACTGGTTCCATGGAGCGCTTGATCAAGTCAGCAGTTAACTCTTCGAGTTTGGCGCGGGAAATCTTCATGGTCAAATGTAGAGGACCATTTGGGCCTTGGGTGATAAAAGGCTGATTGATCTCTGCTTCCATAGAGGTAGAGAGCTCGATCTTGGCTTTTTCGGCACTGTCGCGAACTCTTTGTAGGGCCTGCTTGTCGCTAGACAAATCAACACCATTTTCTTTTTTAAATTCTGCCACGATATGTTCGATGATTTTGCTATCAAAATCATCACCACCAAGGAATGTATCGCCATTGGTAGCTTTGACTTCAAAGACTCCGTCACCGATTTCTAGGACTGAGATATCAAAGGTTCCACCACCTAGATCGTAGACGGCGATCTTACCTGATTTCTTTTTGTCTAGTCCATAAGCTAGAGCGGCGGCAGTGGGCTCATTGACTATGCGTTTGACTTCTAGACCTGCGATCTTGCCGGCTTGCATAGTGGCTTGGCGCTGAGAGTCGTCAAAATAAGCTGGGACGGTGATGACGGCTGAGTCGACCTTGGTGCCCAAGTAAGCTTCGGCGTCGGCTTTGGCTTTTTGGAGGATTTTGGCAGAGATTTCTTGGGGTGAGTAGACTTTGCCGTCCACTTTGACACTGGCCATATCGTCTTTGCCGGCGACTATTTCGTAGGCGACCTTCTTCATGGTGTCTTTAACCATGGCGTCACCTAGTTTGCGACCCATTAAGCGTTTTACACTATAAATAGTGTTTTTACTATTTAAGATCATTTGGTTTTTGGCTACTGCCCCAACCAAGTTTTTGACTGGCTCGACGATAGATGGGAAGGTGTTGGTACCTTCGTGTAAAGGTATTACTTTGGCTTTACCGCCTTCCATGACTGCTACACAACTATTTGTGGTACCTAAATCGATACCGATGGTTTTTGAGTTTGACATAATTGTCTCCTTGTAAATTAGTAATTAATTTTAGTCCCTTAGGGTCAGACCTTCCCTTCGGATTGGGCACTTCCATCAAGGTCTGACCCTTTGGGTACAGACGCGGTGGGTGCCTGGGAGCCAGATCCCACTACAACTCGAGCGGTGCGCAACACTCGGTCATGCAAGCGGTAGCCTGGGCGGATAACTTTGATCACTTTGTCTTTTTCTCCTTCACCCATTTCCTGACATTCCATAGATGATGGGTCATAAAGACCATCTGTTTTAACCTCTACTACGCCTTCATCAACTAGGAGTTTGTCAAAAGAAGATAGGATCATATTTAGACTTTGATCCTTAATTTGGACGCTCGCTAAACCTAGATGATCGCGGATATCTAGAAGTTTGGTCAGGAGATTGGACGTGGCGAATTTGATGACACTAGAGCTTTGCTCGCTAAATCTACGCTCGAGATTGGCATAGTCTGCGAGGGCGCGGGCTAGACTAGATTCTAGCTGGGCGATTTTGGGATCAATTTGTGGTTCAGTTTTTGTTTGTTTTTTCATAAATTTAACTCCAACTGGCTGATATTTCGTCGATTAAGCTAGACATGTGACGAAGCATAGGCATGACGTAGGGATAATTGAGGCGAGCTGGACCGATGACACCGATGTGACCTGTTTGACCGCCGGCTGAGTAATCTAGATAAGCCATGGCACAAGGATAGAGATATTCGTTGCCAAACTCGTCGCCTAGGACAATATGAAAAGGCTGGAGGTCTTCGGTGCGAGCAAATATTCCTTCCATTTGTTTCCAGGACTCGATCATAGATAGGACTTGGCGGGTCACATCTATATCAAAAAACTCTGGAAGAGATAAGAGGTTGGAGTAGCCGGCGGAGTAGATTGAGCCGTCGCTAGAGGTGGCAAAACTAATATTGCCGGTTTTTTCAGATAGTACCTTAGTGGCTTCTTGTAAAAGCGTGTCTAGCTGTTTGCGATGGTCCCAGATGCGCTCTTTGACGGAGACTTCCTCTGTGACGGAGAGATCTTCTTCGTGCATGAGTTCTGAGACATAAAGCTTGAGGGCAATTGGGGTCGGTATACGGCCAGCGGAGGTGTGTGGCTGCTTGAGATAACCTAGATCTTCAAGACGCACCATTTCGTTGCGGATCGTGGCTGGCGAGACGCCAAGATTGAATTTTTTGTCGAGGGTGTCTGAGCCGATTGGCTCACCGGTTGAAGTATATTCTTCAACTACGGCTTTGATAATTTGGATTTGACGTGGACTTAATGGTTTCATATATTGCGAATCCAAGTAATGTAATTAGCACTATGATAGCGAGAGTGCTAGGATGTGTCAAGTAGGGAAAATTAGATCTTTAGGATTTCGGTGAAGGCTTCCTGGGGGACGGAGACTGAGCCCATTTGCTTCATCTTTTTCTTGCCCCGCTTTTGCTTGTTTAGGAGTTTTTTGTTGCGGGAGATATCGCCACCATGGAGCTTGGCTTCCACGTCTTTGCGGAAAGCTTTAACTGTCGAGCGAGCGATGATCTTGCCACCGATTGTGGCTTGGATGGCTACTTCGATCAGAGACCTGGGGATGAGCTCAGCTAGTTTGTCTACGATCACGCGAGCCCTCGACTCTGCAGAGAAGCGAGGCGAGACAAAAGAGAGTGCTTCGGCTGGGTCACCATTTAAAAGTACGTCTACTTTGGCGGCGTCGACTGGGCCATAGCCTGCATGGTCGTACTGTACTGAGGCATAACCTGATGAAACAGACTTGAGACGATCATAAAAATTGGTGATGAGCTCAGAGAGTGGCATAAGATAGTTCAGGCGTACACGAGAACTGACGTACTGCATATCGATAAACTCGGCCCTTTTACCTTGGGTGAGCTCCATAATGCCACCGACATATTGTTCTGGGGTGTAGATCGTGAGGGTGACCATGGGCTCTTCGATATTTAAGATAGACTCTGGAGCGGGCCAGTCGGCCGGTGAAGAAATCTCGATTTTTTCACTGTTTCGTAGAGTCATTTTGTATGGCACGGAGGGCGCGGTATTTACAACCTGCACCTCAAACTCGCGGGACAAACGCTCGGTGACGATCTCAGCGTGTAAGATGCCAAGGAACCCTACGCGGAAACCGTGGCCCAGGGCGGGACTAGAAGCGGCGTGGTAGGTGAGTGAAGCATCGTTTAGAGCTAGTTTGCCTAGTGCGTCAACTAGATTGCGATAATCGACGGCGTCAATTGGGTAGATATCCATAAATACCATGGGTTGTGGACGCTGATAACCTTCAACTGGTGTGATTATGGCACCAAAAGTAGTCAAGGTATCACCGATTGTGACTGAGCGAATATCTTTGTGGCCTGTTGCGATATACCCCACCTCCCCTACTTCGATATGGTCAGAAGCCCGCATGTCAGGAGAGAAAAATCCTATTTCAAGGGGCGAGAGTTTTTCTTTGGAAGCAAAAAGCATGAGATTGTCGCGATTTTTTTTGTTGATTTCACCAGAAATTACTTTGACAAAGGCGATCACGCCTTTATGCGTATCGAAGGTAGAGTTAAAAACCAATGCTCGCAGTCCCTCGACTTCGCTCGGGATCTTCGCTTCGCTACGAGGACAAGGAATACGAGTAATGATGGCATCTAGCAGCTCTGTAACCCCTATTCCGGACTTGGCAGAGCCAAAGATGATGTCTTCTTGTTTAAAACCTAGAATCTCGATGATCTCTAGTGCGACGCGCTCAGGCTCGGCGGCTTGCATGTCTATTTTGTTTACAAAAGGAATAATGGTTAAACCTGCATCTTTGGCTTTGTCAAAATTGGCGATAGTTTGGGCTTGGATACCTTTGGTGGCGTCTACTACTAGCACTGCTCCTTCGCAGGCATGCAGAGCACGAGAAACTTCGTAAGAAAAGTCCACGTGTCCGGGAGTATCGATCAAGTTTAAAATCTTATCCTGGTACAACATGCGGACGGGTGCTAGCTTGATTGTGATGCCTCGTTCTACCTCTATGGGATTGCTATCCATGAGACGAACGGTGCCACCCATGGCTACAGTGCCAGTGGCTTCTAGGAGCCTATCAGTCAAGGTAGTTTTGCCATGATCGATATGTGCGATGATAGAAAAATTGCGAATTTGAGATATCATGACATGATTATACCTTATACCAGAGGTTAGATTGGAGTTTCGGTATTTTCTAGAGATTCGGTTGAGGCGCCAAGTGACGAGCGCCAGTTGCCTAGTTTTTTGGCAAGAGCGACAAACACCTCTAGTTCTCTGATCCGCAGCAGATAAGAAACTGAGATATAAACTATGATGCCAATTACCATGACCGTAATAGTGAGCAAGATGAGGGGCAGAGTATGAGTAGTATCAAAGATAAGTTGATCTAGTACGCGTAGTGGCACCCAAAGACTAATAGTCGTGATCACGGCGGCAAGTAACATCTTGAGGAAAGGACCAAGTATCTCACGCAAAGAAAATTGGGCTACCCTGTAGAGAATAATTGTCAGAATAGAAGTCTCTAGGATGTCGGCAACAGTGATGGCAAAAGCCATACCCAAGATACCTGTGCGCAGGACAAACAACAAATAATAACTTAGACTCACATTGATGGTAGTAGAGACAAGATTGATGATAAAGGGAGTCTTGGTATCGTGAAGCGAGTAAAAAACACGAATGATGATATGAGAAAGTGAGCCTGCGGCGATAGCTAAAGCAAACATCGCGACTAACTTGCCTGTTAAAACTGTTTCTGCCCATGGGAAAGAACCGGCTCCATAAGCTAGACGAACTAGAGGGATGCGTAAAACCAAGATGACCACACTGGCGGGTAGTGCCAGATACAGCATTTGCAAAATTGCGTCATTAACCATTTTAGCTAAGCCCTTTAGGTTGTTTTTGGCGGTTTCTTTGGCAAAAAATGGAAGTGAAGCCTGCCCTATTGTGACTCCAATCAAGCGAATCGGAAGATTGGTGAGTTGCTGCGCGATAGAGATGATAGTCACCGTGCCACTACCTAACCATGAAGAAAAGGCAATGAGAGTAGTCTGCTCTATTTGAGCCAGGGAAAGCGTGATCATACGAGGAACCATGAGTCTCGACATTTCTTTGATTGCAGGGTGTTTGTAGATGATGGGCTTGTAACTAAAGCCTAGTTTTGAGGCTAGGGGAAGTTGGGCTAATAGATGTAAAAGTGCCCCTATTACAACACCAAGAGCAGGACCCATGATACCCATGGATTTACTAAATAGAATGGTGCCCAAAATGATTCCCACGTTATAGAGACTAGGGGCAAAAGCTGGAACTAAAAATCTTTTGTGTGACTGGATAATACCAGTAATAAATGAGGAAAAACCAAACAATACTTGGGCACTAGCCATGATACGAGTAAGGTTTACCATCAGAGCAATCTGAGTATCATTAAATCCACCAGCTACTAAGCGACAAAGAGGTTCTGCCCAGATAAGAATAATAATTGTGAAGATGAGCATGATCCCTACCACGGTATTGATCATCGAAGAAGCGATAATGCTAGCCTCTTCCCTCTTTTCGTGTTCCAAATACCTACTAAAAACAGGGATAAAAGCAGAAGAGAGTGCTCCGACAATAAGGATCTGGAAAATGGTATCTGGGATACGAAAAGCTGCCCAAAAAACATCAAGAACGCTTTTGTCAGCGAAAAAATAACTTATTAATAGTCTAGTGCGAATAAAGCCAAGCAAGGCTGAAACAAGCGTAGCAAACATAATAACTGCTGCGGCCGATAATATAGAAGAATTTTCTTTGGAGATAAGATCTTTACTGTTTTGCATGAACCTTTTAAACATAATGGTAGTGTACCCCACGGCTAGTGATTGCGTAAGTAGGAGGCTACCTGTATAATCCCCCTCATGCCACTTACAAAATCAGCAATCAAAAAAGCACGCGTAGATAAACGTCGCACACTTTCAAACCTTACCGCTAAAGGTAGGCTTAAAACTACGATCAAGGATGCTCGTGCCAACCCAAGTTTAGAAACCTTGAAAAAGCTATATTCTGCTATGGACAAAGCTGTCAAGCACCATTTGGTAGCTAAAGGTCATGCAAGTAGACTAAAGTCTAGAATTTCCAAGCTAAGTAAAAAGAAGTAAGACAAGATTTTTTTCCGTAGACACGTTATACTGGATTAATGAAACTGCCCGCATTTTTTGGTCACAAAAAGTCGATTAATTTGTTGCCTCGAGATTCTTTTGAGAATAGTACTCTTGGCGTGATACTTGAATGGGCTCTAGTTTTTGGAAAATGGGCGGTTATTTTGACGCAATTGATTGTGATGGCAGCATTTTTGTATAGATTCACCCTAGATAGGACATTAACTGATCTGCGCAAATCTATCACCTCGGATGTGATGATAATCAAGTCATATGAGCAAGTCGAAAGAGACTATATGTTGGCACAAAAACGAGTAGTTACAGCCAAAGATGCAATCAAATCACAAAATCAAGTACTTGGAATAATTGCAGAAATTGCAAAGATTACTCCCAACGACCTGTGGTATGACAAAATCAATATTACTGATACCTCACTCAATATGACGGCCTACGTATCTTCTTTGTCGGGATTTGCACAGTTTATGACAATGATCCAAAAAAATCCAGCATTCAAAAATATCCGTATTGCTAAACTTGAGACTAGTTCGACAAAAGGTGCTCAAATACAATTTGAAATTTCTACTACACTAGGAAGCAATAAATGAGCTTTTCACCAACCAGATACACCCAAGACTTGCGTAGATATTATAGACTGCCAGCTGTGCAAGCTTCTTTGACTCTAGTGCTATCGATTTTTGTGATCTCTATATTTGTATTTTTTGCACTCCGTCCAACAATGGTGTCTATTACAACCTTGAAAAAATCTATTACTGAATACGAAAAAACTTCTAAACTATTAAAAGCTAAGATAAAGAATCTACAAGTTGCATCCACTCAGTTGGAATCTATAAAAAATTTCTTACCTATTCTTGATACAAACATCCCAAATAATGGAGCAAGTTATACAACTTTAACAAATAGCATAGAGGCTCTTGCAGCCCAAAGTGGTATAAAACTTGAGACTGGTTCTCTTGGTGCAACCTTACTCTTTTCCAGATTGATATCTCCATTTTCGCCAGATAAAGATCAAAGTGTAGTCGCTCTACCATTTAATATCAGGGCTAGCGGTGGTTATGTGGAACTAAACCTATTTTTAACGAATATTCTAAAAATGGAACGTGTTTTGCTGGTTGATTCTGTGAGTATCAATCCACAGATAGGAAGTAATAGAAACAAAATGAGCGCAGGTTCCCTAGTGCTTAATATTTCTGGAAGCGCTTATTATTTAGCAAATGAAGCCCAAATTACTAAAGCAATAACTGAAGATAAGGGGAAGAAATAAATGGCAAGGCGAAATAGCATACTAGTCAGCAAAACTCTTTATCAAATTGGAGTACTCACTTTGATTACCTCTATTTTGTGGACTGCAATTACTGTGATGCAAGCGATAAGCCAAGCGCCAAATAAAGTTGAAGTCGGTAGTAAAATCCTTGAGCCGATAAATGTGAGTATGGATAAAGAAATTATTGAGATGCTATCAAATCGCAAGAAGGTTGATGTGGGAAATATTCCTCAACCCACAACTGAGCCAGTTATAGCAAGTGGATCGGCAAATGCGACATCTAGTGCTACTATTAAGGTGAGTGGAGAATAATGAACGTATTAGCTAAGAAAATACCAACACTACTGGTGCTTCTATTAATTGGGGCTGCTATTTTTGGATATTTTTATTTTTTCCAAGGTAAAACATCAAAAATTTCTCAAGATATCGTCCCTGAAAAAGTAAAAATTACAAATATTTCTGATAATAAATTTAGTGTTTCATGGGTTACAAAAACAAATACTAGTGCGTCACTTGAGTACGGAGTGGTGGGAAGCAAGCTTGCCAACAAAGCTATCGACTCCAGGGGAGAAGGCAAATATACAACTCACCATATCACTGCTTCTGAGTTGCAGCCAAATACTCAATATGCTTTTCGAATAGTGTCTGGAGATGATTTAACAAAATTTGACAACAATGGTAGTGTGTACAACGTAACAACTGGAACGGTAATTGCTGGTACTCCCCCTTCTGTCAATTTTTATGGAAATGCAGAACTATCTTCGAAACAAGCTGCTAGTGGATCATTGATATATCTAACCTTGCCAGGCGGAAGTACAAATTCGACACTTGTAAGTGAAACTGGAAACTATGCATTTACATTGTCGGTAATGAGGAGCATGGATAATCGTACTTATGTGCAATTTGATCCCTCCGCGACTATTGCAACAATACTCCTTGAATCTGGAACTGAGCAGTCTACGGTAAATGTCGCCCTGACAAACTCTAGTCCAGTTCCAATGATCACGCTAGGTAAGAACCAAGATTTTTTGAGCCCAGGAATGGTGCCTAATATTGCTCAAGTTCAACCAAAAGAAGCAAGTTCTGCAGCAGTGCCTCAACCAGCCTCGATTTTTAACGTAGAACCAATTGCAAATAATGTAAGTGCAGTGACCACAACTAATGTGGTACTCCTAAACCCCAAAGAAGATGGTGAAACATTAAAGACTCTAAGACCAGAATTTAGAGGAACAGGACCTGCTGGCACAACTCTATCTATCGCACTGACTGGACAAAAAGCAATTTCTGATACAGTAGAAATTTCTAGTGATAAAACCTGGGCATGGGCTCCCGTGATTGATTTGAAAACTGGAAAGCAAAAAATAACAATTTCATATATAGCCAGTAGCGGAGCTACGGAGAAAATTGAACGTGGGTTTACTATTAGTACTAGCACTACAGGACTAGATCCTGCTTTTGTATCGTCTCCTTCGGCTTCATTAAAAGCTAGTCCTAGTGCAAGCATAAAATCTAGCAGTTCATCAGCAACTACGCGCGCGGCAATGCCGGCTACAGATAGCGGTGTACCCGTCACAGGCGTGATAGAAAATACACTATTGACGGCAGGGCTAGGAATCGTCATTATGGTAGTAGGAGCAGCGCTTTTGGCACTGTAGAAAATATAATTATGCCTGACCCAATCACACCACAACTACCTGATCCACAAGCTTCGGTTGACGCAGCCCTAGGGAGTGTACCCATGGGAGATGAGACTCCCCTTGCTTTTGCAGCACCTACCTTAAATGCCATGCCAGTATCACCCGTAGCACCCGTAGCACCCGCAGTACCTGAGGCGCCAAAACCTGAACCTATGCCTAGTGCAGGATCTAGTTATCTGCCTCCTGTACCGCCAGCTCCTATTTCCACCCCACCAGTTGATGCCAAGCCAAAATCTAAGTTTGGATTGAAGATGGTAGGTTTAATGATTGGGGTGCTTGCGCTTATTGGTGGGATTGGGTATGGCAGTTGGTGGATATATTTTACGAACTATAGTGAACCAGCAAAGATTGCAGGGGTTATAACAGAATCAAAAAATAAAGCGAGCTGTAACGGTTGTTTGAATGGAGGTTGGTTGGTTTGGAGAGATGGCGGGTGCAAGGTGACTGGAATTTGTGGTAATGAAGCTGTAGTTGATAAAAATACTGATAATCCAAATGCGAGTACTACCCTGGACAGCAAGGGAACCTGTGAAGGAGCTCAAAAAGGATATGTTTGGTGCTCAAGTGTAGATAGCACTGGAAAGGCATATGCTTTTTGTAATACTAAAGGGATTGGTTGTAATCAAGCAGCGGTTGAGCAAGGATATACTATAAATTATGGATCCAGTGTATCCACCATACCTAAAGATGGTTGGACAGCTTGTGAATGTGGTACTGGTATAACTTTATACTTCCAAAAGAGTGGTGTGTGTAATCAGGCCATTGCAGATAAAACAGGTGGATATCTACCAAATACAAACAACGAGACAAATTACAATAAGATGGGTTTATGTGCTTTGGGCGGGAAGTATACATATAAGGCGGATGGTACACCCGTATTTACTTTAGATCAATTTAAGATTGATATAGCAGATAATTACTACTGTGATGAAAATGGTTGTTATGCCAAGAATGGGAATTGTATTTCTATGAAATATAAATGTGATAAGCAAATTACAGGTAGATCTTGTACAGACAATGAAAAGCCTGGTACAACTTTTGACAATACTTGTGGCAAAGTAGAACAAATAGATATTATGTGTTCGAATAATGGAACAATGCAGTATGTCGAGTCACGAACTAGAATAAATGGTGCTTGTGATGCGACGGCAGCAAATGAGAACCCTACAACCCACAAAGCGTGTAATTTAACGACTAAAGTATGCGAGACGGTCACGGGCCCTGGGACAGATACCTGTACCACTGATGCAAACTGCGTGACTGCAGCACCTGTACTGGCTTGTACTGGGCTTACTCAAACTCCTGTAGCAACGCCCACAATTGGTCAAACAGTGACATTCACTTGCGCTGGGACTATCACTCCAGCTGCAGCTGCTACCCTATCTTATAAATTCCGCTATAGTTTGGACAATGGTGCTGACCAACTACTGACAAATACAACTGCAACCACAGCTCAACTTGCGATAACGGCTTGTGGCACTTATTCTGTCCAGTGCAAGGTTTGCGCCACGATAGCTGGAGTACTTACTTGTGATCCTACTTGGACTGGAGCCGTACAATGAAAAAAACAATACTTATAGCACTTGGAATATTTATCGCCATACTAGTCACTGTGGCGATAGTTTACTTTGTGCGCAAGCCTGCTCCTGTTGCCACACTACCTACCCCAAAACCAGTAGCAACTGTTCCATCCCCAATTGCTTCACCAATAATGGCACCAATCCTAGCTATTGAACAACCATCTGTGTGTTCAAAAAATATTGTGGTTGCATGTAGCTCGCCTACTCCAACACCATCCACTTCTCCTACCCCAACTCCATCTGGTTCCCCTACTCCTACTCCATCACCATCTATACCACCTGCTGCTGCATTAGACTGTGTGGCCAAGAAAGCTTATGAAGACGACTCGCGAAATAGAGCTGCGTTTTACTATATGGAAAAAGAAATTGCCAATGCAAGTACCATCACCAGCGGACAAACAATCTTGTACAATGTAATTGCAAAAAATACTGGTGGAAATAGTGTCCCAGATACTACTATTACTGATAAATTATCTAGCAACTTGACATATGTCGATGGTGATACTGGTTGTACTTATGACAATACTACTCGTGTAGTCACCTGTACCATAGGTACACTAGCTGCTGGCAGTGAGGCGCAGAGATCGTTCCGTGCAAAGGTGACTGCAGCAGGCAATTCTTCTATTGCAAATACAGCTGAAGTATCTTCTACCAATGGTCAAAGAGATAGTTGCAATATCACCATGGATGCAACTGGCAAAGTGGTCGTGACTATAGCATCACCAATACCAACTGCCTTGCCAGTAGCTGGGGTATTTGAAGTAACGGTTGGGACAGTTGGGATCGGCGTCCTACTACTAATCACTGGAGCCCTTGGATTACTACTACTTTAAGTGGATTACTATTATTTCCAGCTAGGCAATAGACTAAAAAGCATACTCCAGTAACTTACAGAGATAGGGAAACCATAGAGCATTGGTGACATCAACAGCAATACTATAAAGGCGAGGATGCAAAATAGTAAGGCGTGTTTTGAGTTTAGAGTAGATATCCAAGTAGCTACAATAATACAGAGAAAGGTCGAAGAAGGTAGGTAGTGATAGAAGAACATGATGCGAGGAGAGAAGATCCAAGGTATAGTAAAAATCCCGTAAAGTAGATAGAAAAGTGAGTACGGATAAGTAAAGATTTTGCGAATATTTAAAATAATTGCAACTAGACCAAACCACAAGATGATGGGGTTACCAATTGCATAAATGTTGGCCAGTACTCCAGTCCCATATTTGACGTAGTACCATACCGGCCGAACGTCAAAGATCCACTCTAGAGGAGTTGACTGGTACCCATGAGTCGCGACAAGGTGCGTGTGGTAGTACCACATCTGTCTATGTAGTTCCCACCACTGTGCCCATGTATGACCAGCTAAGATAAATGGAGTAAAGGTGATGACGTAAACAAAGACTGAGATTAGTAATAACCTTAGTGCAAAAAATATATGATATACAATAGAGCGAATATTTTTATAGTCTTTGAAATATTGATATGCATATATATATGCTAGTGGCACGACTCCATAAAGTGCACTCCACTTTGAAGCAAGTGATAACCCGTACAAGATAGCTGATAATTTCCATCTAGTTTTGACGGCAGAGTAAAGTGCAAAGATAAAAAATACCATCATATACATATCGTTCATGGCTATGCGTGACTGAGCAATGTGCAATCCTTCGATACTTACCAGAAAGGCTGAAAATAATGCAACGTTTTTATTTGCTGTAAGCTCTTTTACCAACAAATAGATACCATAAATACTGATCACGCCAGCCAGGGCTGAGCCTAGTCGCCAGCCTGTACTATTTTCTCCAAACAACAACATTCCTATCACCATGCCATACTTGGCAACAGGAGGGTGCGTCCATTCGTAAGCTACATCTTTTGGTGGTGTGGTCCACCACTCCCAAGCTTCTTTGTGATTATTTAAATATTCACGGGCCGTAAAGGCATGATAAACTTCGTCAAAAATATAAGTTGGTGGATTTGAGATATTTGTAAATCTTAGTAAACTAGCGATAATGAGAATCCCCACTAGAATCCTATTTTGATTAAAGATATTTTTACATTTATGTAAGAAGATTGGCCATGACCAAATAGTTGCAAGCATTATGGTAGTTGTGACGGTGATCCAAGAAACGAGAGAGATAGTAGTCAGACTAAATGGCCAAGTTTGGGTGTGCATGACCCAGTAGTATGCCCCGTATAAATTGAGGGTAAAAGTGATTGATAGAAGAGATAATGGGACAAGCAACCATGAGTCATAGATAGTGGCGATAGCTAAAAATGGAAGTCCAAACAACAAATGCCTTTCGTGCATGCGAGTAGTGAAAGTGAAAAATAAAATAAGGATGGTAGCAGCCAAGCGCGCGATATATTTTTGATCAAAACCAGTGCGCTTCCAGTTTAAAATAGCAATTATGGACATGATACAAAAGATGATTAGACCTAGGATGTG
>CAJAUT010000014.1 GCA_903945195.1 uncultured bacterium
AGGGAATTTAATAATCTCTTAAGGCTCCCCTTGTGGGGGCCTTTTTTATTGGCAAGAGCCCAACCTTTTGTAACGCCCTCACCCCAGGCCCAGGCAATCAGAATGAAGAGATGGTTTGTCCAGAGTGCGGGGGGAAACTTCAAATTGAGGAGGGTTGTTCAAAATGCTACGATTGTGGATGGTCAAAATGTGGATAATAAAATGTTCTAAACCCGCCTGCATCAGCTGTGCTGAAAGCACTGCGGGCAGGTGTATTGATTGTGGGTACAGCGTATGCGGATAAAAAAAATCATTAAACGAGACGGGCGAGAAGTGGAGTTTGAACTGGAGAAGCTAGTTGGAGCTATAGGTAAGGCAGGCAAAGAGACTGGCGAATATAGCGAAGTGGAAGCGAAAAGACTAGCTGAAATTACAGTGGCACTGGTAGAAAAATCTTTAAAAGAAAAAGAAGCGGCACAAGTAGAAAAAGTGCAAGATTTTGTAGAACAAGTGCTTATGGCAGCAGGGCACTACAAGACGGCTAAAGCATATATTTTGTATAGAGCGGCTAGGAGCGATGAGCGAAGAGTCGAGAGAATAATAGGGGTAAAAGACGATCTAGACCTCTCTCCTAATCAACTCAAAGTCATGCGCAATAGATATCTACTTAAAGACCAAGATGGCAATGTTATAGAGACACCTAGTGAGCTATTTCACAGGGTAGCTAAAAATTTGGCTGTTGTAGAAAAAGCTGATAAGCGCAAACAAATAGAAGCAGAGTTTTACGAGGTCATGTCACGGCTTGAATTTTTGCCTGCTGGGCGCACTCTCAATAATGCTGGTACTCCTCAGTCTCAGCTAGCCAACTGTTTTGTATTACCTGTAGAGGACTCCATGGAAGGAATTTTTGATAGTGTGAAGTGGATGGCCATGGTGCATCAAAGAGGTGGAGGGACAGGATTTAATTTTTCAAAGCTTAGACCAAGAGGAGATATAGTTACCAAATCCTCTGGTGGGTTTGCCACAGGCCCTGTGTCATTTATGAAAGTTTTTGACATAGCTACGCGTCAAGTGATGCAAGGGGGCAAGAAACGCGGTGCTAATATGGGAATACTTAACGTAGACCATCCAGATATTTTGGATTTTATCTCTGCTAAATCAGAGCGTGGGGAGATAGAGAACTTTAATATTTCGGTTGGAGTAACTGACGCTTTCATGAAGGCGGTTGACCTGGATAAGGATTGGCATTTACGAAACCAGAGAACTGGTGAGATAGTCCAGACCTTGTCAGCAAGAACTATGATGGGTCAACTTGTTTCAATGGCATGGAGGACGGGAGATCCTGGGCTAATATTCCTTGATCCCATTAATCGCAATAACCCACTTCTTGAAAAGTATGGACGAATTGATGCGACTAATCCTTGTGGCGAACAACCACTGCATCCATTTGATGCCTGTAATTTGGGAAGTATAAATTTGGCTCGACTTGTAACTCCCGGAGTTAAGGGAGCCCAAACTCCGGGAGTTAACTGGGACCGTCTTCGATTTGTAGTAAAAACTGGCGTGCGAATGCTTGATGATGTAATTGACGCTTGTAAGTACCCACTTCCTCAGATTACTGAGACGGTTAGAGCAAATAGAAGAATAGGATTAGGAGTGATGGGGTGGGCCGACATGCTTTATCAACTTCGCATTCCTTATGATAGTGAAGAAGGGGTTAAGCTAGCTAAAAAAATTGCTAAATTTATCCAAGACGAATCATGGCAAATGAGTGAGGAATTAGCCGCTCAAAAGGGTGAATTCCCCAGATGGAAAGATAGTAGTCACAAAGTAAAAGTGAGAAATGTCGCGATCACTACTATCGCACCAACCGGCAGTATCTCGATGTTGTCTGATGCGTCATCAGGCATAGAGCCAGTGTTTGCTTTGGCTTATACCAAAAACGTAGTAGAGGACAATGGGCTTTCGTATATAAATAAATATTTTGAAGATGAGCTAGCAAAATCGCTTTGGGCGGACGGGGATAGTGAGCACAAAGTGCGCGACCGCATAGTGAGAGAGGTGGCAAATGCAGGAAGTGTAGCTCATGTGTCTGGGGTGCCAGAAGAAGTGAAATCTGTTTATCGTACGGCCCACGACATCTCACCAGAGTCGCACATAAAGATGCAAGCTGCTTGGCAGAAATATACGGACAACGCGGTATCTAAGACCATCAATTTCCCTCATAGCGCCACAATTGATGAAGTGGCAAATGCCTACATGATGTCATGGAAGATGGGTTGCAAGGGGATCACTATATACCGCGATGGGAGTAAAGATGTGCAGATTTTGTCGGTGGGGTCAGGAACTGCTAACGGCGCACAGCCTACAGCAAGCAGTAAAACGCAAATCATTCAAAGCAAGATAAAGACCGAAACACTGAAGCAGCGTACAGCTAACGGCTTGCGGCAAACAGGAAAACACTTAGAAATTTGCCCTGAATGCGGTGGGAAACTGGCGATAGAGGAAGGTTGTGCCAAGTGTTACGGCTGTGGGTTTAGTGTGTGTCAGGGATAAGGCCCGCCTATTGGCGAGGCAGGTATAATATACATATGCAGCAAATAATCCTAGCTAGTGGGAGCCCCAGAAGACAAGAAATACTGGAAAAACTAGGGGTGGAATTTGAAGTGGTCGAATCTGGGTATGACGAATCGAAAATTGTCACTGACGACCCGGTGGAGCTGGTAGAAGAGCTAGCACTACAGAAGGCTCTCTCAGTATCTGATCTTTATCCAGACGCCCTAATTATCGGTGGAGATACAGTAGTCTATGTAGCTGGTGAGATACTGGGTAAACCACGAGATAAAAAAGAGGCAGAGATAATGCTTAAAAAATTGTTTGGTACTACTCATATGGTGGTGACTGGAGTGGCTGTCGTAAATACCCTCACAGGTGACCAAGTGGTAGGGCACGAAGAAGGGTTTGTAAGGTTTAGGCAGCTGACAGACCATGAGTTTAAACAATATCTAGATAGTGAGATTTGGCGTGGATTTGCTGGAGGATATGCTATCCAAGGGGCAGCTGCTCCATATGTAAGTGATCAAACTGGGAGTTTGTCTGCCATCATAGGATTTCCTATTGCGCTTGTAGCTGATCTACTTGAGCAGATGGGAGTAGGAGTCGAAGTCGATCCTGAAGAACTAGAAATTGCAATTAAAAATGAAAAGATTGGGATAGAGGGGCAATGACAGGACTTATCTATGCGTTTACGGGCGATGGGAAGGGGAAGACCTCGGCTGCACTTGGAGTAGCTACTAGGAGTCTGCTAAATGGGGAAAAGGTGGTGTGGGTAGCTTTTTATAAGCAGGAATCATGGGGATTGTCTGAGGCTAAACTAAAAGATAAATTTGAAAATCTAGAGATGATATTTACAGGTAAAGGATTTCGGATTACCAACTTTGACAAGAAGCTCATGAGAGACGGCAAAGAGTTGAAACTCGCTACAGTGGGGGACGGGGCTAAGGTAGTGGACACAGCAAGTGAAGATGAGCATAAAATGGCAGCGGAATACGGCTTACAGCTTGCGGCAAACAGCCTACAGCAAAAACCATTTTTACTTGTGATGGATGAGGTGCTAAATGCGGTGGACGAAGGGCTAATAACTGAAAAAGAGTTGCTTGAGGTAGTAGGTAATAGAGGCGAGACTCATGTGGTGTTGACTGGCAGAACAGGACCTTCCGGGAGACTCCCGGAAGGGTTGATGAAGATTGTGGATTTGGTGACAGAATGCAAAAAAATTAGGCACCCGTATGATTTAGGGAAACTGGCTGTTAAGGGACTAGATTTTTAATACAGATTTTGCCGTATAATGGAATTTGTCTATATATTTTGGAGATATTTTTATGGTGGATTTGAAGAAAGAAAAAGAGCCAGGACAAGGGATGGAGAGAGTGCGACTACCAGATGATCTGACTATCGTAGAAGCACCAGATAGATCAAAAGAAAACTTGGAAGTGATGAGCTGGATAGAGAAAATCGAAAAGAAATTTGCGCGAGTGCCAAATAATACGATTGACGTGAGTGATGATGCTGTTGTGATACAACCAGCGCCTGCTACAGACCAGCCGCCTGTGACACTGCCTGTAAACCAATCACAAATGCAACAAGGGAAAAAAGCAAAAACAGATTTGGGGATTGCTTGGCTTGTGACCTGGGCGATAAGACAGATCAAGAGATTTAGCAGAATTGGTCGTAAAGTGAGACTAGAAGATATGCCGGAGATCAAATAATGCAAGGATTAGATCAATTATCTATCATCATGACCAATTTGGCGTGGGCGCTAGTGTTTGGTGCTATAGCTATATTGGCACTTTTTGTACTGGGCTACGCCTTACTACTTTGGATCCGCAATAGAAATCGTGAAGAATATAGCTTGTCTTTTGTGACACTGGAAGTAGTGCTACCACGCGATAATGAAATCAAGATTGACGCAGCTGAGCAACTTTTTGCTAGTTTGTATTCGGTAAAAAATGAAGAATGGTACTCATTTCTACAGGCAGAACATGCGATCTCTTTTGAGATAGTAGGTCAGAAAGAAGAGATAAAATTTTATGTGTCCGTACCTCACGAACTGATGGAGCTAGTAGAGAAACAGATCCACGGAGCTTATCCTGGTGCTGAGATTAAATCGGTAGAAGAATTTAGTATTTTTGAAGAAAATGGCAAAGTAGCTTTTGAGTCCTTGGTTAAAACCCAGGCAGGATTTTACCCGATTCAATCATTTCGCGATCTAGCAACTGATCCTTTATCTTCGATCACATCTTTTTTTGCCAAGATGAGAGACGGGGAGGGGGCGATGCTGCAAGTTGTGGTATCTCCCGCATCTCATTCATGGAGTAGCAAAGGGCATGGATATATTAGCAAAGCTAAAAAGGATGAGAGCAATCCAGAAAAAGCTAGCTATAGTGTAGACCCAAAATCGCTTGAAGCGATCGAGAGATCAGCGGGGAAACCTGGTTTTGAAGTGTCTATTCGGTTGGTCGTAAATGCGCCCACCAAACAGGAAGCTCATACTTTACTGAAACAATTTTCTGGCACTTTTGCGCAGTTTAGCGGGCCGTACAACAAATTTGTAAAACAGTTTATCTTCCTTAAACGTTTGTTTATGGTTGATTTTATCTATAGATATCCGGCTATGTTTAGAGGTAGATCAATTTTAAACTCAGAGGAGCTAGCGACTATTTTCCACTTCCCCAATAAACAAATAGAAACACCACATATTCACTGGCTGACTGCAAAGACTGCGCCAGCGCCTTCACAGATCCCAAACTCGGGACTTTATCTAGGCAAGAGTGTGTATAGAGGGATGTCGCGTAAAATCTTTATCTCAGACAAAGATAGAGCTCGTCACATGTATATCATCGGGAAAACTGGTACGGGTAAATCAGAGCTCCTGATGGATATGATTTTGCAGGATATAAGAGCTGGGAAGGGCGTGTGCTTCATCGATCCTCATGACTCGGTAGAGAAACTGCTCGAATACATCCCACCAGAGCGGGCAGAAGACGTGATTTACTTTAATCCAGCCGATACTGATCGTCCCATGGGTCTAAACATGCTTGAAGCTAGAACTGAAGAAGAGAAACAATTTGTGGCTTCTTCCATCATCAACCTCATGTACAAACTATACGATCCACATAAGACCGGTATAATTGGTCCTAGATTTGAACATGCTATCCGCAACGCGATGATGACGGTAATGGTCGAGCCAGGGGCGACATTTATTGAGATCGTGCGTGTGATGACAGATCCTAAGTTCCTCCAGGAGCTACTACCTAAAGTAGAAGATCCGATGGTGCGTAGGTACTGGACTGATCAGATCGCCCAGACCAGTGACTTCCACAAATCTGAGGTCCTTGACTATATCGTGTCTAAATTTGGTCGCTTTATCACTGACAAAATGATGCGAAACATCATAGGTCAGTCGTATTCGGCGTTTAATTTCCGTGAGGTGATGGACCAAGGTAAAATTCTTCTGATCAATCTGGCAAAGGGTAGGATTGGTGAAGAAAACTCGGCTTTCCTTGGCCTAATTCTAGTGCCAAAAATCTTGGTCGCAGCCATGAGTCGCCAAGATATCCCCGAAGCTGAGCGTCGTGATTTTAATCTGTATGTTGATGAGTTCCAAAACTTTGCTACACCTGACTTTGCGAC
>CAJAUT010000015.1 GCA_903945195.1 uncultured bacterium
CACTGGGTTATAAAACCCCGGCTGAAATATATTATGGAGAAAGGAGGAATGGATCTTAATTTGACCCGATTACTGTGTTGACAAAGGGGTTCACTTTACCTTTCAACTATTTTTCTTTCCCTTTCATCAAGAGGGCCTGGTTTATTAATAATTGCAGCATCTATAGATAATTTACCTATATCATGAATTAGACTTCCCAATCTCAATACATGGAAAGTAAATTTATCAACACCAATTTCAGTTGCTAACTTGAGAGCAAGTCTCTGTGTTCGGATATTATGCGCAGCAGTTTGGGCATCATGTACGCGGATCATTCTGAGACATTCAGCTGCGATAATTGTTGGTCGACGAAGAGCCTCTATATACATAATATTTACTTACAAATATATTTATACGTGTGCCAGGAAAATTTCGTAAAACATTCACCATCGGGGCGAAATAGAATCATCCTCTGTTTATCCCCTAGGTATATATAGATAGGCTTTGGTAGTTTGTTTAGCAACTCCATCTCGCGCGCTCTGTTGTTGGAAGACCAAAAGTCCTCCCACTCACTAGCGTTCCAGTACACATCATTTTCCCCAAATCCAGGTGCGATCGCTCTACGCTTCGAGTACCCATAAATCCAAGGAGTATATTCATTGTCGGCTACCAGGATACTCGCATCGCTCTCTGTGGTCGATAGTAGCTGGATCTCGTTGTACTCATCCATATTTATCAGTGGCTTAGCTTGCTCAGGCAGTTTAACTGCAAAAAATATTGCAAGTAGTATCAAATATCCCACAATTATCTTTTTATTAAATGTGGCAAGCATGGCTCCGGCTAGAATAATCAAAGATATATCTAGTATCGGCACAAATCTGCGTGATAGAAATACCCCACCTGCAAATACTAGACTCGTAAGCATGAGCACCATGACTGATTTATCTTTCTTCACTTTACTATTTAAAAGTGCAGCGATACTTAGCGGTAGGTATGGCAGCATATACCAAAAAGATTCGGCTAGACTATAAAAAGTCCCAGACTCTGTCCCGTAGCTGGCAGGTGTCAGGCTACGCATAAATCCAGGTAGATATGGAGCAATAGTTACGTCCCAGTTTGGTACATAATAGGCAACAAACGCGAGGGCGCTAGCTGCTATTGTCAGCAAACTCTGCTTATCATGTTTGCGAAGTAGTAGTACCATCATCGCCACGATGGCGGTAGGCTGGTGCAGTAGGACTATTGCAGGTGCTACAGCGTAAGCCCATTTAGATTTCTTGTTCATGAGTGCGATCAGAAGGAGAGTCAGTGCTACGGCAAAAATATTTTTGACGTAGTACCACCAGTAAAATTTAAACTGGATGATAGATAGACTCAGGATAGCTAGGGTAACCAGTGCCGTCTTTTTACCGTACAGGTGGTTCACTAAATAGTAAGTAGCCGCATATAGGGAGGCAGCAGCCAGTAGTGCTAGGGGGACTAGGATATTTTCTGGACTCACAAATATATTAATTATCCTCACCACAAATGGCAGAAGTGGTGGATACACTTCTACTAGCCAGTTGGCCAGCTTTGTATACTCAAATAGTCCTACACTACTATATGAATTAAATAGATATAGGTAGAGTCCTGGGTCATAGCCTAGCGGCACGCTGGAGTATAGGTAAGGAGCAAGGCGTGTCAGTAGGTAAAATCCAAATATGGTATAGATCATTCTGCATTTCCTTTAGACAGTATCACGACAATTGTATGCTTTTCTGTGTTTACAACAGGCGCGGTCTGCACAGTACCATACGACTGCCTGACTAGATCGGTGATCTCTGTGGCCGCCACACTATCTTCTCCGCTAAACATAATGGTCGTATTTGGGGCAGTGGGATAACTATCGCTCTCTTTGTACACCACATTTTTATACCCATTATTCTTAAATAGTTTGGCGTAAGTCTCGCCGTAGCTATCTACTCCCGACTGATTTACGATCACTATTTTGTACGAGGTAGGAGCTAGTCTCTGTATCACTTGGCTCGCCTGTTTCATATATATACTGGGGTTTAGTAGTAGATAGATGACGAGTCCTAGTAGTGGGATCCAGATATAGAGGTATCTGATTTTGGGCAGCCTGGGCAAGCTGAGCTTCCACTCGTAATCTTCTGGGATCACGACCATCAGCGAGGTAAGTAGTATCAGCAGTCCCGCTAGCCCCGCAATGACTTGCCGCAGGGGATACTCTAGCTCTATCTTGTAGTAGATGAGGATAGCTCCAAGGACGGCAAGCACGACTGTCATATATACATCACTCTTCTTAAACTTGTCGCTATCTTTGCTCATCGTCTTTTGCTCTTGCTCAGTGAGCGGGTAAAGTGACGAGCCAATGCCAAATAGTAGGACAGGATATAGTAGATAGTTGAGAGAAAAGTTGCTAGAGACAAATCCAGGGAAAATATTTTCTATCAGAAATAGTACTAAATATAGTACGAGCGAAAAAGAGAAAAGGATATGGAGCAGTTTGCGAAATATCCACATACTCGACTTTATTTAGAAGTGAGTTCTACGCTAAGCCCACCCACTTCTAGTGATCCCCCTTGTTTGTCGATCTCTGGGATATCTAGGGTAAAGTATACTTTGTCACCTGTTAGATTTAGATCTTTGGTACTCCATCTGATTATGGACATGAGCCAGTAATCTTCTTCTTTTGCAGGAGCCACAGTGGTCAAAACATAATCAAAGTTTTTTTCTATGTCAGCTTGGGAGATTGCGGTAGTTAGTGCCTGCATCTTCAGTACTGCTGGATCAAAGTAGCTAGTAGGGGAGAAAGCAAAATATGAGTCCGTCCCAAAGTTGATATTGCCTTTTGGCGAGAATACTTTGAAGATCTCTCCTTCTGGCTTACCTTTCATGGTTTTGGCTAGGTCAAAGGGGAACTTGTTTTTGATGTCTTTGATCGCTAGGTCTGCTTTGTCATCGACTTTTAGATTTTGGATAGATTCTGCCCACGAGGTGGAGGTGGTGATCTTTGTGGAATAAGTATAGAAAGTAGTAGGCACATTGTTCCATGCTAGGATACTGCCACCCATCACTACTTTGGCTTGGTTGATATCTATCTTGGTGATCACAGAGTCATTTGAGGCACTATCAAATTTGTACTCTACTTTATATACTCCAGGTTTTGCATTTGGGATAGAGATCACATTTGTTTGTGGAGCAGCTTGGCTTTTGGATTTGTCGCTAAATCCGTCATCAGGAGTCGAGCTCTCACTCACTTTGATTCCACCTAGTGTCACGGTCGTATTTAGAGTATCTGCCCCATCATAAGTATTCATGTCTTGCTTGGTGGCAGTTATCTTTAGGTCACCACTAGTTACGAGTACGTACATAGTGGCATTGCCACGAATTGGGGTAGTGATCTCCGTTTTTCCAGCTGGATTGTTGGGATGCACCATAGGCACTAGTTGGTTGATATCTACTTGGTATGAGCCGATCTTTTTGTCTTTGGCGACCGAGGCGGCAAAGGCTGGGATCGAATCAAAATCTTTGTTTTTCTGGTACAGGACGAGTCCATTTTGTTCTATCTTTTCCCAGGTGAGCGAGTTGATAGGGTCAAAGAAAAGTGATTTATACACAAATGGGTCACTTTCGTTGCCTCTCACGCCTATCTTAATCTCTTTTTGCCCTGGCTTGTAGGCAAACTTAAATACTATGTCTGAAAGTTTCTTGGGATTGTTTAGTGAGAACCTAGTGGACTTGGTTTTGACTATCATGCCACCTAGTTCTAGCTTTTCGTCAGTTTTGTTTAGTGAAGTGAAGGATTCGGCTCCTGGTAGTTTCTCGGTAAAATCATAAGTAGTGATCTTGCCGTAAGGGGAGAGGTAATAAAATAAGAGATTACCGATAAGGACTAGTGAACAAAAGATTAGGATGGGTAGGGCACTTTTGTTTAGTAGTTTCCACTCAGATATGTCGTAAGCTTCGTTGCGCCATAGGATCTGACGAGATTTGGCTGTGAGGGTGCGGATCTTGGCTTTTAGATTCTCTGGCAATTTCATGTTAGTATTTTAACACTAGGTAGTCTTTCACGCAACAATATAGGATATAATACAAACTTATGAAAACTACCAAAGAAATCCTAGTCAAAAACACTCTTTGGCTCAGCTCTCTAGAGTTGATCTCCAAAGTGGTCATGTTTTTTGTCACTGTCTCTGTGGTGCGCTACTTTGGGGCAGCCAACTTTGGGCGGCTCAATTATGCCCAGTCATTTGTCGGGATCATCATGCTCCTATCAGATTTTGGCTTAAATACGATCCTGATAAGAGACATAGCCAAAGACAAGACGCGCGTCTCTAGCTATCTCACAAGCGCGATTGTCGTGAAAGCCTTTTCTTCACTCCTAGTCTTTGCGGCTCTATTTGTAGTCGTGCGTACTGACCTCTCACTCTTTTTCCTGGTAGCGCTATTCGCCCTGGCCGGTAGTACAGCCGCTATCTATACTGCAGTCCTTTCTGCTTATGAAGCCATGCAATATATCTTTATCACTCGTCTAGTCCACTACTGCGGTGTGCTGACCAGTGTCTTACTAGTCATCTATCTAAATCTAGATCTGCACTACCTGGTTGGTTTTTATACTATTTCATCTCTACTATCTATATCCGTGGCTCTCTACAGCTTACGCTCGTTAGGGGTCAAGCTAGTCGCTAAGCATGATAGCGATTTGACCAAGAAGCTCCTCATCCAGTCGCTCCCAATCTTTGGGATGCTCGCAATCAATCAGGTCTATATGAATATAGATACAGTTATGATCCGCCATAGCTTTAGCACTATAGAAGTGGGGTACTATCAGGCGGCATACAAGATCCTCTTCGCATTCCAGGCGATCAATCTGATCACAGTCGTGACCTTCCCCCGCATCTCCTCGCTCTATCACAGTGCTGACTATGCCAAACTAAAGAAACTAGCTAGACTTGTGGTCTCTGCCATGCTAGGTATCTTCGTCCCATTCCTGCTGATCATATATATGTATAGTCCATATATCACCACTCGCATCTACGGAGCAAGCTATCAGCCATCCGCAACTGTACTACCATATCTCCTAACAGCAGGACTAATAGGATTCTTCAAAGTATTTACCGGTAATTTTTTCCTGGCTGCAAATAAGGAGAAGATAGTCTTTCGCGCATCACTCGTAGGGTTAATCGTAAATATCTCACTTAACTATTTCCTCATCCCCAACTACGGCTTCACCATCGCCGGTATTACGCTGATGATTTCGGAGGCTGCTGCGCTGATTCTGCTTTTAGCTTATCTACCTCATTTTGCTTCAAAGAAGCTGACGTACCACCTCCCTGAATAGAGGTGATTTTTTCCTGGTCTGCCTGAACTGCTCTCAGAAGCGCACCAACATCAACTGGGGGTATAGCTACTTTAGTGGTATCGACAGTAGGAGCAACAGCTTTAGGTGTGTCAGCTCCTCTAAGTAAGTTTGCTATTTCCTCGTCCGTTAATATAACTTCGCCCATATTTAGTGACTATAACTTCTTTGGTTGACTAGGACGAGCGACAAATCTCATTACACCTTGATTACCACAAGAAATACACTCAAGCACCTCTTCAGGTTCTGTGGCAATTACTCTCGCTAAATGTTCAGCACAAAAATTCAGGCTATCCTGCATGTGTTCAAGAATTTCCACAGTATTCTCTAGATCTAATGTATCACCTTGCTGATTACCCAATAAATTTTCCATTTGCGTATTATACTACAAATATTCAATATATACTATAAGTCATATAAGATAGTATATATAGACAAAGATTAATAAGTAGATTGATAGTATCCCATAGCATAAAGATATGATAAAATACACGAATGAAAAAATATGATATCAGTGATGACGGAATACTATCATTTATAGAACCATACGTAACAGGTAAAACAGTGCTGGACGTAGGTTGTGTAGAACATGATTTGAAAAATATTCACAAGCAACGTATATGGGTACACGATTATTTGCGCAGCGTAGCCAAAGAAGTCATTGGAATCGACTATCTACCAAAGGCAGTCAAAGAATTAAATAGACATGGCTACAAAATATATTGTCAAAATGCTGAGAATATTAAGCTCAACAAGAAGTTTGATGTAGTTTTTGCTGGTGAGATAATCGAGCATGTTAATAACCAGGGATTATTTCTAGATTCATTAAAGAGGGTTGTAAAAGAAAATGGAGTAATAATCATCACTACGCCAAACGTATTTAGTCTGCAAAGAATAATACCTGTATTATATAAGTTGACCAATAATCCAAACGTTAACCCAGAGCATGTCTTGTTTCACACGCCAGCAACATTAAGTTCACTATTAACTAGAAATAATCTGAATATCGAAAATATAAGTTATGCTCACTACCCAGCAAAGAATAAGAATCTAAAACGACTAATAGTTAGTTTATTAAGTTCAGTTATCGGTAGCCAATTCATGGAAAATTTGATTTTTGTAACTAAGAAAAAGAAGAATAAATAGAGACAAGCCTCTCCAAATGAACACTCTCTGAGTAAATTTCTGGTAAGGTTACTAACCTATTGTAACTCTTTACATACTTCAAAAGTTTAATCAGTTCACTCTCAGTGTTGTAATTGAAACACGCGGCACCATTCTTCGCAAAATCCAGCAAACCTCCTCTACTGGTAGCAATAACTGGTATGCCAACTGACAAAGATTCTAGAATGACAAGTGGATTATTTTCCTTCCATATACTTGGAACCACTAATGCATATGCCTTCGAATAATAAAATTGCAAGTTCGAGTGGCTAACTTTACCTAAAAATGTAACTCTATTGCTAAGGCCAAGGCGTTCTGTAAGTTTTATTAGACTATCTTTTTCAGGTCCATCACCAATTATTACTAGCTTTTCATGACTAAATTTAGCGAAAGTAGTAATTAGACTAGAAACACCTTTTTCTTTTGATAATCTACCTACAAACAAATAATAACTAGGGGTTCTATTAATCTTAATAGTATTCACAGGAAGGAAGTTTGGCAAATAGATAGTTTTCAACATTAGACTTGAATCGACCCAACGTTGCAAATCATAGTTCGGGCATAGAGCAATATTAACTGTATATTTTATGATTGCCCTATGGATCAATACTTTAAACCACTTTAGCCACTGATATGGGAACCAAAGCACTCCCGTATGAAAAGTTTCACAGTTACTCAATAGACACTTAGTACTAAATCCATACGGACACTCTAGACACTTAGAGTACATCATCCAAGTCTTGGGGCAAATCAGATGATAGTCATGAAATGTCATAATAACTGGGACTCTAAAGAATCTTGCAGCCAATAAAGGTGAAGGAGATATGAATCGAGAAGTATTGTGCGCATGTATAATATTGGGTTTATGCTTCAATATAAATAAGCAAAATTTTAGAAAATGAAAAATGCTGAAAAATCTATCAAGGTAGTTGAGTATTGACTCTGAAGAGCTTGAAAGTGAATATGTAAAAACTTTTACACCGAGTTTCGATAAAGCACTATTTGTATTGCTTATGGCTTGCTCAGCTCCACCAACTGTGTCTGAGTAGTCATTTATCGAAATTACTATCATAAATAATAATGCCTATAAGAGTAAACATAGGAATATATCTAAGAATTAAGTATATTATATCAGTATTAAGGATAATAAGAGAAAAAATATATATTCAGTGAAATTAGGGGCACTGTATAGAGCTAACTAGAAGTCTCTAGTAAATACTAAAAAATATCATTCTAAATGACACAGCTATAATCAATAATAAAGAGTATTTCTACATGCATATAAAAATCGAAATATATAACTAAATATAAAGTTAAGGTTACTTTATGTACGACTTATAGTCCTGAATATCATCTATTGATAGAAATTCATCAATCATACCCATAGAACAAGGTTTTTCTAATGAATGTAATGTATTCGGGATTATATATACAAAAATCTCTAATTTAGCATTAATAATACTAGATGGGGGGTTACTAACATTACAGGTTTTAACAATATCAGAATAATTTCTAAATGTTTTTGGATTGACAATATAGTTTCTTATATCACAATCATTTTTTAAATAATCGAGGTCAACGCTATATGTTCGGACAAGATAGTCATCATTTAAAATAATGTCGAAAAAATTTAAGTTTTTTTGCGGAGAGTATGTAGAAGAAATTATTTTGATATATTGAGAATTATCAATTAAACAAGAATACAAATCTTGATCTGCGATAGGAGATCTATCAAAAATGCTATTAGTGTTATTATAAAAGTAGTCCAAAGGCGCAGAATTCTCAGCTCCAAATCGATCTAGATACACAGTAGGGAGCTTGTCTTCAGCTTCATGCGATTCAATGGAAATTAGATCAATAAATCCTCTCTCTTTAAAAAATATTATTTTAGAGGAAATAATAATATTTGCGTAAATCATAGTAAATAATAATAACAACTTAATTCTCTTGGATATTCGATTATCTCTATTAAGGTATCTTATGAACAAAATAATCGAAAATATAAATATTGTTGGATAAATTCTACGAAAATACCATGGTAAATATTGAGCATTAGTCATGATGTAGTAAATAATGC
>CAJAUT010000016.1 GCA_903945195.1 uncultured bacterium
CTCATGAAGGCGGATTCATCACAATGTCTACAATGACTATGATCAACTTTATTGAGAGCATCCTCGAGCTCCTTGATCTTTGGCACAATCTGATCAATAGAATCCACTATCCTAAACACATCCATCTCTTTTGCATCAATGAGCAGATTGTCATGCATCGCCCCTATTACAGCTCGCCAAAAAGATCCAACCAAAATAAATGGCTTATGGTGACCATAATACAATTTTGCCAACACCCAAGCAGTCCCAAGTTCAGAGATAGTCCCCGTCCCTCCCTGAAATATCAAAAACATATCTGACTGTTCCATCAGTTTGTACATTCTCTCTATATAGTTTTTAGTTTTAACTTCCTTGTCAGTTATGTTTGAAAGATATCTACCCTCAAAACCAGTCGCATGCTCAGGAGAAAAGGTGACTGACTCTGTTTGACCTTCCACAGACTCAGCCCCACGAGTCGAAGCATCCATGATTCCAGGCCCACCCCCGTTAACCATGACGTATCCAAGTTTCGCCAACTTCTTCGCCGTATGGTAGGCCGCCTGATAATAAGATGATTCTGGCAGTACTGCCGCATCCCCAAAAAACGCTATTTTCTTAAATATCACTTGCTTCTTTTTATTCATCAAAGTCTCCTCTCCACCAGGCGCTATTTGCTCCAGCTTCTGTGGCTCCAGCATCTATAACCATAGTATATGTATTTGGATTTATGGCTCCATCAATCAAAATTGCACCACTATATATTTTCTTTAGTTCTTTTACTTTTTCTATCACATGCTCGTCAAATGGGGATCCACTAGTACCTGCGGGCACTGCAAGTAGCAGAATTACCCTTGCTTTATCTAGGGCTTCTTTTTCTATCTCTTCAATCGGCGTGTGTATCTCAAGAGCTAGTCCACCCGCGCATTTATATGACTCTATAGTATCTAAAAATTGTACCTGTGATCCCATCCGCTCAATTTGTCCTATCAGTCTCTTTGGATTTAATGCCACACACTCTTCTATCCACTCACTAGGATCATCCACTAGTAGATGTATATCCATCTTCATATTTGCAGTATCAATTTCCTGTAAATCAGATGGAGAGATAGTCAGTAAATCAGAAAATAATCCATCTCCTATGTCCATATGTACTCTGTCAATCTTTCTTTCTTTTAGTGACAACATTTTTGCTGTTACCACTTTCAAATCTGATTCCATGATGATTGGTGTAATCATATTTATCGTATCTTCAAATTGGCGAGTCGTGACCTACGCCTGTCATAATTTGTAGTCGACAGTTTCTCAGTTTCTAGAAATAATCTGGTGCGCTCTACCGCTTCTTCTATTGTCGTCCAGTCTGTAGGGATAATAAGGATATTTGCATCTTCATGTTGCCTGCCTTGTACTGCAACTTCATCGTTAAATGCTAGCATGGCTCGCACATGAGGGAATTTGTTGGCTACCATATCTACTCCGTGTCCGCTCCCACACAGTAGTATCCCCCTATCTTCTGTCCCGTCGCCCTCAATTGCCTCA
Source organism: uncultured bacterium (assembly GCA_903945195.1). Taxonomy (GTDB): domain Bacteria; phylum Patescibacteriota; class Microgenomatia; order UBA1400; family UBA12108; genus CAJAUT01. Next base: position 1,516 of record CAJAUT010000016.1, read on the forward strand.
GCTACTTTAAGTGCATAGTCCACATAATCATTGTCTGGGTCATATACAAAACATCCTACATCTTCCACCTCATACTCATTTTCCAAGAGCCAAGTTTTAAGCCATTCCTTTGTCTCGTATCCCCTATGATCAGCCCCTAGATATATCCGCATACCTATATATTATCAGACAATCAGAATACTCGGAAACCCGGCGAGCCAGAACATCTGACTATCAGAGTCTCAGATCATCTGATTATCTGAGTTTTCCGGTTGTCCGACACATAAAAAATCTACCCAAACCATTCCGGACTCACAAACTTGACCATTGCCGACAAAACAATCTGTACATAAGCCTGTTTGCGGTCCAACTGTCCTTTACTAAATATCCCTATCGCCCCCATTTTTTGCTTCACATTCTCTTCCCCCGTCATCTCATTCATGATCGGTCCTAGCTCTCCGCCAGCACTTATTTTGTCTGCAATTTTTTTTGGCAACTCAAAATACAACCCACCAGAGAGTCCAATTTCCCCAGTTTTATCAATTATGGCAACCCAGGCACAGTCAAACATTTTGTTGTTGATTACGCAGACTCCACCTTCCACCCCCACCCCGTAATCATTAGCTCCAATACTATTTTTAGCTCTATTTATTGCACCATTTATCGTCTCTTCTTCACTTCTTGGCTGTTCACTTACCCCACTCTTAGCTTCATGACCTATTACACTACAATCTGGAAAATATCTTTTAAACGCCTCCTCTACCGCTCCTACTTTGACGGGATTTGTACTCCCAACCACAATATTCATATGACTCCCAGCTGCAACTTGGCTTCATCCGACATCCTATCTTTTGTCCAAGCAGGCTCCCACACAAGATCCAAGACTATCTCATAATCTCCAAGGGGTTTTATGGCATCTCGCACTAGCTTGTCTATCACCGGTGCCAAAGGACATCCAGGGGTAGTAAGTGTCATTATCACCCTAATTTGCTGTATGCCGTTAGCTGCTGGCTGTATGCCAACATCATATATCAGCCCCAAGCTCACTATATCTATAAACAGCTCCGGATCCATCACCTTTTTCAATTTTTCATATACTTGTTCTTTCGTTATCAGAACTAGATTATACTGTACTAGATGCAAGACTTACCGCTTGGGTGGCAATCATGGAGCCCCATACAGAAAGATATCTTTAGGCTACCTTATTGGGATTATTGTCCTATCCAAGTACCCAAGTTTACAAAACCATCATCTATCTCTACTAAAAAACCCGGTATATCACTCTGGTGTAGTTGGCACTCAAATGGCACAAATATCAACGAAGGTCTCATCTTGAGCCAAGCACACAAATTCAAAAATCATAAATATGTTCCTGAGCATATTCTCTTAGACGACGGTTGGTGCCACTTAGGTGACTGGGGCAAACCCAGTTCTAACAAATTTCCTCACTGGCTAGACATGCTCAAAGAATTAAATAATCTCGACTACAAGACAGGTTTGTGGATCTCTCCATTTATGGTAGACAAAAAATCCGCACTATTTCAAACTCACCCAGACTGGATTGTAAAAAGGGATGGCAAACCACTCAATGTATTTGCTTCCTATCCTTTCTTTAAAGACCTAACGCCCAAATACCTCCTAGATTTCACAAATCCTCAAGCTGTAGAATATCTTTACCATTGTTTCGACAACATTATCTCTAATTGGGGTGTTTCTTTATTAAAGATAGATCACCTTTATGCCCCCTACTTTGCAGTAGATCCCAAGATGGCAACTAGAGCAAGTCAGGCAATCGTAGATCTCTTTGGATACCTTAAAACAAAGTATCCATATGTCTATACAATCGCTTGTGGCTGTCCTTTTGATGTTGCAAGTGGTCTCGTTGACGCAGTCAGAATTAGCAAAGACATCAACTCTCCCCAACTCAAGACTTTATATCCATTACACTATTTACTCTACCTTAAAAGAAAAAGGCTCCTAGAGTCTAAACTCAAGATTTCAAGCACCCTCAATCTACCCTTTGGAATCGATCCAGATGCAGTTATAAATGAAAAAGATGCAGAAAATTACCACAATCTCTGGAAATCTGGCAAAATCGATGTCTTTGGATTAGGATACAACTTATGATAAGTCCATTTTTTTCTATCATCATCCCAGCGCTCAACGAGGAAAAATATCTCCCCAAACTTTTGACAGATCTCTCAAATCAAACTTTCAAAGATTTTGAAGTAATCGTCGTAGATGGCAAATCTATCGATCACACAGTCTTAAAAGCTAAAGAGTTCGCAAATCTCTTGCCCTCGCTAAAGATACTCACTTCCGACAAGCGTCATGTCTGCGCCCAGCGCAATCTAGGTGCCAAAGAATCAAATTCAGATATTCTCATCTTCTCCGACGCCGACAATCGCCTCCCCACCTACTTCCTCCAAGGACTCAAGTATCGCTGGGAATCAACCTCTGCCAAAATTATCTCACTGGCACTCAAGCCTGATGTATCTACGCCTCAAAATGAAACCATCGCAAACGCTATTAACACTTTTCTTGAACTACAAAATAATATCAAACCAACCTACCTACTAGAATCTATGTTTTCTATACAAAAAAATATTTTTGATACAGTAGGTGGTTTTGACGAATCTGTCGACTATGCAGAGGGAAAATCTCTTATACAAGCTGTCAACAAACTTGGCTATAAGTCTAAAGTGTATAAAGATCCTAGTTATATTTTTTCTTTTAGACGTTTTAGAAAATATGGAGCTCTCAAAATTGCGGGAAATCTAGCTAAAATGGAACTCGCAGAACTTGTTGGACCAGATTTTCACTCTCTACAAGCAAAAAAACTTTATCCTATGCTAGGGGGAACTTTGTTTACTCGAACTAAAAAAGCCAAAAATAAATTCCTGAAAAACATTCAAAAGCTTCTTAAAGATTTCTAAACCCACACAAAAAACCAGCCTCTCTTCGTTTCCGATTTGGTGCTGGTTAATTGTTTGTAATTTATGCCTTTTTAAGAACGGGCATGCCTGTTCTTTTGGTTTCAACTACTACGTATCCTGCTGGTACTTCGTTAAGTGCTTCAGCGCGGACGTCGCGAGCGAAGTAATAAATCTGCTGCATGCGACCATTTTTCAGAGTTACTTTTTTACCATGGAGGTAATAGGTAACGCCTTTAGCGTTTTGGTATGAAAATGCCATATAATTCTTTCACCCCCTTCCTAAACTAAACCTTCTAATTCTTTGCCTGGTTCCAGGCTCTACCTCTGGTTATACCCTGGTGGGATTAAGATGTCAAGGTTCATCTAATCTGGAAAACTGACACACTATCATACAAACTAGATCACTTTGAAAGTTCTACTATCTTTGCTTCGATTTTTGGGAAATCTGTAGCTACCCCATTCACATAAAAAGTAGGTGTACCACCTATTCTATTTTGGTTTGCAGCTAAAGAATCCTTTGCCACAATATCTTTTACAGCCTGACTTTCCATGTCTACCACAAACTTATCCTTATCCATTCCCAAGTCCTCACTATACTTAGCAAATGTTTCTTTTGGATCAGCTAACTCTGCCCAACTCACCTGAGTTTCAAACAATTTATCATGCATCTCAAAGAATTTACCTTGTATTCCAGCAGCTTCAGCCGCTTGAGCTGAAATCTGAGCATTCTTGTGGATTTGAGTTAGTGGGAAATGTCTATAAACAAACTTCACTTTGCCCTGATACTTTGCTAGGAGCTCTTTAAGTGGTGCTTGTACCGAGAAACACGCAGGACACTGGAAATCACTAAACTCTACGAGTTCTATACTTCCTATGCCTTGCACATGGAGACTACTTCCAGCTATATCTGCAATAGGTTTCTCAGCAGATGTACTAAATTGTGTCAGTAGCGCCCCTACTCCAAGTAGTATCCCTAAAGTTACCGCTACAAATATCATGATTGTTTTTGAGTTCATACAAGTGGCCAAACTTTATTTTCACCTTCATATATTTCAATCGCACCTGTTGGACAAGATTGGGCTGAAAGCATGATATTGTCTAGTTCATCACTTCCACCTTCAATAATCTCCACTAAATTACGCTCATTCATTTGAAACAAGGTTGGAGCTATTGCCACACACGATGCTGCCGCAATACATTTAGACTCTACAACCACTATTTTATATTTGCCTATTACTTTTACTAGCTTTGGATTATCGCTCATATTTGCTCCTTGCTTTATCTTTTGATCTGGCTTCTATGATACCACGACAAATTGGACAATGTTCTGGCCCGCTTAACCCTCTTTTCAGATATAGCTCTTGCTCTTCACTAGAAAAAACAAAGTTATTCCCACAATTTTTACACTTTATAGTCTGATAGCTCATTAAAATTTCTCATGATAAATATTTTCTGGGTTCATCTTTAATTCACTCAAAGTATTGACGATTTCTATAACAATCTCTGGCCTACCACACACATACGCTTCCCAGTCATTTAGTCCAGAGGAGAAGTCTCTCCTCAAACAATCTTGCACATGTCCATTACACAAATCCCATTCCTCACTTGGTTTCGATAGTACAATATCAAACACAAAATTTGGATGTTCCTGCGATAATTGATTCAAATCATCTACAAAAAACAAATCTTCTTCATTTCTCATGCCCCAGTGCAGTCTCATCTGTCTGGTTTCTTTTTTGTTTATGAGTAGGTCATTTATCATGCTCCAAATTGGCACTATTCCAGATCCAGTAGCCACAAACAACATTTTTTTGCTGGTTTCTTTAATCACAAATTGTCCCATTGGAGCAAGCGCTTCTATTTCTTGTCCAATTTCTAAATTCTTCAAAAAATTACTCCCTTTACCTTCTCCCACTACTTCAACAATTAAATGAAATCCATGATTGTCAGATGATGTACTAGCTATAGAATAAGATCTTCTTTCTCCCACTTCGTTGATTTTGATAGATACATATTGTCCTGCTTTATACTCAATTCTATCTGGTAAAACCAATTCAAACTTTAAATATACAAACTTTTCATTCTCTGTCAGAAAATATTTATCACTTACTCTAGCTGTATATTTCTGTGGCTTCGACATTTCCATGCTGCGATTATATATGATTATTCCCAGTTCTGGATTTCTGACTGTGGAAGCTTCAGTTTCCGAGGCGTAAAGATTAGTAAAATTATCGATACAACAACAAGTAGTCCACCCATATACGCAAACGATTCTATGTTTCCAACTAAAGTAGCCATACTACCAGCCAAAATCGGCCCAATCATGTAGGCGATACTGTTACTCGCATTCTTTAGCCCTATCATGTGGATGTTTTCTCTACCCATTCTAGCAAGCAAGTCAGTATAAACAGCATCCAGAAGTGGCCATGATAAAGCCGACATGATCGATGAAGCCAAAACTATCAGTAGATACCACCACCAAACTTGCATAAAATTCATAAACATCAAAATAATTCCAGAGATTAGCGTAAAAATAAAAGCCATCGTCTTTTTATGCGATTTGATTTCTTTTCGACCAAAAACCAGTCCCACAAACATTGAGGAAATCATGTAAGTTGTAATAAAAAATCCACCAAGTGGATGTTGTTGAGCCAATTGATCATTTACCACAGTCCCCGTAGTCCAGTACACCGCGTCTATTAGTACGAGTGTAATTCCAAATATCACCATAGGCCAAATATGTTTAAACAAACTCGCCCAGTGTTGCATCTCATGCCAAATAGTAATTTTTGCATGATCCACCTCTATCTCTGGCTTGTACTTCGTCTTCATAAATCCAAACAACACAAATCCAAAACAAAGGACTCCTGCTACAAAAACCAAGCTTTGTCTCTCACCATATTGGGTGACCCAGGCCAAAGCCAGTGGTCCTATTGCATAAGCTATCGCTCTTAGCGTTTCTATCACCGACCACACAGCAGTCCGCTGCACTGGGGCAGCAATCCCTACTACAAACTTTTGCCCAGAGAACCCAAAAAATTCGTAGTATAGTCCCCACGTAACCATAGCTAAAACGAGTATCAGTATGAACGGCCAATATGTAGAAACTAGTAGTAGTCCTACAAAGCCGATGCATCCAGCAAATGCTAGCATCACCATTTTCGAAACACTTAAGTTTCTAAGTACTCTGGCAAATAGCAAGTCTAGGATCAGTCCTGCTACAGATGAGGTCGACATCACTAGACCCATGAGTAGTGGTGAACCCATGATTCCTTCGAGATATCCCGGCACAAAGTCAGACAGCATGGCATCAGCCAAAAAGACAAAAAACATCACAAACATAAACACAGACACTCTTCTCCACATTGGGTCAATCTCAAATCTACGTTTTATCTCCATGCCTACTATCCTACCCTGATAGAATATGCTCATGCAAATACTAAAAATAGAAGACAAAGATTCAATCAAACTCGCATGTGAGGCTTTATCAGCTGGTTATCTTGTCATTTATCCCACAGAAACTTGCTATGGCATCGCCGTAGATTGCAGCATGCCGCAAGCCGTAAGCCGTTTGCTAACATATAAAGGAGATCGTTACCGCCAGGTAGCAGTAGCTGTATCAGACAAAGAAATGGCCTCAAAGTATGTCAGTCTCAATGAGATAGCTAGCAATCTTTACAAGAACTTTCTCCCAGGCCCTATTACAGTCATTTCGGAGAGTCTTCATATTTTAGACACTAGACTAGAATCAGAGTCCGGTGGTCTAGGAGTTCGCATCCCCAATTATGATTTTGCGATCGAACTAATTAAATCATTTGGCAAACCTATCACCGCCACCTCTGCCAACACTAGTGGCAAAAAAGAGCCATATTCGCTTTCAGACTGGCAAAAATATACTATCAAAACCAAACAGGAGATGGTCTCTGTTTTTCTCGACGCTGGGACTCTTGCCGATCGCCCCACAAGCACGGTAGTAGATACCACCCTCAATGATCCACTGGTCTTGCGTCAAGGCGCCCTTACCATTCCATCCCTATCAAAATCAGCCACGACAACTTCTGTCGAAGCCACTATTTCCTTTGCTATTGATCTCATGCGCAAACACATGAATCTACTAGCCAGATTTCCTCTCATCCTAGCCCTAGAAGGAGATCTGGGCGTAGGTAAAACTCAATTCGTCAAAGGAGTAGCACAGGCACTTGGTTTAGATGTAAACGTCACCTCTCCCACCTATACCCTCATGAAAGAATATCCCTATTCTGTCTCAAAGTACTCAGGTACCCTCTATCACATCGATACCTGGCGCTTACCAGACTCTTCTGATTTAGAGTCTACTCTTCATCTCTCCACTATCCTCAAACCAGGAAATATTGTCGCCATCGAATGGGCCGGCAAAGCCTCAGATCTCTTAAAATCCTACGAAAAAGAAATGCCTATCTTAGTTATCAATATCAAAGAAATAGACGTAAATACCCGCCAAATTAGCTATGCATTTTCCACCCCAGAATGGTCTTAAATCAAACTATACTTAGCTCTCCACTCTTCTAACTGCGCCGGACTTGCCTGCTTACCATTTAGATCATCATCACTCCCAGGTCGGATTTGGATATGAGCGTGTGGCACCTCAAATCCGTACACCATCTGCCTCACTGGGATATTACTCACCTCTCGTATATGTCTAGCCACTTTACCAGCCACCTCATAATACTCACCCAGATTTGGTACATCCCACACCCACTCTATATGATCTTTTGGGATCACAAGCATCTGGGCAGTTGTCTTTGGGAAAACATCTAGAAATACCAGATATTTCTCATCTTCATAGATCTTGTAACTGGGTATCTCCCCCGCCACTATTTTGCAAAAAATACAATCATTCATGATGTAATTGTACCGCACTTAATCCTCACAGTCAGGGGAATACTTTGCAGTTGGGAACGAAGTATTTCCAAGTGAGCTCAAAAGCGATAGCGGTGATGACTCAAATCTGGTGCATGTCCCGAATGACTTGAGGGACCAACCAGATTGAAATTCATCACATCACTGCGAACGTTTGGAATACGAGCGATCCTGCAAAGCATGCTTTTTCTATTTTACTCTTTTCGCATGACCAAAAGAGGAAACCGCCATGCAGGGCGGGACCTGCGTAAACTAAAAATGTGAATTCCAGATATAATACGCATATTATGCAGAAAGAACCAACCATATTGTCTATCGAAACCAGCCTCGACGACACATGTGCCGCCGTGACCTGTGGTACCAGGGTCCTTTCAAACGTCGTCTCTTCGCAGACCAAATATCATGCTGAGTGGGGCGGCACTGTCCCAGATATCGCTAAAAGATTGCATCAGGAATGGCTACCCAAGGTCGTAGATCTAGCTCTTCGCAAAGCTGGATCTCCCAAGCTCGACTGTCTTGCCGTCACCATTGGTCCAGGATTAGCTCCCAGTCTAGAACAAGGCATCACCTACGCTCGCCATCTTGCAAGCAAGTGGGATCTCCCCCTCATAGCCGTCAACCACATGGAAGGTCATCTCCTATCTAGTTTCGCCACCAATAAAAACGGCAAACCAGTACGTAGCTTTAGCGGGTGTTGGCCAGCTCTAGGCTTTATCATCTCAGGCGGACATACAGAATTAGTACTCATGAAAGAAATGGGAGTCTACGAGCTTCTAGGTGAGACCTTAGATGATGCAGCTGGGGAAGCCTACGACAAAGTTGCTCGCATGCTCTTGCTTGGCTACCCAGGGGGACCTATCTTAGCTGAGATGGCCAAATCTGGAACTCCCAGATATCACCTACCAGAACCCATGACCATGAGAAAAGATCTAAACTTTAGTTTTTCAGGTTTAAAAACCGCCGCCCGTCAATTTCTAGAGCGCGAAAAGCCAGAATTAAACAAAGAGTTTATTCAAGATTTTGCCGCTAGCTTCCAAAAGACAGTATTTAAACACTTGATGACTAGATTCCGTCGCGCCATAGATCTCTACTCTCCAAAGATGGTCCTACTAGGTGGCGGTGTCGTCAGCAATATTGATCTGCGAAATCTTACGCGCTCAGTTGCCAAAGAATATGGTATCCCCACCTTCATCCCCTACAACAAAAAATTGATTACCGATAATGCTGCGATGATCGGAGTCGTAGCTTCCTACAAATTTGCTAGAGGTGAATTCTCTGACCCCTCCTCTCTAGACCGCCTCCCCAACCTCAACTTCGATAAATCCGACACCATCTTATCGCCCCTCGCCAAAATCTGAATGGCGATATGGCTGAATAAGCCTACAAAGCGCCAATTCAAATTTTTGACGTGTGGGTCAAAATCTTCTTCACCACTTTAATCGGCAACATCAAACACTTTATTCTCCCTGGATTCACCTCAAACCCAATTCCCTTTTGCGCCAGTTCTTCTTCAGACATATCTTTTATCTCCCGCAAGGTCTGGCCTTGCAGGTACTCGCTCAACTTACTAGCGCTAGCCGTCGTGATCGCACATCCTACGCCGGTCCACTTCACCTCCACTATTTTTCCATTCACGATCCTCAAATAAAACTGCACCGAGTCCCCGCAACTAGCATTTACTTCATGATCATATATCACGTCATCTCCCACTAGTTCCCCCTGATTCCTCGGGTGCTCATAGTGATCCATGACCTCTTCTCTATATAAATCCATATTATTTCCCAAATACTTGTTTAACTTTACCAATTGCTTTTACCAAACTATCGATATCACTTTTTGTTGTATACACATTAAAGCTCGCGCGGATTGATGCCGAGAGTCCAAGAGATTTGTGTAGTGGCATGGTGCAGTGGTGACCAGACCTTACAGCCACTCCTTCTGAGTCTAGTATGGTAGCCACATCATGTGCGTGCACCCCTTTGTACTCAAAAGCCACGCTTCCAGATCTAATATCTGCATCTTTTGGTCCCAGGACTGCAAGGTTACGAACCTTGCAAAGTTTATCCAGCGTATACCCAACTATCTCCATGTCATGCTTTCTTACATTCTCCATCCCTAGTTTTTCCAAATACTCTATCGCACTAGCTAGTCCTACTGCCCCAGCTACATTTGGCGTCCCCGCCTCAAACTTGTCAGGTAATTCTGCCCAGGTCGCATGGTCTTCAAATACCTCATTTATCATCCCACCACCCGTTATAAACGGTGACATCTTTTCAAGTATTTCTTGTCTGCCCCATAGCACCCCAATCCCCATCGGCCCAAGCATTTTGTGACCAGAAAATACATAAAAATCACACTCAATTTCTGTAACATTTACCTTCATATGTGGCACTGCTTGAGCACCATCAATTAGCACCAAAGCCCCTGCTTTATGAGCCAGCTTCGTCATTTCTTTGACTGGATTTATAGTCCCTAGCGTATTAGATACATGCGTAAAAGCCACAAGCTTTGGTTTAAGCTTCAATTTTTCTTTAAAGTAACTTTGATCCAGCTTGCCTTCACTATCTATTTTTATGAGCTCTAGTTTTGCGCCAGTTTTTTTACATACCTGTTGCCATGGCACCATATTGCCGTGGTGCTCCATGATAGTCGAAATCACGACATCGCCAGATTTTAAATTATCCATCCCCCATGAATAAGCCACCAGATTTATTGCTTCAGTAGTATTTCGAACAAAGATTATTTCTTTTTCTTTACCTCCAATAAATCTAGCCACTGACTGTCTAGCACTCTCTAGCATTTGCGTGGCTTCATCCCCTAAAGCATGGGCGCCTCTGTGTACATTGGCATTAAATTTCTGATAAAAATTACTCTCCGCTTCTATCACTTGACTAGGTTTCTGAGATGTTGCACCACTATCTAAATAAACTAGTTTTTTGTCATTAATTAATTTACTTAAAATAGGAAAGTCTTTTCTAATCACATTAGGATCAAACATATCTGTATTTTATCACGAAAAATACATCATTTTCAGCGATATAATGATTTAAATCATTGTATCATTAGAAACCCATAGACAATTTCATTTTGCGCTTGTTTATTGCTCATGCCCCTACTCATCAAATACATTATTTGTTCAGGATCGATCTGACCTATACTGGCCGCATGGCTGGCTTTTACATTGTTAGCTTCAATTTCTAGTTCAGGATCAGCCGTAGCATAAGCTGTAGAGTCTAAAAGTAGTACTCTAATCTCCAAAAAAGAGTCAGTTTCCTGTGCCTCTTTGGCAATTTTTATCACCCCTTTTATCGTTACCCTAGCATGAGCCCCTACCACCGCTTTCACAGTAATTCTCCCTTTTGTCCCCATCGCCCTATGGTCAGCTATCACTTGCAGCTTATATTCTCCTGGCTCCCTAGCATCTACTATCCCTACCCACTCTATCTCCTCCCTCACTTTACCTAATGGTATCTCTATTTCCCACTTACCAGGTTGGTTATATTGCTCAGTTACAGTATTCATAAAGGAACCTCAAATGGCTGCAAAGCTGTCGATTGTTCCAAAAGAAAAAATTGCGCAGGCCGGGCAGGCCGAGAACTAGGACAATTTTGCACCAGCAAAATATGTCCGATTTTCGACTTGGAATAACGACAGATTTGCAATTCGATTATCATCCCACACTCCCAATCATTTCCATCCTAACTAATCGATTAAGTTCCACCGCATACTCCATAGGTAGCTCTTGTATCACCGGCTCTATAAACCCTCGTATTATCATCGCTTCGGCCTCCTTTGCCGTCATCCCCCTACTCATTAGATACATTATCTGCTCCTCTCCTATCCTCGATACATATGCCTCATGCTCTATAGTTGCCTGCCCATTTAACACTTGGTTATCAGGATAAGTATCAGACCTAGATTCTGGATCCATTATTAGCGCATCACACACCACCTTGGACCTTGCTCCTTTTGCCTTTGGTCCTATCATCACCCTCCCTCTATAACTAGATCTTCCACCTGATCGACTGATAGATTTACTTGTGATCTTGCTAGTTGTGTTTGCCGCCAGGTGGATCATTTTGGCCCCTGCATCTTGCTGTTGCCCTTCTCCAGCCACCGCTATAGACAACATCTCCCCGTGTGCCCTCTCTCCTTTGAGAATACAGCAAGGATATTTCATCGTAAGTCTAGATCCCAAATTACAGTCTATCCACTCCATAGCCCCGTCCTGCTCTACTACTGCGCGTTTAGTCACCAAATTGTAAACAGTCTTGTACCAATTTTGGACCGTCGTATATCTCACTTTAGCTTTTTCTTTTACTACCACTTCTACCACAGCCGCGTGCAAACTGGCGCTACTATATGCAGGAGCAGAGCAGTTATGAACAGCAACTCCAGAAGCAATATATGATTCATCAATTTCAACTCCAAAATTATAAACGTCTATATCTACAACCTCTTTAAAATTTGTAGATTTTATAGGCACATATACATACTCACCATCATATCCATACATACTGGAGCGATTTTTATTATTCAGCGATCGTAAAATAGGAATTTTAAAAATATCACCGAGTTTAACCATCCATTCACCTGTCACTCCAACCGTATACATTCTTCTTCTATTCTCTTTAGATCTATCTCTACTATTTATAAATGCTGGAATCCCGATATGACGCAATACACGAATCATTTGTCTAGCCAAACACTCTGAAGTTGTATTTCCTCGAAACGCTTCTTTATAGCCAGATGGGTGTTTTTTAGTATAATAATTTCCATCACCCCTAAACCAGCCAATAACAATCTCTTTAAGTTTGTCTTTATCTTCACCAAACATCCACTCTAGTATTTTTTTATTCTCATTGTGAGTTCCAAAAAACTCAAATATTCTACATAGCTCTACGGAGTTAAATACAACCGACGCGCCATGATTCTTTTTGTGAGCGCTTTCGTGAGAACTAGAAAATCCAAACACTTCTTTTACCAGCATTTTTACGTCTTCGATATATTCTCTTTCATTTTCAGAAAAAGAAAAGTTAAGATATGAACCAGAACTAATACTCCCTTCAGCTAAATAATATCCAACCAATCTATAAAATGATTCATTTGTTAAAACTAATATCGGTTTATCTACATATCCCAGTTTTTTTCCTTTCCATTCTTTAATAACAAACTCTCGCTCTAACTGCTCATCTGGATTTCTGTCTAACGGTATTGCCAAATAATCTCCCTTAACTAATTTTTCAGGCTTCAACCACTCATGTTTCCAAATCTTGTTTCTATCGTTTTTTGATCTTCTCTTTACAGCCAAAAATGGATGTTCTTCTGTAACTAATACTGATCTGGTAGAATCACCATAGTATTTAATTTCAAATAACTTACCAGTATATTTGCGCTTCTGTAAATTTCTAATTTTTCGATAAATTCCTTTGTGACTCAGCAATAAGTCATCTATCGTAATGTTCTCTATCTTTTTTTCACCACCATTTGTTAAAACATTCACACCGGCTGGAAAACATCCTTCGACATAATGCACGCTAGACTCTTCCTCGGCCACGATTAAAGTCCTCTCAAACTGTCCAGCGTTCTCTGCATTAATACGGAAATATGCTTGCAGTGGCAAATCTACTTTTACATTTTTAGGGATATATACAAAAGAACCACCACTCCACACTGCAGTATTTAGTGCAGCTAGTTTATTGTCGCCGTACGGCACAATTTTCCCAAAATATTCTTTTACAATTTCTGGATACTGTTTAAGCCCCGCGTCCATGGAAAGAAATATCACACCCTTTTTAGCAAGTACTTTTTGCAGAGAATGATATATAACTTCACTATCATATTGCGATCCCACTCCCGCAAGCATCTTTTTTTCAGCTTCCGGGACCCCAATAGTGTCAAATACTTTTTTTATATTGTCAGGTACGTCCTCCCAAGTCCTAAACTGTTTATCTACCGGCTTTAAATAGTAATGGATATCCTCCCAATTTATTTGTGTCAGGTCTGCTCCCCAACTAGGTATCGCCATTCCATAATATTGTTTTAGTGCTACAAGTCGCGTGTCCAGCATCCACTGGGGCTCATTTTTTTGTTTAGATATTTCTCTTACTAGCTCCTCTGATAGTCCTTTTTTTGCCTTAAAACTATACCCTTCTGTTCCTGTGTTAAATCCTAGTTTGTTGTCATACATACTTGGTCAACTTTTACTTTGTCAGTGAGTTTAGTGTTGTGGGTAATTAGTAAAAAACTAGTGCCTTTTGCTTTTAGTTCGTTTATTATCTCAGCTAGTATCTGCACACCTTTTGTATCTAGTCCAGAGTCGACCTCATCAAGCACTGCAAGCTTTGGGGATAAAAGGAGTAGCTGCAACATCTCTAGTCTTTTTCGCTCGCCCCCACTGAAACCTTCGTTTACTCCCCTACTTAGATATTCTTTTGGCAGTCCTACTTTTACAAGCAACTCTTCCAAATATTTTTTAAATTCTACCAGTGTTCCAGTTTGTGTCGTAATGCTTTTACAAAAATTGAACACCGTGACACCAGGTATAGAAACTGGATTTTGCCATGCGATGTACAGCCCCGATTTTGCTCGCTCATCTACGCTTAATTTTTTTAGATCTTTTCCCAAAAATTGTATTTTACTGGCATCTAAAATTTTATAATTAGAGTTGCCTAGTAGTGTCATGGCTACACTAGACTTACCGCTCCCATTTGGACCAAGTAGTGCCACCACCTGACCTTCCTTTATTGAAAGATTAAAACCTTCAAGCACCACCTTTTCTTCGACAGTGATCTGTAAATTCTGGATATCTAGTATTGGATTGGTCATTTCTTCCCAAAATCGGCAAGTTTGTACTTGGATAGTATTGACCCGATTTCTTCTGTCAATTTTTCCATCATTGCTCTATGGGGACAATGATCAGCTAAAGGACATTTTTTAGCTCCATGCACAAGACAACCTGCTGTCGCTACCTGACCATCAACCGCCTCCACCACTTGCTTTAGCGTGATCTCAGTAGGCTCTTTAGCCAGGCTATATCCTCCACCCCTACCTTCCTTAGCCACTACCAGCTTTGCCTTGATCAAATCACGAGCGATCTTTACCAAAAAAGATCTAGGTAACCCGCTATCTTGCATATTGCGTACAGATACGAGACCTCCCTTACCAGCCTTAGCCAGTAAAGACACCATCATCATGCCATACTCAGTTTTTTTTCGAAACCTAAATGAACTCATGCTTACCTCCTTTTATACTATACCTATTCTAATCCAAGTTTTATAAATATCAATAAGCGTATTGTATACTGGAATTATGTCTCTAAAAGTGTCAGTTATAGTCCCAGTGTACAATGAAGAAAAATATTTACCCGGGTTTCTAGAATCCTTAAGAAATCAAACGTCTTTACCCGAAGAAATTATTTTTAGCGACAACAATTCAAGTGATAATTCTATATCAATCATCAACTCTTACAAATCAATTCTTCCCATTATTATCGTTACAGAAATTATAAAAGGCATACTACCTACAGTCGAAAGGGCATGGAGGGAAACCAAAGGAGATTTGATTATTAGAACAGACGCAGATGCACTATTACCAAAGAACTATATAAAGAAATGTATAAAATATTATGAATCACACCTAAATACGCAAGCTTCAACTGGTCCGGTTCTAAGTGCAGAGTTTCACCTGCTATATTCGGTTCTATACCCCATAGGGACAGTTATTTTTAATTATATTTTGTCATTCGTTAGAGGATATCCACACATTTTAGGACCAAACACTGTAGTCAGACGGAGTGCTTTGGTCAGAATCAATGGCTATTTAACTGACATTAAAACTATAGATGATCATTTACTGACAAAAAAATTACATTCACATAATTTAAAAATAGATTACGTATTTAACCAATACAATTTTCATTCAATTCGACGTTGGCTAAAAAATCCCATAAATATTCTTAAAAGCATATTGATTAACTTCAACACCAATATCTATACAGAAAAGACCTAAATCGCAAATTAAAACATCGTCACCTGTACCCCACTATCTTTCTTTTCTTGCATCGTAAAATCAAGCCCCACAGTCACCAGTTCATTCCACTTATTTTTAAATCTCAGCTCGCCAGTTTTAAGTACATGTAGATACAAGTCGCGGGTAATTTCTACATCCTGTAGACAATACTTTGTTAGTTTTTCCCAATTACCCTCATGAAAATAGGTAATCGCATCCAGTCCGTTTCCACCCTTTTGGATACCAAGGGTCTCTTTGGCTATGGAGTCCAGTTTTACCCTATGCCCCACCTTTTTCTCTACTTCCTGCAAAATATCAAAGTTAGGTAGCTTGAGCAAATCTCCTAGGTAATATGGTTTTAGTGCAGCCATATCAAAATCAATGCTATTAAACCCGACTATCCTATCTGCCGACTCAAATATCTTAAACATTTCGCCAAATTCTTCTTCCCTAAATCCTCGCAAAGTCCCCCCTGCCCCTAGCGAAGCCGAAGGCGAAGTGGGGTCATATTCTCCATACCACACTCCAGATACCGATACCCCTAGTTTTTCAGGGAAAAAACCACCCACTTCATCAAAGGCTTTTTTCGTCTCAACATCAAATACAACTAGTTTCACCCAAACATCATATCACCGGGTCATAATTCTCGATACACATCCTTCCTATGTTGTACCACCACAATTCGGATAAAATCTTCAGTTTTTTGATAAACAATACGATACCTTCCCACTCTTACTCTATACATATCTATATGCTCTTTCATTTTCTTAATCTGCAAGTTTTGCTGATCTTGCAATAAACCTCGGATCTTACTATCTACTGCAATCTTTACAATTTGTGGCAATTTTTGAATTTGTTTTTTAGCTTTTGAAGTAATAAGTATCTTCATAACCCTAGCGTTTTAGCGAACTCCTCATAATCAGTCGCTTGTTTCAACTCTCCACTCTTCTTGGCAGCTGCTATGGACTTATTGTCTTCTATATCTTCCAAATATTCAACAATACTTTCAAAAAGTTTTTTACTTACCAAGTACGCCTGTGATCTACCCCTACTGATTACTTCTAAAGGATAATCAACTGCCTGCGCAATTGCAGCTGCTGGATTCATCTTTAGTTGAGATATGGATATTGTATTGTCGCTCATATATTATTATATAACCACTAAACAGGTCATCTGTCAAGACCTATTAATAGGTCTTTAGCACCTCTACTCCTACGAGTCGTCCAGTCTCCAGGAGCTTTAGCATCGCCCCACCACCAGTAGACACATGATCAATTCTATTTAAATGTTCTTCTTTGCCTATTGCAGACAAAGTATCTCCACCACCTACCACTGTATAAGCACTTTCATTTTTGACTATTGCTTCATAAATGGCTTGAGTTCCCGCAAAATATCTAGAGTCTTCTACTTTTCCCATCGGCCCGTTCCATACGATTGTCTTGGCGTTTGCGATTTCCTTAGCATATAGTTTCTGGGTAGCCATTCCTATATCTAGTAGCTCACTCCCCTCTATCGGTGTCAGTATCTTAGCCTTACCTTTTATTTGTATTTTCTTCAGAATATACTCATTAGCCAGCTTACCCCCAAGTAGTATAGTGTCAGCTTTGTCTGCCAGTTTTTCTATCAACTTTAGTTTATCTTCGACCTTTGCCCCGCCCATGATCACAATATATGGTCGCTCCGGTTCGTCTTGCAACTTACCTATTGTCTCCATCTCGTCCATCAGCCATAAACCAGCATAACTAGGCAAGTAATTTGGAATCCCCACAATACTAGCTGACTCCCTATGACACTCACCAAATGCTTCGTTCACATAGATATCACCATACGCTGCCAGTTGTCTAGCAAAGGTAGGATCATTTTTATCCTCCCCCTCCCAAAGCCGCAAGTTTTCCAACATAATTATTTGCTCAGACTGGATTACTGGATTACTGGAATACTGAGATACCAATTTAATCGGTTTTCCAATTAAATTTTCTGCATACTCAGCCACTGGCTTGATACTTCTCTTTTCTTCCGCCTTACCAAGATGACTCATCAAAATTATTTGTTTTACACCGTTATCCAGTAGCCACTTGATGGTGGGAAGTGTGCGCACAATCCTTGTGTCATCCACTATCCTCATAGCTTTACCTATGGTCACATTCCAGTCGACCCGTACTATCACCCGCTTATCTTTTACCACTACCTGATTAATCACTCTTGTGTGTCCTAGTTCCGATCCTTGCGCGATTATAGGCGAGTGATCGGAACTTTGTACTCCATTCACAATGTTTACTAGCTCTTTCATCCTAGGACTAGCCACTTCAGTAAAATACTTTTCTCTTGCCTCACCTTGGTAATCACCAAATTCCTGCCACACCGCTCTCCCTACTGCAAATCCAGCTGCCCCACTCTCCATCGCAATCTTTAGAGCTTCTTTATACTTGCTATACTCCATTCCTGCAGACAGCAACACCCACGGCTGTTTAATAATTTTAGTTATTTCTAAACACGCTTCTCTAGTTCCTGGATACTCAAACTTAAAAATATCAGCTTCTATATCTTTTAGGTCTCTCGCAATCGCCAGCACTTCTCTCACTCGATCTGTTTCTATTTTATAGCTTAGTGGTTCAAGTAAAAATACAATATCTTCTCGGCTGCACTCGTTTGCCAACTTTGTTGCCACTTCTTTTTGTTGTTTGGCTAGTTCTACATTTTCTGGATCATAATATAAAAGTAGTTTTACACTACAAGCCCCCATTTCCTTGGCTTGTTTCACGCTCCAGTTTGGCAGTATCGTAGTTACTCGAGCCTGCTTGTCTCCCCTATATCCCGTCTCCTCCATCGACAACATCCATCCATTTGAGTAAGTGGTATCTATCACATTTTTCCCGTATATTGGGTCCACCAGTATCCCCGCTACCTCATCTTTATACAAAGAAATCATTTTCCTTTTCCACTCCAAGATCTCTTCATTAGTCGTTGATTCTGGGTTGTCTGGGTGAAGCGATTGTTTAAGCGATCCTCGATGATCTAGTGCCGCAATCGTAATTTTACCGTGGGAATTAGTTAGCTTCGCTAAACAGTCCTTTTTACTCATTCTTCCATGATAGCTTATTTTGTCTTTGCATTGTGACTAAGTATCCTCGGGAGAAGCCACATCAAAAATCCAGTGACCATCATGATAGCTAGTACAATCGCAAATTTACCACTCCACTCTCCGTGGATATCGCGGATCGTATACATTTGGCTAGGATTAAATATGGCCTCCCATTTCTCTGGCTCCTCAATGAGCACTCCCGTGATCGCGATCGGCACACCCATTATAATAGCAAACCACATCATCAAATTGTGAATCTTTTTTGCCCAGTAATATATACGTTGTAACATGATATCTACAGTATAATGCTAACTCTATGAAACCTGCAAACAACCGCCAAATGATGACCATCTTTTTAGTGGTCTTTATTGATCTACTCGGCTTTGGCATCATTCTTCCCCTACTACCCTATATCGCAGAAAAATACGCCGCCACTCCCGTTATGATCGGCTTGCTCTCTGGTTCATACTCTCTATTTCAGTTTATCGCTGGCCCGATCCTCGGCAGACTCTCAGATCGCTACGGCCGCAAAAAACTCCTAATCATTTCTCAGCTTGGCTCTATGGCCGGCTATGTCCTACTTGCTTTTGCAGGCTCTCTCCCCCTACTCTTCCTCTCTCGCATCATCGATGGCATCACGGGTGGCAACATCAGTATTGCCCAAGCCTACATGGCAGACGTCACTGATAAAAGTACTAGAGCCAAAGGTATGGGACTCCTAGGCGCTGCTTTTGGTTTGGGCTTCATGTTTGGGCCTGCCTTTGGTGGTTTCCTTTCAAAGTGGGGATTTGCTGCACCTGCTCTATTTGCCGCAGGTATCTCCCTACTCTCAACAGTGGCCACCACTGTTTTTCTCAAAGAAACCGTCAATGTTAGTATCGCCAAAAAATCTCCTCGCACTGCCATGAGCTTCAAGGAGATAAGGCGAGTACTTGCAACTGCTCCAATCAGCACTCTTCTACTTATCTTCTTCCTCCTCTCTTTAGGATTCTCAGGTATGCAGGGAACTTACGCTCTCTTGGTCCAAGCCAAGTTTGCCTGGGGGCCACAACAGGTAGGCTACATCTTTGCTCTCATCGGAATTGTCGCAATCATTACCCAGCTCAAAATCCTATCTTGGCTCACAAACAAACTTGGAGAATACAAAACCCTCCTATCGAGTCTTTTAATTCTCTCTCTAGGTTTTGGCATCATCTCTCTCACCAGCTATCTTCCCATTTTCTTAATCGGCAATGTGCTCATGCCTCTTGGCAACTCTCTAGCCAATCCTACCCTCACCGCCATAGCTACAGAAAACATCCCCAAAGAAGAATATGGTGAAGCTCTAGGATTACTACAATCATCTGGTGCTCTTGGTCGCATCTTTGGACCAGTCATCGCGGGGGAGATTTTTTACCGCTTCAACCACAACGCCCCCATGCTCGTTTCTTCGATTATCTTTCTGCTCGTGGCAGTTCTCGTGATTCCTAAACTAAATCTAAAAAAAGCTTAACGCTTTCTCTTGTCTTTTATTTTTTCTAAATATCTCTTAATTTCACGGGATGCTTTAGCATATACATCATCAATAGCAGACAGTAGAGTCTCACTCTTCCCTTCTGCCACTATCTCTTTACCTGGGAGTCTAAACATAGTCTTTACTTTGTACCCCCATCTTTCACCTTTTGATAATTTTACAAATCCTGTCTGAAGCTTACTTCTAAACCTACCCACAAATAATTCTAGTCCGGAAAATTTTTTCTCTACCTTTTTCTTAATGTCACCTGTCTTTTCTACCTTATCAAATAGCAACTGCCACTTCATCTGCTTACCTCCTTCTCTACTTTACTTATAACAGCTCTACTTTAGCACGCCGTAGATCTTCACGAGTCCTTTGCCTAGAGAATTCGGATCATCATGAATTTCCAGTTTGTATCCATTTTGTACCAAGGTTTTCTTAATTTCATCGATTCTATGATCTTTCCTGGGATGTGCCTCTATGATAAATTGCTTCACTTGCCTGATTGCACTACCCATATTGCGGATTACTTCATACTCCATCCCTTCTATATCCATCTTAAAGATATCTATCTTGTCATGAAGTATCTCCTGGATCCCTATTGCTTCCACCTTTATCTCTTCTGTTTTTTGAATTCCCTTCCAGCCTTTTGGGATTATCCCTGCCCCCGACTTCCAGGCACCATCCCCTACTGGCTCATGTATCCTAAGTATTCCAGATTTTGGTGCTACCACTGCTTTATAAATTTCTACATTTTCCAGCTGGTTTTCTACTATGTTTTTCTTAAGTATCGCAAAGTTTGCTTCGATTGGCTCAAAAGCGATGATCCGAGCATTAGGGAACAACATCTTGTAATATAAAACTGTCATCCCTATATTGGCCCCAGCATCCACAATCACTGGATCGTCTTTCTCAAGTTCTAGGTAATAGCTATTCTCCCCAAAAATTTCCTTCTTTAACTCATAAAACTCGTCAGAGTTTTCATACCAGATATCAAATTTACCAACCTTCGAACTTTGCATAAGTGTATTGTATCGTACTTGACATATTATTCGGGTATTATTAGTATTAAAGTATGACTAGAGTTGTGTTCAAAAAAGGTGATTTAGATAAATACCTAGCTCAAATCATCAAAGATCAAGGATGTTCCTTTCTACAACTTTCCAAATTGCTCAATGTTGAACGTCACACACTCGCCAGTTGGCGACGAGGAGAATGCTTACCAAGTCTCGAAAAACTACAATTTTTATCTAGCTATACCCAAGCCCCACTTCCACGCGTTTTAGAGTCCAAATCAGATACCTGGGGATCAGTCAAAGCTGGGAATATTCGTCAACAAAAATATGGTTGTACCTTGTCTATAAAAGATAGAGTCAAAGGTGGTCACAACTCACAGGTCAATCGCCATGATAACCCTGATTATTACCGCAAATTGGGATGTCCTATCCCGAGAGATTTTACCTTTCCCGATCACCATGATTACCACCTCGCCGAATTTATTGGAATATTGCTTGGTGACGGAGGAATTCAAAAGGTCCAACTCAGCATCACTCTAAATACAATCGCCGATAGCAACTACATAAAATATGTTGGAAATTTAATTTATGATCTTTTCCAATATTCGCCAACTATTTCATCCAGATATCCTGTCAAGGCTACTGTTTTACTTATATCAGGTGTAAATTTTATTTCAGAACTGCTTAAAATTGGAATGAAGGTTGGAGACAAGGTCAAACAGCAAGTTGACGTGCCAGACTGGATTAAATCTGAACCAGAACTCTCTCGTTGGTGCCTTAGAGGAATGATGGATACTGATGGGGGCGTTTTCCGGAATACCTACACAATTAATGGGAAGTCATATTCTTATCTTAAAATATGCTTTTCTAATCTTTCACAACCATTAAGACATTTTACCCATCAAGTACTTTCCGCTTACGGATTAAGTCCTTCTTATGTTGGCAATAATCAAGTGTGGGTTGCTTCGGAGAAAAATGTTTACAAATATATGAGAATAATTGGGAGTTCAAACGATAGACTACTTAGAAAGTTTCGATGATATAATAAATAGATCTGGGGAGGTTGCCACAGCGGTCACACTGGAATGGTTTACTAAACCATCGTCCGAGTAATCGGGCCGTGGGTTCGAATCCCACACCTCCCGCTTCAATGTTATAATTTATTCTGCCTGGAGGCGTCGCTTAGCTGGCCCATAGCGGAGGATTGCTAATCCTCTGTGCAGGAATGCACGCGTGAGTTCGAATCTCACCGCCTCCGCAGTTTATAAATAAACTATAATGACTCCAGAGAAACTTATAAAAGAATTATAAATTACCTTGCCATATTCCTCCTCATTTGAGATAGTATCAGTATGAAAAATGATCAAATACCAACAATTCAACAAAATCTTCCTCAAAACCCAGAGATTATTGAACCACTTAACACTTTAACTAAACCAAAAATATCAAAATTATCGATACTTATTATTTTATTGATAGCATTTGTGTGTTTTCCAGGGATTATCTATTTGTATTCGAAAAACAAAGAATCTCAGCAAAAACAGATTTCCCAATTAGAAATACCTACACCGCTCCCCTCCCAAACGACATCAATACCCTCCTTAATCAGTCCAAATCCAAACATCGAAATAAATGCAGAAAATGAAAAATGTCCTCTTTCCCCAACTAGCCTGCAAGATAGTTCATATCCCAAAAATATTTCTCAAGATGGAACGTTGTGTAAATTCTCGATGTTCGACGGCTACGACAAAAATAAAACTATCTATACAATTTTATATCCTCAAAAATGGCAAGCCAGCATAGTTGGAGCAGCTTATGCAAACTTAAATTTTCAAAAAAGTAGTACCGAAAACGTTCTCATGATAGATATGGTAACCAAATTACCACTAGCATCAATCAATAAAGCAGAATACTGCTACGAAGGATGTTCTCCAATTATCAATAAGAATGAAATAGAAATATCAAAAACTATTAAGACTTTTGACAAAATTAAAGTTATGGAAGTAATTTCCTCATTAGATAGGAAGCAAATCAAAAGATATTTTTACCCGACGAACCACAAATACGATAATGGAAATCAATTATTTGTCTTTGAATATACGCCAACCAACCCAGAATTTGATACTGAGGTAGTTGGACTAATTAAAAGTTTGGTCGAATATCCTACAAAATAGGTTATAACATCGTATATAGTACCCCGCCGATTTGCTACAATACAATTATGTTTATCAAACTTCTAGTTGAATCCTTCATCACTTTCCTCGCCCTTGATGCGACCTGGATCACCCAAGTCGCCAGTCCCTGGATGAAAAAAGCAGTCCCCCACCTCATGTCTGCAAATCCAAACATGCTCGCTGCTCTCGCCTTTTATATACTCTACTTATCCATCCTCCTCATCCTCTTTATCATCCCAGGTCTTACGCACAAAGTTGGATACCAAACCATTGCCTTCCAGACCTTTCTCTTTGGTTTTGCCTGCTATGCCACCTATGACCTTACAAACCTAGCTGTTATGAAGGGCTACCCGCTCTCTATGGCTCTAGCAGATATGTTTTGGGGAGGTTTACTCACCATGGCTACCTCGCTTATTATTTACAAATTAAATGTCTAGGAGTTTTATGAACAACAAAATCGCTAGTATTAGTCTCGTAGCTCTCTCTTCCCTACTCCTAGCTGGCTGCACCCTACCAGGGACCTCCAAAACTCAAACAGTTTCTCAAGTAGCAAACGAAGCTCAAGAATTTGCCAACGCTGTAAAATCTGGTAAACCCACCGTCTGTACCATATCCAAAAGTGGCGACACCATGCAGTACTTCATCAAAGGGAAAATGATGAAAATCAACACCACTAGCAACACCACAGATCCCAAAGGTACTGCAATCATAACCTCAGGACACATGATCAACGATACTAAATTCCTCTACACCTGGGATGACAAAACCAAACAAGGCAGCAAGATGGCCATGCCAACAGAGGAAGAGACTAAAAAACTAGCAGAAGATACCAACAAATTACAAGCAGATTCTAAAGTACCAAAACTAGAATCAGAGGCCGACTTTGACAGCTATAAAAACCAAGGCTATGTCGTCAGCTGCAAAGCAGGTAGTGTGGATGATTCAGTTTTTATCCCACCAACTGATGTCAATTTTATCGATCCCACAGAGATGATGAAGGCTATTCCCTCCCCTGATGCTGCCGGCAACATAGACATGTCCAATCTTCAGGAACTCCAAAAACAATATGGCGGTGATGAGAACTAAGGATTGATCCCCATCCCTTGTGTCAAATATTGACGAAGCACTCTGGTCATCGAAAAATCATTATAGATCAGCGATCTCGCATTTTTCATCATTGCCACCCAAGTATTTGGTATCTGATTATTATCTTTTTCATAATAAATCGGAAGTATTTCATGTTCTAGTTTCTCTAGTATATCTTCCGTAATATTTGCGTCATCCAGCAACCAACCTATCTTATATAGCTCCACTTCATCTACCCACCCGTCTCTGGTAGTTAGTGGAAGGACCCCGTTTAATGCAGCTTTTATCCCACTTGTTCCACATGCCTCAAACCCTACAACGGGAGTATTTGCCCATATATCGCATCCAGAAATCATCTTTTTCGAAAGATCTATATCATAATTATCTAGGTAAACTGCGACTCCTTTTAAATCTTTTTCTATTCTGTACTTTAGTTCAGCCAAAGTATCTTTACCTTCGCTATCTGCAGGATGAGCATTTCCTGCATATACTAGTCGCACTGGCCGTTCAGTGTTGTTTGTAATCGACAAAAATCTCATTAACCTTTCAACTATAGCCAGTGGTCGCTTGTACCCGACCATTCTCCTAGCCCATCCAATTAGTAGAGTGTTTGGATCCCATTTTTCACCTGTGCGCATCTCTATTTCTTTAAGTAACACAATTTTATTTTCTAGATGTATTTGCCAAATACGATCGATATCTACAATTTTGTCCCATTCTTTCAAATTTATTCCATTAGTGATGGGAAACATGGGATGATCTTTCCATATCTCGGCAGCTTTTTTACTATGCAATTTTGACACTGTATTGATCTTGCCGGCAGCTCTCATAGCCAAGAGGCTCATAGAAAAAGTACTAGACTGCTGTACAAGCCCCATTTCTACGAGGGTCTGTACGGGCACTTTAATTTCTTTTGCATACAGATCCATTACTAGTGCCACAAGATCATTGCTAAAAGTATCGTTTCCCGCTGGGAGCAATGTGTGATTTGTATACAATACGCGTTCTCTCGTGATTTCTTTAGCTTGTTCAAAACTCAAATTATGCTCTCTCATTTGATGAGATATGAGTTCAAAGATCAAAAATGCCGAATGACCTTCATTTAAATGATAATGTGAGGGGTGATATCCTATTTTTTCGATCAATCTCATTCCGCCAATTCCAAGAGCCATTTCCTGTTTCAATCTTTGTTCTCTATCCATTCCATAAAGTTGATCAGTAATTTGTTGATCTACGATTGTGTTTTCATTTACATGAGAATCAAGTAAATACATTAGAACCGTTCCACTTTGCCATTTCCAGGCTTTAAAATATACTAGATGATCTTGAATAGGTATGGCAATCGTAAGAATATTTTTATCATTATCAAGTACCGGCAATAGCCCAACTTCCTCTGGGTTTAACAATTTCCTAGTTTCGCGGCCTTCAAATCCTTTGGCATAATACAGCCCTATGGCTAGGAGTGGGATCTGTTGTTCTATTGCTTCTCTGACATAATCAGCAGCTAGTATGCCCAGTCCTCCAGCATAAATCGGGATCTTGGCACTTATTCCATATTCTGCACAAAAATATGCAATTGGACGATCAGACAAATCTTTATAGCTTTGACTAGCCCTTAAATCTTCAAACCATTTTCTATCATCTTGTATCATTTACGATTTCCTACCAAAATTTTTTATATCTAATGCTCGTTTTCTAATTTCAATAGTTCGAGCATACCAACTACTGTAAAGTTTTGCTACTTCATTCCACGAAAAATCAGCCGATAAACAATTTTGGACTAGTTGATACCATGTTTGTTTATTTCTAAAAGTTGTATGTGCTCTGATAATGGCGCCATATAAAGCCCAAGCATTCTTCTCTCCAAACGAAAATCCATTTCCTTGTTTTGTAGTTGGGTCAAACTCTTGCACTATGTCTTTGAGTCCTCCCGTACGTCGCACTATAGGAACTGCTCCATATCGTAAGGCCTCAAGAGCCACGATCCCACCTGGTTCAAACAAGCTAGGTATAAGTAGTCCATCCGCTCCAGCAAAAATCTTTCTTGGTAGTTTAAAGTTTGGAAGCAAATGCAATCCTACCTGTTTGGGATATTTCTCAGCCAATTTTGTCAAAGTCTTTCGATAAGAATCGTCCCCTCCACCCAGAACTATCAGTTGTATGTCAGTATTTTCTTTTAATACATGACTCATAGACTCAAGCAACAATCCAACTCCCTTTTGATTTGCTAGTCGCCCACTATATGCCAAAACAAAAGATTCAGGGTCAGCTGGAAGTCCAAAATCAAGCTGTAATTTCTTTTTATTTTTGAGTCTAGCTTCAATAAATTTGTTTTTTGAAAAATGTGATGGCACGAGCGGATCTTTGGCAGGATCAAATTCTTTAGTGTCTAATCCATTTAAAATTCCAGACAACTTGTCTCTTTCTTTAACCAATATGTCTTCAAGTCCTTCCCCGTACTCAGGAGTAAGCACTTCAAGTGCGTGCGTTGGAGACACGGTAGTTATCCCGTCACTATATTTTATCGCTCTCATCAACGAGTTTTGTTTAATCAAATTTTCAGACAATAATGGCAATAATGGTTTTTTCCCATCATCTTTATCCTTTAGTTGGCAGTATTTATATTCATAATTCCCTTGATAGGTAAAATTATGCACAGTAAGCCCAATAGTTACTTTCTTTAGTATTTCGCTATAGCATTCATTTTTACGCGCAAGTTCAGCAAAATATCCAGCATGCCAATCATTTATGTGAATAAAATCAGGGAACCATTTTCCATGTTCATTTTGATTCTTCAACCATTCCAAGCAGCCCTTGCACATGAGCATAAATCGCACATGATCATCTTTATAACCAAACACATTAGCTCGTAGTTCATAGTATTCACGATTCTCAAGAAAATATGCCTTTACTCCCTTTGGAGTTTGTTGAATGGACTTTATATTACAAATCAAATCATCAACTCCAAGATTGTCGCCGATTGGCACTCTAAGACCATCCAACTCATTCTTAAATTTCCAACCGCTTTTGGTGCGGGCAGTAGCTTCCATTGCTCCAAATTTCGGAGTAAATATAGCCACATCATTCCCCTGCTTGGACAGTGCCCTCGGCAAAAAATAGCATACCTGAGACAGGCCTCCAACCGATACAAACGGTCCAACCTCAGCCGACAAAAACAATATTTTCATAACTCTATTGTACCTCAGCGAGCCAGGGTAAGCCCCCACACGTCTTTGACTCCATTTTGTTTCAGTATTTTGGCGCATTCGCGCATAGTAGCTCCAGTAGTCCACACATCATCAACTATTAATACTCTTTCTGGACATGAGCTGCCAACAAATCTAAAAGCATTTACAATATTATCCTGCCTTTCTATCTTACTAAGCCCAAACATCGGCTTGGTTTCTTTACCCCTCTCAAGCAACTCTACCTTCCGGGAGACTCCCGGAAGGCTCACCGCAAAATCTGCTACTATCTCCGCCTGATTAAAACCTCTTTCCTGCTGCTTTTTGTCCCACATAGGGACATAAGTTACCACCATCTCAGGAATCACTTCAAACTCACAGAGTTTATACAAACACTCAACTATGTTCCAGTTACTCTTGTACTTCACTTTTTTGAGACATTTTTGCACGAGACCTTTGTATGACAAACCTACAACGAGTCTATCCATCCCATATCTACTTTTACATCTAGGATGTATCCAGCCGTCAATACTTGGTTTACAACAAATTGGACAAATTGACTCTGGTCTTACTATTTGTTTCCGACATTTATCACAAATATATTCACCCTCTTTCCTACATCCTATGCACATTTTTGGAAATATCAAATCCACAATCCCCATAAATATATGTTACCCCAATCCTTCCAGCCGTGAGCTAGACATTTCCAAACGAACTCAAAGAGCGAAAGAGATGTTGTTCCGTATCTGGCGAACATCCGTCAAGGATGAAGTCAGAAAGTGACACAACATATAATGTGAGTGTCTGGAATGTCAGCGAGCCTGGAAGGCGTGCTTTTCTATTTTCCTCTTTTAGCACGAGCAAAAGAGGAAACCGCGGGCGTGCTGGCGGGACAGCGCGTAAAAACTTGAAAAAAGATTGATGATATGGTATATTATGGCAATTGGGGACGTCTTGCTTTGACGTATACCAGCTCTTTAACATCTGCATACCGACTTTGACGAGAGAAGTCGTAAAACAGCGTCAAAAAAAATCTGTCAATACATTTGCACAGACAGTAAAATCAGCGATGAACAAAATCGGCGCCACAATCGCCAGCTATGTTCCTTCGTTTGAATTTGCTCCAGCTTCCGTTCAAGCTTTTGCTTAATCGGCGCTAGCATTTATATCTAACTCGCTCATGGGGAAGATATAGGTGGAAATACACATGAGCCGTAACCCCGCTTTGATCAGGCTGGGCCATACAAACGATCACCCTCGGATTACTTTTGGCCTGATAAATGCCTAAGTGATAAGAGGTTAAAACATAAATTTATCTATGTATGTAGATGGTGTTATAGACGGTACGCGGACGAGGGCTCATTGCCCTCCGTCTCCACCAACTAGGTTTTTGGGATATTCCTTGCTATTTTTCTCTAGTTTTGAGATAGTATCAGTATGGAAACAAACCAAATCCCTGTCGAACAACCAATAGTCACAACCCCAGCCCCCATCGTCCCAGAAACAGTCTCCCAAGCATATATTCCCGTCACCCAAAAATCCTCCAATCTTCCAATAATTATTCTCTCTATATTCTTAGTTATCTCACTGTCTGCTATAGCTTATCTATATACCCAAATTCAATCCCTCAAAACCCAAGCTCCAACTCCAGTAGCCCAAGTTACACCTTCCCCTGTCGTCACCCCAGTAGCTACCTCTACCCCAGCAGCAGCATCCGCTGCTGATCCTACAGCAACCTGGACAACATACACCAACTCGACGTTTGGATTTAGTTTCCAACTACCCAAAGAGGTTAGCTACAAATACGATGATCTAGACAAATACGTTGAAACAGGGATTAACAATGCCCAGCTTCTTGTCCAAAACTTCGATGGCATGAAGGCTGGGGGAGATGGTGACTCCGATTTTCAAATAATGATTCTTATTGAAAACAGTAATGGTTTGAATATGGAAGATATCTCATCACCAAAAAAGACAACTATCAGCAATACATCTGCAACTCAAGGCAGCACTACGATCAAGTGGGCCAAATCTCTTGTAACAATATTTGATGTCCAGCCACACAAAATTGCCGTCGTCCTATCATCCAAGCAATCAAATCAGAACATAGTTCTCTATAAACAGATCCTCTCCACCTTCAAATTCACCAATTAAACCGTATTCTTCACGGCCTTGGCCAGGTCGCGTTTAATATTACGAGCTTTTAGGTCCGCTCTCTTCTCCCACTCTCTCTTTCCCTTCCCCACTCCTATCTCACACTTTGCCCATCTACCCTTAAAAAACAATTTAAGCGGGATAAGAGTTAGATTTTTTCCTTCTATCTGTTTATGGATTTTAAGCATCTCACTTTGTTTTAGCAACAGTTTTCTACTTCTCTTGGAATCATATTCTTTGCCAGAGTAGTGACTGTATTTAGGTATATCTGCCCCAATCAAAAATAGTTCCCCGTTTATCATCTTTGCAAACCCTTCCCTCAAACTCCCACGCTCTTCCCGCAAACTCTTCACCTCAGCACCCGTGAGCATCACCCCCGCCACGTAAGTGTCTGAGATACTATACTCACTCCTCGCCCATTTATTTACTATCATATGTGTATTCTACCGCAGGTTTGGAATAAACCCGTAAAAATATCTTCTCCTGATTGTTTTTGTGCAGTGCAAGAAAACCTTTAAAAAGAGCTGTAGATTGGCGCACGTTCCAAAAGAAAAAATTGCGCAGACCGGGTAGGTCGAGAACTAGGACAATTTTGCAGCATCAAAATATGGCCGATTTTCGACTTGGAATGGCGACAAGCTACAAATCTTTACATTTTTAAAGACTAAATTCCTTCACCACATTATCAATCAGTACATACCCCTTATCATCCACAATCACCAGATCACTTGCCTTACTAAACTCCGAGTTTACATACTGCGATTTATAAAGTCCATCATCCCCAAACACAGAAATCCTTGAAGCCCCATTTTCAAGCACATATATCAAACTCTCAGTGACCCACAAAGCACTCGGCTCTGACAATTTTTTGTCTTCACTCTTTGCGGGGAAGCCGTCCATACTAAATTTCACAGGCGCTCCCCTACTATATCTCTCTAGCTTGCCGGTTGATGTAAGAAACCATATATCCCCTACCACCTTCATATCCACCACATTGGACAGGTCGGGGGTAATACCGGCTGCCAGCCATCTCCTGCGACCTCCAAAGGCATCTCCAAGTGTAGGGTACTTCCATACTTCACTCTGTCCTTTATCCAAAATATATACGTTTCCTGCAAACAACCCGATCTTTGTCGGATCTATCCAAAATTCATCAGCCTCTATCGCAGTCTTTGATTCATCTTTCTTTAAATTTAACTCTGTAACCGACTTTACATTTAGTCCAAATAGTTTTGCGTCAGTCATTGAAACATCTATAAATTTACCATCTTTTGTTTCTATGATCTTTCTAGATCTATCAGCTATATTCATCGACACTAGTCTCGAACTGGACTCATCTATAAAGACCAAATTCCCCTTACCATCTGTTTTCATTTTGTTAGCTTTGAGCTCATCTATTAGCACTTTCAGCTCAACAATGGTATTTAGGGCAATATCATTCTTTTTAAATGCTTGCTCTTCTGCCTTGGTTATTTCCTCGGTCAGTTTTAAAGCTTTAACTTTATACTCATCTTTTAGTTTGAGTGATAAATAGGTCTCAACTTCTGTTTTTGCTTCAGCTAAAAGGATTCTTGCTCTTTCAGGATTCAAATCTCCAATAGACAAAGTCTCTGTTATCTTTGCTTCCACAATACTATTTACTGTTTGATATTTTTGCTCAGATATTACTTTTACTCGCCTCACCATCCCCACCCCGATCATTAAAGTAAGTAAAGCAAGTAGTGATAATCCGACCCACATATTTAGTTTTCTAGGCTCTTCATTTCGTAGATAAATTTTTAAAGGATTTTTCACTACTTCAGTCATCTGTTCATCGCTCTCACCAACTACACAGACGGATCCAGCAACACCGCTAGAATCATCTGTTGTATGAATAAGTGGTGCTAGAGCTTCCCCAGGATCGTTGTCCTGAGTTAATATCTCTTTCAGCTTGTTTTGTCCTATCACTTCTATTAGTTTTGTAGTTGCAACAAGCAGCACGTCACCATCTTTTATAAATCCATTTATTGTTTTATCTTCACTTAATTCAAAGTCTATCTTTGCAATTTGCGAGTTGCGTGAAATTAAAGCACAAACTGCGCCTTTTCCACAGAATATAACGGAACCATCTTTTATATTTGCCACCAAGTATTCACAGCTCACTCCGCCAAGTACTCCCTCTATAGAAGCAAAAATTATTTTTTGAAGTTGAGCTTCATTTTCAACATATCTAGATTTTTGTTCTATATTTAGCAAGACTTGAGATCCAAGCACCCCCAAATCAACCATCGAGTCTACTTCTTCACTTTTTAACTGCAATATTATTACGAGTTTATGATTTTTCTCATAATCAGCAACTTGGGCCTGAGACCATAGACTTTGACTTGATGAACCTACAATGTTTTTGGTGAGCAGTTTGATCATATTTACAAAATGAACAGGGCTATAAGAAAGACTAGTACTGCAAATACAAAATTAAGTACTCCCAGTATCCGTATCACAAAATCATCTTTCATAGTTACCGCTTTTGTCATGGCAGATACTTGCTTCATCATAAGTAGCGCGAAAATCACATAAACCAAAAGAAGTATCACAATAAGAACCTTAGTGATACTAAGTAAAGTGATAGATTCAAGTATTAAAATTGGGTCCATTACTTGACCCTCCCTTCTATTTTTTCCTGTTCTTCCATATCTATTAATTGATTAATTATTTTCCCGACTTTATCTGGTCTAGGAACATATAAAAACTCAAACTGAGATACCTCTGCTGCCGTCTGGATAAACAAACTTCCATATCCAAAAAATGTCTCAAATGCTCCAGATGACTGGATATTCACATCTTGAATTTCTTCTATCTTGGCTGTTGAAATTCTTCTAAAAAATATGTTTTGAAAGTCTACGTCGACTACCCTCTCATCTGTCAAAATATAAATATTAAAAAACCAACCCATAAACTTAGCTAGTGCATAACCAAACACAAACATATACCACCCGGCCGTAATCACAAATTGATAGCTGGCGGGCAAATTTGCATATGGTGGGAA
This sequence comes from uncultured bacterium, assembly GCA_903945195.1. Taxonomy (GTDB): domain Bacteria; phylum Patescibacteriota; class Microgenomatia; order UBA1400; family UBA12108; genus CAJAUT01. Next base: position 34,557 of record CAJAUT010000016.1, read on the forward strand.
AAAAGCAAAAACAGAAGTAATCGTGATCATAAACGCAACCATTATCATCCATTTTATGTTTACGATTGGGTGTTGCCGCAAGAATAGTACGACTTGCTCATCATCATCTTGGGTCTCAAAACAAACTTTATTTGGCAAAGTCACATAACTAGTTAGCAAATTGTCATTTCCTACTCTCTCAATTTGTTTCCTAATAGCATCCATCGAAAGATTTGCTTTTATCTTCCCCACTACTTCAGCTACTTTCTCTTTGGCTTTATATATCTCTCCCATGAGTATATGTTATCACAATCGTTCTTAAAGGTCTGATCTTGTAGGTCATCCTACGAGGTCAGACCTTATAGGTATCATTTACGTTCGATATTAAACAGCCCCGACTTCAAAGATATCCTTCCCGGCGCTCTTAGATTGAAAGCCTTCATAAAATCCGCTCCAGATATCGTAGTGCTCCCCTTGTTTGTCTGAAAAGTCACATTTGCCGTAACGCCATTGTTTGCATAAGTCACGCTCGCCCCAGTCACACTACTAAACCCGCCAATATCTCTCAAATCAGATTTCGAATATGGCGATCCACCCCAGCACGAGCTCTCTGGAGTCACTCGATTTGAGTCACCTCCACCACTAAAGAGCACCTTCCATGCATTTAAAATATCTGCCATTTCTTCCGAATTTAGCCACGGATGACTTCTTCCACAAGCGTCCCCAGACCTAGATTTGTACCAAGCTTTATAAAACCATGGGCTTCCCGCAGTTTTCTCATAAGCTTGCGCTGTCCATCCAGACTGACCACTAGGCGTATCCCAAAAACCTGGTGTAGAGTATCCATTTCCACTATAGGATTCTTGATATCCTCCACTCGTTGACGCATACCACGTAGAAAATGGAGCTCCTCCCACATATACTACCTTACCCCTGGTCGCATTTACCGCCTCCTCCCATTTTCCACCCTTTGGACTTGCTTTAAATACCTGACATGCTTCGGTGGCACATATTGAACTAGCTCCGTTATTTGTCCGAGCTAGAGCGTAGCTTCGCGCTGCAATCGCTTGAGATTTGAGCGCTTCCATCCCTCCGTTATCTCCCCAACTACCAGGCATTTCATATATTCGCTTTGCATAATCTTCTAAACTAAAGCTCCCATACCCATCTACTTTTATTTGCGCATCAGGATTATGATCTTTTATCTCTATTCCATTGCCATAATAAGCTCTTAGTATCGTCTCGTAACTTTGCCCAGATTTTGCCCGTCCATAAGCCCCATACTGAGACATTCCCTTAAAATGTGGAGCTCCAAAACTAAACATTGCGAATGCCGGACTAAATCCAGGATTGTAGTCAGGCCTACTTGCAGGATCATCCGCTAGTGGCACGTCACCAACAGTAGTTTGAAAAGTCCCAGTTTTCTCAGCCAAGATTGATTGTTGTTTAGCCGAAAGAACAGCAATTTTACTAGATAGTTCGCTCTGCCATTTTTTAGCCCCAGCTATTTCTTTTTCAAAAAAAGCCTTTTGTGTGTCCATCTTTGTTTGCAGTCCCGCTAGTCGCGACTTATCGTTTTGAATTTTCTTTTTGTCTTCTTCTAGTTTCATAATGTCCTTGGTGATGTTTACAATCAAATCTTTATCTTCATCATTGGCTGCCGATTTATAAGCCAGTCCCCTTGTCAGCTCCGCCGCACTAGATGATGAAGCAAATATCAAAAACGGCGAATTTTGGCTATTCTTCTTATACAAATCACGCACCTTTGCAGCCAAAATAACATATTGAGACTTGATCTTGTCATCTCTCTCTTTAATGCCGCTTTCTAGTGTCTGTAGCTTTGTTTCCGAAGCTTTTATCTGTGCCTGTATCCCAGCGAGTTGTTGTTTTAATTTTGTCACCTCAGACTCTAGTGGAGTCGTTGCCTTCATAGACAACTCCATTTGATTTTGCAAATCCGCCATTTGCTTTTCTATTTCTTCTAGACTCTCAGCCCTGACGCCCTGCCATGATACAATAAATACCATTACGGCTACAACAATTAATCCAGTATGAAAAAGTTTTTTCCAGGCAGAAAGCATATTTCTATACTAACACATATATTTGTTTCAGCTATTTTCTTTTTTATCATTTACTTTTCTTCCTCCACTCAAGCTCTAGCTGCAAGTTGCTGCAATCCTGGCTGGACTTACGTCCAAATAACGGATAAATGCTTCAATCCTAGCGCCAATTTATCAATTAATACTTTGTGTACTGGCACTAGCGCCCCTCTATGTAAAAACAATGTCTGTGTCGTTAGTGGGACAGTAATCCAACCTCCGGTAGGATCAACATGTGGATTTGAGGGTCAATCTTGCTGCTTACCCTTATCAAATCTACCAACATGTGGTGCGGGAACAAAAACATCAAAAAAAATAAACTCGCCTAGTGATTATGCGGGTTGCACTTGCATTAAAAGTAGCGGGACAGCAAATGCAGAGCCAGTCACCGTCTGCACCTACGCCGGTGACAAAGAAACTGAATGTAGCTCATGTCTCACAAGCAAAGGCATCTGGACAGCTTTAGGCTGTATCCCCTTCAACCAAGACGAATTCGTAGTCTCAGTAGTCAAAATTATTATGGGTGTCGCAGGTGTCATCACCTTGGTTATGATGCTCATAGCCACAGTGATGCTTATGACCGGCGGTGGCAACTCAGAACAAATGAAAAGAGGCAAAGAAATCTTTACCGGTGCAGTCGTAGGCCTACTTTTCCTCATCTTCTCAGTGGTTATACTTCAAATCATTACAAAAGATATTATTAAGATAGATATTACAGAACCAAATGGACCAATAAATAGGCCTGGAGGACCAATCCAACCAATATGACAAATTTTAGCGAACTAAACTCAGCTATAGGATTAAAGAGTAGTACCAATAATATTGGCAGTATTGTTAATTTATTTCTCCCAGCCACTCTCACCCTCGCTGGTCTCATTCTCTTCGTCATGCTAGTGATGGGTGGTTTTACCATGATGACTGGAGCGGCAGACAAAGAAGCGCAAGAAAAAGGCAAAAAAATGATTACAAGCGCTCTTATTGGCTTCTTTATCATCTTCCTCTCATACTGGATCGCCCAAATCCTCCAGGTCATCTTCCA
>CAJAUT010000017.1 GCA_903945195.1 uncultured bacterium
TATTTGCTCGGCCATTTTTTGCTCGCTTCTTGTTCATACATTTCAATTTTGGATTTTATATTATCAAAATTTGGATTTTGCTCTACACTCTCAAGCTTGTGTTCGTACTTACTCATGTACTCATAAAATTTGTCATATACTTTCTCACATTCATCCTTTGTATATAATCCTGGCTCACCCACTAGATTTAGCACAGCCAGTCTAGAGTGAGTAGAATCTAAAATAGCTTCGTTGCGACGCAGTTGTGCAGGTGACACGGCCATATTTATCATCGACTCTGCAAACACAATAGATAGATTTGCTCGACTCATGGGATTTTGCCAGGATACTACACCAGCTACAACAAACACGATAAATATTGAGCCAGCAAATTTTGCATATCCAATTCTAAAATTTTCGACCCAGCTAGTATTTTCTGCGTACACTCTAGCCAATATCTTGTCCTGGATCAGGGGACTAGGAGAAATTTTCCGCGCATGCTTTAATGATTTTATTACGTCATTTTTTTTCATAAATCTTCCTTAGAGCATTTAGTGCTCTATGTATCGTTACTCGCACTGTAGCCTCTTTTTTATTTAGTATTTTTGCTATCTGACTAGGTTTGAGTTCCTCTATATAGTATAGTACCAATATTTCTTTATACTCCTCTTTTATCAAGTCAAGGAATTTACCCAGTTGCTTTATATCTTCATCAATTTCTAAAGCATTTTGTGTCTCATCTGCCTCAGCCACTTTACTTTGATCTATCATCTCAATAGATACAGATACATTATGATTGCTCGCTCGGTAATGATCGACCAGTACCCCGTGCGCCATAGTGTACAAGAGTGCTTTGGTATTTATGATCTCTGCTCCCTCCTTTAACTTTTTCCAGTATTTAGAAAATACAGAAGAAGCTAAATCTTCTGCAGTTTCATGGCTAGATGTTCGGAAGTAAAAATACCTATATATTTGCTTTATATAAGTAAAGTATTCACTTTCAAACTTTTGTTGTATTAGATCTATCATATAAGCCGCTAATTACCTATAAATATTACACTGTAACAATTACTCTATTATAACGGCTAATCATTAAGAATTCATTACGAAGCCCAAAAAAGGAGACATATATATGTCAAAAATATTATTAGCTAGTTTAGTTGCAGGAGCTATACTTGTAAGCGCAAGTACGAGTGTGCTTGCAAAAAGTTTAGATCAGACAGGTACTATCAAAACTATACTCGGTCCTTGCTCCGATCAGCTTATCATAAACGAATCAGGCTTTACAGTTTATTATCCTTTAGATCACATACTAGGCACAGTAGGGGTAAACATGAACATGCTCACAGGCACTCCTAGACTAGATAGTGTCTGTATGGATGCTGGCTGGACAGTCTCTGGAGGCAATGTCACAGGCGGTATCCAACTCGCATTTTCTAAAGATGGTAACAAGGCCATAGACTTTAAATATGTCTTAGGAAAGACTGATATCAAGTTTAGATAAATATCTATACAGTGATACAATTCGTAGGTGGCAATATATCTTAGACAAATCTTAGCAACTATCGCTGCCTACGTCTTGTATCATAGCAATCACCTGCTTAGATTCTTTGCAGATTTCCTTGCTTCAGACACGCTAGACTCACTCTCAAATCGATATTCTTCTTGGTACAACATGTACCTAATTTCAAAAGTAATCAATTTTTCCGAAGTAGGCAAACATGATCGAGCAGTCACTATCACCAAGCAAGAAACTATCGACTCTATGATCATCGCAGAGCTAGACTATCACGGACTTACTTCTGTCGAGCTAGAGTTATATCTCATCAAATCTTTGACCGCGATTGCAGGGATCAATCTAGACTCTATTCAAGTCTCAAATATTTCAAAAGGCCATGCCAAGCTCATATTTTCGATGCTTCGCTAATATTGACCTACTCTGACCTCTTCCCAATGACTCTAGGATAACTGTAGTATACAAAACATGAGAAAAGAAAAAATAAGTGGGAATAGACAAAAAACTGAAGGTGGGCTTAATCCGAAAAACGGTAGAATGGTTTATAGCTCAGAAATTGAAGAAGCAGTTGGAAATAATGTCAGAATAGAACACATAAATTATAATATACAGTTTTATACACATGATGCACGAGAAAACGCAATAAAAACAGGGGAAAGTATGCCTACTGATGCAGAGATAACTGCTTTAGCAGAATTTTGGGCAAGTAGATGGACTGAGATTGGAGAAGAAGTTCCTGTATACATTTCAAGATTTTTAAAATAAATGAAATAATGGTATTTCCTACCAAAAATAAATTTTTGGCTTATCCGAATTCGGAAATACTTCACTTCTTAATTCGTTCCAATCAACATCGCGGATTTTTGGGCATTTCTTACAATGAAGTGCATAATAATCCAATTCACTTTGCACATGGCGCGAATCTTGCCCATTTACAAGTAGATCTAATGATGCACTGGCAAGAGATAATCCTTCTGCCGTAACACAATGCTGTAGGTACAATATCATCCAAGCCAAATCATCTCTACCAAGCGTAGCAGCTTCAATAATATTTCTCTGCTTTCGTTTGGGATCATATAAAATCGTAAGTGGAGCTTGGGTAACCTCTATGACTAAACATATATTATCAAGTGTTACATTAAAATCAGGCACAGCATGATATCCATTGTGTTCTAAAGTGATAGCTTCATATCTGAGTCTATTTTGATTAAATTGATGTACAAGTAGGTCTGCCACAATATATTCAGCTTGATTATCTTCTTTTCTCATTATCTGAGATAATAATCTTGTTTGTAGTAAATTGAAAGATATCAAACCAAATGAAGCAACCTCGTCCAGCGACAGCCAAAGAAATCAAAGACGTCACAAAACTATTGTCCCGTGCTCGCAATAAATACGAAAACAAGCTTCTAGAGATTGAAAAGCTCTGGGCCAAGCTAGGTCCTCACGACTACAAGAAGCGTCGCCTTATCACTGGACTCACCAGTTCGCTTATAGAGATTGATAAAAGTATTCGGGAATGGGAAGACAAGATTCAAAAATAATCAATCCCAAATTAATTCCCAAATACCTTTTAAGTATCTGTAATATTCATCTACATCGAGACCTGTGCCTAAAGCAAAATAATCAATATCTGGCCCGTGGTACTTAATATCTACATCCGCAGCCTGTTTGTCATAATGCGACGTTTTTGTAAGCATTGTGGCTACTTGCACACTATTAGGTTGAAATGACATTACATAAGGTATAACAACACGGGCAATGGTTAATTTTGTATCAGCAATATCATCTTTAATCAATACATCTTTACCTCTGAAATTTTTCTTGGGGTTTCTTGGCCATAATACTATTCTAGGATCACCATTTGACTCAGTGTTAGCACCATAACTTTTAACTCTAATCCTTTCGTTAATTATGTGCTTAGGTCTCCTAGGGGACGATTGTATAACTCGATTTGAGAGTTCATTAAATTGCTTGGCTCCATACCAAATGCTAAGAAAAGTTACATCCATTCCAGCATAATCGATGGCTATATCTGTACCTATTGTTTTGATATGGCTATTTAAGTCATCCTCACTAATTCTTTGGACCAATTTGTGAGGTTTCAACTTCTCTGCAACTAACATATTATAAGTAAACTAAACTTTGACTATCTTATCCATGCCCACTAGGTGCGTACAACTAGATCTGTTGTATACTTGCGGTATATGAGTAGTACAGTCACATGTCCTTCTTGCGGCCACCAGTTTAGTCCTGACGACCTCCTCACCCACGAAATCGAAGTAGAGCTGCGGGCCAAGCTAGAAAAAGAATTGGCTGCCAAAGCCAAAGAAGCAGCTAGTAAAGAAATCCTCGACAAAGAAGCGGAAATCAAAGAACTCAAAGAAAAAGCCAAAGAATCAGCCGAGTTTGAGCTCAAGCTTCGCAAAGAAAAGCGCGAGATCGAAGAGGCCAGAGAAAAATTTGAACTCGAAAAAACTAGACAACTAGATCTAGAGCGCACCAAAATCCGTGAAGAAGCCGAGAAATCGATCCTAGAAAAAGAAAAATACAAAATTATAGAGTACGAGAAAAAGCTCGCAGACATGCAAAAGTCTCTCGAAGATGCCCAGCGCAAAGGCAGTCAGGCCTCTCAGCAGCTCCAAGGAGAGGTGCAAGAACTAGATCTAGAGCGTACCCTGCGCGAACTCTATCCATTTGATGAAATAGGGGAGGTAAAAAAAGGCGAAAACGGAGCTGACATCCGCCAAATCGTACGTACAGAAAAAGGCACAGTTTGTGGCAAAATACTCTGGGAAAGTAAGCGTACCAAAGCTTGGTCAGATGGATGGGTCTCCAAACTCAAAGAAGATATGCGACGCGACGCTGCCAGTCTAGCTGCCATCGTGACTCAGTCCATGCCTAGCCATATAAATCAAAATATCGGTAGCATAAATGGGGTCTGGGTCCTGACACCCGACGCCATCGCGCCACTATCTATGCTACTACGTAAAAACTTGATCGATGTAGCCAGGGAAAAAGTAGTGGCAGTCCACAAACAAACTACAGCCGAGTCGCTCTACGACTATGTGACTAGTAGCACCTTCAACCAAAATATCGAGCGAATAGTAGGCGTATATCTAGACATGAAAGCCCAAATCGCCAAAGAAGAAACCAATGCTCTGCGGGGATATAAACAGCGCAATATGCAGGTAGATATGTTGCTATCAGGTATGACAGGTATCTACGGTGAGATGCAGGGGATCGCCGGCACCTCACTTCCACCCATTGCATTACTGGAACAAGGCGCTTGATCAACCTGATATAATAATCCTATGACAAATTCATTTGAAGTTGCTTTAGTTGAATTACCATATAAAGGGCCTAGGCTAAAATCATCAAAAATACACTCTAGCCATGATGATTTGCGTAGTTTCATGGCGGATTTGAGGCTTGTCTCGAAGCTCCCCCGCTCAGAATTTCCCACTAGATATGGAGCCTCAGCCAAACTAACTCATGACAGTGAATTAAAGAATATTCAATATAATGAAATATATTTACTTCTTGTTAAAGCTGGGTTTACGTCTGGATATGGGACTTTTACCGAAAATAGTCTTAGTGTATCTAAAGAAAATGATTCAATGCTTAACGATATAGTTCTCATACCTGGAACAGATATACGAGGAGAAGTAATACAAAAAGAAAATGGGTTGTTTGAATATTTATGGAGACGCACTTTTACAAATCCTGTCAGAACTCGCTAATGCTTGTATAATGTAACAATGAGAATTGCAGTAATAATCCTACATTTCGGACTCATCAAGACCACTAAAAAATGCTTGCAGGATTTATCCAAAAAAATTGGCGAACATAAAGTAGTTCTTATCAACAACACGCAAGACGATATTTCGGGTTTGGCAAAGATAATAAATGGCACCAAAATCATCAATAACGAAACCAACATAGGTTTTGCAGGCGGAGTAAATCAAGGTCTTAAGTACGCTTCAAAGGACAAAAGTATCACCCACTATTTCCTAATGAACAACGATCTTAGTATCTCATTTGGCTCATTTGCCCAGTTGCTTCTGACTTTTGCTAGGTTCCCAAAATGTGGCATTGTCTCGCCCGTTCTACATCATGGTGAAGTTTATGATTGGGGAGGTAAATACAATAAATGGTCAGGCATGGTAAAACACAAGAACTGGCCAAACAAGCCTAAGACCACACAGACCGTAGGTCATGTGGCTGGAGCTGCTATGCTCATGTCACGCGAATTAGTCGAAAAAATAGGCATGCTTGATGAAAGGTTTTTCCTCTATTTTGAAGATCTAGATTTTTGTTTGCGCGCTACAAACGCTGGTTATACTATCCACATAAATCCTGATGTGGTGGCAGATCACGAGGTCTCTGCAGGATCAAATCTATTTGGTCGTACCAAGTATCAGTGGGCCTCACACTTCAAGTTTGTAAACAAACACCTCTTCAAACTCGTCTATCCCACAGCCTACATTTACGATTTAATTATTTATCCGCTCTGGCTGCTCAAGGGTCTGACCTTAAAGGGTGAGCCCAACCCGCAGACTCAAAGGCGGGAAGGTCAGACCCTGTAGGATTATATGCAAAACACTCTATCAATTATTGTTTTAGACCAAAAAGATATTACAGATTTTGCGGCTGCCCGAAACGAAGAGCTAGCCAAAGCAAAAACTCCTGCCCGCAATGCTTCGCATAGCGATGCAGGCGGGGGTTGGGTGTTATTTGTCGACTCAGACGAAAAGATAACTCCTGAGTTAAAAGACGAAGTTCTAAAAGCTATAGAGTCCAAAAATTACGATGCCTATTACATCCCTCGTTTAGATACTTTTATGGGCAGGGAGTTGAGACATGGTGAGACAGGTAGTGCCAAGTTTATCCGCTTAGCTCGTAAGGATTATGGCAAATGGGAAAGACCCGTTCACGAAATGTGGGTAGGTAAAGGTAAAGTAGGTACTCTCACCTCGCCGCTACTACACGAATCACACAAAACCATCTCTTCTTTTCTAGACAAAATAAATCTATACTCGACGATCGACGCTGAATATAGATACAAACAAGGCATCAAGAGTTCTCTGTGGAAAATCTGGCTATATCCCTTTGCCAAGTTCAAATACAACTATTTCTTGAAGCTTGGATTCCTCGATGGTACGCCAGGTGCCATCATGGCCATCATGATGAGTTTCCACTCTTATCTCACCTGGACGAAACTCTACCTACTATGGCAAAACAAATAGGATACTGGCTCCTCATCTCACTTGTCCTCTCCCTGGGTTTTGGTCAGCTCCTACGCTTCAATATCTTCGGCCTACCCATCTACCTCCACGACATCTTAGTAATATGTATCTTGATCCTTCAAGGCCTGGCCTTGAAGGCCAGCTGGAGGTCTGTCCTGTCGCTTAAGGGTCTGACCTTGAAGGAAGTGCCCAACCCGCAGACTCAAAGGCGGGAAGGTCAGACCCTACAGGTAGGTATCCCCATTTTCCTCTTCGCTCTCGGACTCTCCACTATCCGCGCCCTCACACTGTACCCACTATCTGCCCTGCTCACACCTTCGCTGTATATGTTTCGACTATTGGCCTACCTCGCCCTATATTTAACGCTCAAACAACTCAAAATCCACATTCCAGGCAAAGTATTTGTAATTGCTGGATTAGTCTCTCTACTTATCGGGGCCATACAATATTACCTTATGCCCGACATGCGCATCTTCCAGTATCTGGGCTGGGACGATCATCTCTCACGTCTCACACTCCCTCACTTCGACCCCACCTTTACTGCAGTAATGCTATCCTTGGCCGCGCTTAGTTTCCCACGATTTTTCCCCATTTTTGTTATTGGTATTTTACTTACCTATTCACGCTCAGTTTGGCTTTCACTCATCATCACGGCCACTTCTTTTATTCGCCCCGCCAAATATCTGCTTGTTATCCCGGTATTTATCATCTTCATCTTGCTGTTACCAAAAAAGTTTGGTGAAGGAACCAATTTACTTCGTACCTTTAGTATCTCCTCGCGCCTAGAGTCAGATATGTCATATATTACAAGATATAAATGGGATCTCATCATCGGTCGTGGACTAAATACTCTTATTCTAGATGTCCCTGATTCTACTTATAATAGCCATGCGACAGGCCCAAACAATAGCTATCTTTACCTACTTACAACTACCGGTATCTTGGGTCTAGTAGGGTGGGGGATTTTCATGAAACATCTCTATACTCTCTCTACCCATAAACCCATGCTCATGTTTTTCTTTATTGCTTCTCTTTTCAATAATGTGATGTTTTATCCCTTTGCTCTGATCTGGATTTTCTTGATAGAATCAGATATAGTAGCATAGTTGCAAACTATAGAACTATCTGATAAAATATAACAATGGAACTCAACTATCATGCAATTATCAGTACTCTTGGGCTTACAGGCGGAGAATCTGAGATATTTGAACATCTACTAGAGTATGGCGAGATCAAGGCCGTAGAGCTGCGTAAAAGTCTCAGGTTAGATCGCGCACCTTTCTATAGATCTCTCTCTATCCTTGAAGGCAAAAACCTTATTTTAGTAAAAGGATCGCTGCGCAAACAAGTAGTTTCACTACAAAATATTGACTCAATTACATCTATTTTTTCTCAGAAAAAGTTAGAGTTAGATTCTGCAGAGAAGTCGCTGCTCTCATTTCAGGCTAACATGAAAGAGTTGAGAGATAGTAGGTACCATCAGGACAATGTAGAGATATTTTCTGGAGAAGAAGCATTCTCTGATTCTATGTACAGTGTCCTAAAGGGTGGAGGTAAAATATTTCGAGATATTACTCCAGAATCAGATACTATCTACCAAATGGCTGGAGGGAAAGCAAAATACATGGAATTTTTCAAAAAATATAAACCTTTTAGGGTCAAAAACAAAGTAAAGATCCAAATACTCTTCGATAAAAACGCTAAAAATATAGATCAAATTAGTATGACAAATAAACAAGATCTTAAGGAATCGAGGATATATGGTGGGAGTTTAAAGTTAGATTGTTATCTAAACATTTGTGGATCAAGATCACTCTTTTATACCAAAGATCAATCAGGATACTGGGGCATAGTACTTAAAGATCCATTCATTGCCAATCTACTCAATTCATTATTTGATGTTATCTGGAACTTATCCAAGTCACTATAAAAATATATGATACCAACTATTTCTCTGAAAAGCGGTCGAGAGATTCCAAAGATAGCACTAGGCACGTATATGATTGGTGGTGGGATGAAGCGTGATCAAAATAATGATGATAGTGGTCAAATAAAAGTGTTGAAATATTCAATAGATTCAGGGATCACACATATACGCACAGCTCAAAATTATGCGAGCGGTCATTGTGAGGAATTGATAGGTCAAGCAATCTCTGGGTACGACAGAAACAAACTATTTATCACAGTCGCTGTGAACGAAAATTTTGGAATTGATGAGCAAAGTTTAGTCAACGAGTTGACTGGATCACTCAAAAGGCTAAAGGCAGAATATGTCGATTTATATTTAATCGGGGGGATAAATCCAGGTATATCTCTAAAAAAGATCGCAAATGGATTATCCAAAGTTAAGGAGATGGGTTTAGCTAAAGATGTCGGCACTAGCAACTACCGCATGAATGAATTTGAGTATCTAAATACATTGTTAGACGGTCAGATTGTCTACAACGAACTTCAGTACAACTTGATAATTCGGGAGCCAGATCTAGATGGCATGAAGGAATATCTAAATGAGAAGGGAATTGTCCTAGGCGCCTATAGAGCATTACAGCAAGGTCAATTATCAAAGCCAGGTTACATAATTCTAGATAAACTTGCGGAAAAGTATCACAAGACCCCCTCACAAATAGCTCTAAAATGGTTGCTAAAAGATTCTCAAGTAGTACCTATCGTCAAATCATCCAGTAAGACGCACATAGATGAAATAGCAACAATTTTTGACTGGGAAATGGAAAAAAGTGATATTGATCAATTATCTATAGATTTTCCGATACAAATTAAAAAAGGTGATTGTATGCCACCAACAAATTACTTCACTAAATAAGGAGGTTTATGTCACGACAAAATATGTTTTATTGGCAGGCAGACAGACCGTTCACAGTCGATGAGATAAAGACTATTTTCTTAGATCGAAAATTGGATTACAGCCCATCAGATCTTGCCAAGGCAGCTTCACATGCTATGGCAGAGGAATTGGTTATGCATGACCCCATAAATCATGGCAGCGTAAACATAGTCTGTCCATTCACCACTTCTTCCGGCAAAGAAGGCGTAATTCGCGCTCATCCAAAACAGGTAAAAAATGAATACTTCTTCTCAGAATCAGAGGCAATGAAGCTTGCTTACACAGCCGGCGTGCCTGTTCCAAATACTGTATTGGTAGATGATTCAAGAAAAATTGTCCCATTTGACTACATGGTCACTACTAGAATTTCAGGGATAGTGATGAAGCCAGCAGTCCAGCAGGATCCATCCTTGCATCCGATATTCTTAAAACAAATTGGGATGTATATGGCCAAATTACACAGTATAAAAACTCAAGGCTATGGATTCTTCGACAACGAACAGGCTAGAGTAGGAAAGCTAATAGGGCTCTATGATTCAAATGAGAAGCACTATATGGCAGCACTAGATTTAGATGAGGAATTTCATTTAGCCAACTCTAATCATGTAGGGTTAGAACTCATTGTAAAAGCCTTTAAGATATTAAAAGAGAACGCCGCTATTGCAAGCTGTGATCAACCAACTCTTGTTCACAATGACATAGCAGACTGGAATACAGTAGTTGAAGGTGATCAGGTTACGGGAATCCTAGATTGGGATGAGTGCTTCAGTGGTGACCCAGTCTTTGACTTTGCCACAACCAGCTTATTTTATACAGATGATCAGATGGAAATATTAAAATCAGGGTACCAACAGATTTCCAAATTACCAACTAACTACGAGGAAAAATTTACCCTCTATCTCATTAGGTATGTGATGAGTAAATCTAAAATAGCTATCAAGCAACTAAACTCTAGACAAAATGATTTTATGAAATTGTGGCTAGAAAATGCAGTTCAGAAGCTACAAATGGCTATAAAAAAATTTGAGAAATAACATATGAATATACCAAAAAATATAAAAGGCATAATTTTCGACTACGATGGAGTTCTGGGCGACAGTGATGCCTTCAACAACTATGCCTGTAAAGAGGCTGCCAAAAAATGCGGAATAGATTTATCTACAGAAATTTATCGTAAATGTGCACCAGGTGGCGCCACGATCAAAGATATCGCGACCTGCATAGTCACACACTATGGTATGCCAGAAAAAGTTGAAGAATATATTGGTTACAAGAGACAATATGATGAAGAATACGTAAAAGTTGTCTCAGTGCTTCCAAGTGTGATTGAAACAATTCAAAAACTCCATAACAAATATATTTTGGCAGTAAATACAGGCACTAGACATGCTTTAGTAGATGGATTTCTGGGGAAGTATGATCTAACCAAATACCTAAAATTAGTAATCGCATCAGAAGATATTAAGAAAGGTAAACCAGATCCAGAATCATATCTACTAGCATGCGAGAAACTTGGTTTAACGCCAGTAGACTGCATGGTCATAGAAGATGGGATTAGTGGAGTAGTTGCAGCAGAAATAGCAGGTTGTTACGTAGTTGGAATTTCAAACAACATCTCAAAAGAAAAATTGCTAGAACTAGGATGTGACGAAATTATCACCGATTTGTCAGAGCTTATGGCTCCCACCTCAACTTAATCGATGATAGATTTTCGTTCCCCGCTTTATCTATCGCTTTAATCTGCATATCTTGATCGCCTTCGACCAGCTGGTAGGTCACGCTAAATTTGTTGTCAGGTGAGACTATCGCCATACGATCACCGATGTACACTTTTGAGCCTGGTTCAGACACAGAACCAGTAAATGTCGTGATTCTTTGCGATTGACCTCTAAATACCTCACCATCTTTTGGGGTATCTATCGTGACCACAGGTTTTGTGGCATCTACTACGATCGTGTAGTTTTTGGATTGTTCACTACGTAAATCTTTGACAGTAGCGGTATAGGCATAAGCCGCATTGTCACCCTCGCTCAAATTTACTTTCTCAAATGCAAACGTTCCGGACTCAGATACCAGCTTGCGATCCGACTCGCTGCCGTTGATAAACAGGATCACATCTAGTCCTGGCTGAGCATAGCCAGCTATCCGAACAGAAGCACTATAAGTAGCTTCTGGAATATCAGAAAATATTGGTGGGGTAGGTCGTAGCTCATTACTAAATTCCTGGGTTCCATCGGTTTTGATCATGAGACCTGTAAGTCTAGCTATTGCAGGTAGTCCCCAAAAAATTGTAACAACGATGAGTACCACAGCCAACAACAAATAGATAATTCCTTGTTTGCCTGCCTTGCGGCTACGTACACGCTCTAATCTAGATCTAACCATAATATCTTGAGTATATCATGATAAAATCAAGAGATGAAAAAAGCTTTTCTATTTGACATGGATGGAGTGATGGCAGATTCCGAAACGGCCTGGGATCAACTAGGGTATGATGATCTACTAAAATCATATTTTGGTCTCGAATTATTTGGCAAAGTCAAAGTAAATAGCGGGACATCTATCAAAGGTATATTTGATGCATTTGTAGTTGCTGGCTGGCAAGGGGATTACGCTCCATTTCACAAGGAAAACGAAAAGATTGCTAAACAGATTTATGACACGATTCCCTTGTCACTAGGATTAGATGAACTAATTCAAGAGCTAGATAAAAGAGGCTTCACCATTGCCGTAGTTTCTAGCTCCCCGACTGAATGGGTAGAATCTGTGATAAATAGACTGCCTAGTCGCCAGCTGATCACAAAGATAGTCTCAGTCAACAATCACAAGACTTTAAAACCAAAGCCATCTCCAGATCCATATATCTTTGCTATGGAGGAGCTTTGTGTCATATCCGAGCAAACTATAGTACTAGAAGATTCAGAGACGGGTGTGACAGCAGCCAAAGCTAGTGGTGCAAAGGTCATCTGTCTCACCATGTACCAACATGGTTATGACTGGCAAGTATTGCCAAAAGATGGAGATTTTTATGCCAAAACCATGACAGAAGTATTAGATGTTGTGGCAAAAATTGACTTACAATAGGATAATAGGAATATAAACTAGCCAAGATAGCTACACTTCGAGTCACAAAGTGACGCGAGAAATGTATCCAGATGCGAAGTAATCTGGGATACCAGTTGGTAAAAGTGAGTAAATAGTAAGATAAAGTAACAAATGCCAAGATAGCTCAGTTGGTAGAGCAGCGGTATCGTAAACCGCAGGTCCAGGGTCCGATTCCCTGTCTTGGCTCCAATTTATGACAAACCTGATAGATCTCATTACCCCCACAAACTTAGACTTAGAGCGCGAAAAGTTTTTCGCCAGTTCACACTACAATCCTACTTTTCACTATACCTGGCAAGATAGAGAGCCAAATGCAGAATTTGAGTATTTCACAAAACAAAATCTTTGGGAAGCAATCAAAAACCAAGATCATAACGACATAATGAGATCAGCCAGCAGATTGTTTGAAGTCCAAATAGACGCAGATACACTTCTAGAAGCCAAGCAAGTTGCCACAACCAAAGGTAAAACATCATCAGGTAGCGCAAGTGAATATATTGAACTTATGAATAGGGCATTTGAATATTTTGATATAAAAGACATAAAAGTATTGATGAGTGAAGAGTCTGGGTTCAACGTGCGCCCCAAGCACGAAGACAAGGTTATCCTTGTCAGCAAACACATTCATTTCGAATATTTTTCCATGGAGGGCGGAGTCAGACATGAACTGGTCCATGTAATTCGAGATAAAAATAGTCACTTTAATCATATAAAGCGTGTACCCAACTATCTTCCTACAGAAGAAGGTCTAGCCTCGTGGTGTCAGGACAATACGAATGATGACAACGGTGCCGCTCAGCACGCCATAGAATATGTGGGTTCATCAGTTGGTCTATCGGGATCACTACGAGACATTTTTGACTGCATGTGCGAGCTAGGCATGAGTCCAGATTTAGCCTGGAAGAGGTCATCTCGTCACAAATTTGGCTTTGTAGACACCGCACTTCCTGGCGATATCTTGAAGCCTGCCATGTACTACGCGAATGAAATAAATGTCGCCAAGATGTCGACTGCTGAGAAACTCAGATTATTTGTTGGCAAGATCTCTATGACAGACTTGTCAACCTATCCTATATACACTGGAATCTGGCAACCAGAAAAATTGATCAAATATTTCAACTTAATATAACATTTGATTTTTGATTTAGATAGTGATTAACTATATTTATGCCAAAAGCACAAGGTCCATTCTTAAGAAAAGCTGATTACGAAGAAATTCGCAGGGTTGTGAGAGAAGAATTACAGCAATACGTTACTAAGGACGAGATGTCTAAGCTAAATCAGAGCGTTGCATTCCTGCCTACCAAAGATGACTACTACAATAGTATGGACAAGATGATGATGGAGCTAAAAGTAATCAGAGAAGAATTTGCTTCTCATCTGAATAGACATCAAGAAAATGAGGTGGCTATTAAAAACCTAACTCACAAAGTCAAAAATCTATATAAAGTATTT
The DNA here is from genome assembly GCA_903945195.1 of uncultured bacterium. Lineage (GTDB taxonomy): Bacteria > Patescibacteriota > Microgenomatia > UBA1400 > UBA12108 > CAJAUT01. Next base: position 14,147 of record CAJAUT010000017.1, read on the forward strand.
ATTATTGATGAACCAGCTGACGTAGTCTCTAGCTACTAGCTAGCCACGCACACCAAATTCTGCCCAGTCACTACACTAGCTTTTTTACCATCTCTATCAGCAAAAAACATCTCCTCCACCGTGAGTCCTGCTTCAGTCATGAGGTCCGTCAAAGTTTGCACGTCATATGCCACGCAGTATCTTTTCCATTTGGTGTTGTATGGCACCTCAAAATGATCATCTATTTGATATTGCAAAAACTTTTCTTGCCACAGATTCCAAACGGTCAGGTACAAGAACCCGCCCTTTTTCAGATGTTTCCTACACTCTTTAAGTATATAAATTTGCTGCTTTTTCTCTGGGATATGGTGCAGTACTGCCACGCAAAAAATAGCATCATATTTGCCCAAATCTACCCAGTGTTTTGGGTCCACGACGTCTCCGTACACAAACTTGTGTTTAGGATACAGCTTTTGAGCTTCATCTAGTAAAGTTTTCGAAAAATCAGTACCAAGATACTCTACTCCCTCTGGAAGTCCAGATACCAATTTACCATTACCACAGCCTACATCTAGTACAGATTGATTATTTTTCAGTTTTGAGAGGTATTTATCAGTCACAAGCCAGTTGCTAGACACACCATTCCCATACGTTTTCTGTCTGGTTCTGCTAAAATGAGTCCCTATCTCGTCATACATTATTTGGACGGATTTTATTATGTCAGACATATTACCACTCCTACTTGAGTATCATACCAAGTTGGACGCCAAATCCCTATACGCATTCAAGAAGCTTTGCGTGGACAGGTCTGGCAAGGTTCCCCGCGACTCTGACATCCTTGCAGGATACCGCGAGCTTGTGACCGCAGGCAAGATCAAACCAGACAATGCATTGCTCAAACTCCTCACTACTCGCTCAGTCCGCACGCTATCTGGTGTCACCCCATTTGCGGTCATGACCAAACCCTATGTCTGCCCTGGCCTGTGTACTTTTTGTCCGCTCGAACTAGGCATGCCCAAAAGCTATCTTTCAGATGAACCAGCAGCCGCCCGTGCCAAACAAATGGATTTTGATCCCAAGCTTCAGATACAGTCACGCCTCACCCAGCTAGAAGAGACCGGGCACGACACCGACAAGATCGAGCTCATCGTCATAGGTGGGACCTTTAGCAATTACCCAGAGAGTTATAAACGTGAATTTTTTAAAGCCATGATCGATACGATAAATGGAGAGGTTTCAGAGACTTTAGAATCAGCCCAAATCAAAAATGAATCAGCCACACGCCGCATCGTAGGTATCAGTATAGAAACCAGGCCTGACTGGATAGATGAAAAAGAAGTGAAGCTCCTACGTGAGCTAGGTGTTACCAAGATCCAGGTAGGAGTCCAAGCTTTTGACGAAACAATCTTGAAAAGGATCAAGAGGGGACACACATTAGATAGAGTAGGGGAGGCGACTAGACTGCTTAAAGATGCCGGTATCAAAGTCTGTTATCACTTCATGCCAAATCTGCCAGGTAGCAATCCAGAATTAGATAAGCAGATGGCGCACCTGATGTACGAAGATCCTCGTTTCAAACCAGATTTTGTAAAGATCTATCCAGCTCAAGTAATAGCGGGCACAGAAATGTACAACGAGTGGCAAAGAGGCGAGTTTGTCCCATATTCCGACGAGCTACTCAAAGACGTGCTTAAAGATTTAAAGAAAATCACCCCTCCATTTGTTCGCATTGACAGGCTAGTTAGAGATATTTCCAAAAAATGGGTAGCTGCCGGTACCAAAGCTACTAATATGCGCCAGTATATCCATGAGGAGATGGAAAAAGAAGGTTGGACCTGCAAATGTATCCGCTGTCGCGAAGTCAAAGCCAGAGATTACACCACCATGCCACATCTATGTGATTTATTTATAGATACTCTAGGCGGTACAGAGCATCTCCTCACTTTCGAGCTAGATGACAAGCTTTATTCTCTCCTGCGACTGCGACTCCCTGTCTCTTTGACCCCACAATTTGACGAACTAAAAGGTGCTGCCATCATCCGCGAGCTCCATACCTACGGCAAGACCGTGGTACATGATGACAAAAACTCTACCAAGACTCAGCACAGGGGTCTAGGCAAGCTCCTGATGGCCAAAGCAGAAGGGATCGCCAAAGATGCTGGGTACAAAAAGATAGCCGTGATCTCCTCTATCGGCACTCGCGACTACTACCGCAAGCTAGGCTACGAGCGCGAAGGTCTGTACATGACAAAGAAACTGGTATGATTGTGCTATGGATAGCAACAAATCACAAATAATCATATATAAAAATGCTTCAGGAGAGACAAAGTTGGATGTCAGATTTGAAGGAAATACTGTTTGGCTGTCCCAGGCACAAATGGCCGATCTTTTTGAAAAAGACAGGAAAACCATCACCGAACACATTCGCAATATATTTAAAGAAAAAGAATTGCAAGAAAGTTCAGTATGCCGGAAATTCCAGCATACTGCCACAGATCAAAAACAATATTCAGTCATTTTTTATAGTTTAGACGTCATTATTGCAGTAGGATATCGAGTTAAATCTACGAGAGGAACACAATTTAGAATTTGGGCCACAAATCAACTTAGAGAATTTATCGTTAAAGGGTTTTTAATTGATGATGACCGATTAAAAAATCCCGATATCCCCTTTGATTATTTCGAAGAACTAGAGCGCAGGATAGCAGATATCCGTACTAGTGAGAAAAGATTTTATCGCAAGATTACAGATATCTATGCGACCAGCATTGATTATGATCCAACTACCAAAGAAAGCATTGTTTTCTATAAAACAGTACAAAACAAAGTCCATTACGCAATTACAGGTCATACAGCGGCAGAAATTGTTGCTTCAAGGATAGATAATAAAAAAAGCAATTTTGGTCTTACCAATTTTCGTGGACATACTCCTAAAAAGGAGGAGTTAGAGATAGCTAAGAACTATCTAAACATTGAGGAACTAACCCAGTTAAACGCTCTAGTTGAACAATATCTAATATTCGCATCTGAACAATCCAGGAGAAGAATTCCAATGCATATGAAAGATTGGATAGATAAGTTGCATGGTTTTTTGACATTGAATAACCGAGAGATATTGAAAGGATCAGGTAGTATAAGCCACGATGATATGAAATTATTGGTTGAAAAAGAATATAATAAAAATTATGAATCTCAAAAACTAATCGATAGCAATGATTATCGAATTTCTCCAGATTTTGATGAAACAATAAATAAAATTATGAAAGGAAATAAAAAATGAAATTTAGTTTACGTTTGCTTTACCTTTATCTTTTCTCATTTGTGGGACTACTCATCACCGTGATCGGGAGTATACAGATAGTCGATCTCACACTAAAAACTTATGTTTTTCAAGTCTCTGAATATTCTAGCTACCCCATGATGGATATCAAAGACGAAAAAGGAATGGTGACCATGAGTGCAGCTGATCAGCAAAAACAGCAAGAAGCAGAAGCCGCCAATCAGCGCAAGCGCAATTTGTCCAATAGTTTAGCCATGATCCTCATCGGCTCACCACTCTATCTCTACCACTGGAAAACGATCAAAAAAGAAAACAAATAACATAGTGAAATCTATGCACAAGAAATCTATCCTCGCACTAACAGTAATCGGGATCTCAGTAATTTTAGTTCTTGTGATCTATAATTTCCCCACGCTTTTAATCATATTTTTATTGGTGTTAGCCTACGCGAAAAATCATTTTTCCCCAATCAAAAAAGAATTTATGATATTCACCCTGATAGTTTTTAGTAGTGCAATTGTTGAGATCATCTTAGTAAATATGACTCACGCTTGGAGTTATTCAAATGCCCAGTTCTTTGGCATTCCTTATTGGCCACCGATTTTCTGGGGATTACTTGGAATCTCTCTCATTACATTTTACGAAGGCATTTCAAATAACTGAGCGGGTAACGGGAATCGGACCCGTATCTACTACTTGGGAAGCAGTCGTTCTACCACTGAACTATACCCGCAATATTTACTTTTCAACTATCTATTCCTAACTCGGATATAAGTTACCACTGGACTCCCAGATTACTTCGCATCTGGAGTCATTTCTCTGGCTTCGCCAGAAGTGCTCACTATACCCGCGCTCCTAGATTTTATCATGACTCCATATCTTTACACATTTCCAGATAGCGACTAAACTCTCCCTATGCACAAAATCAAACTCACTAAAATAATCGCCACCATCGGACCTGCCTCTGAGTCCATCGAACAAATGGAAAAGCTCCTAGATTCTGGAGTCAACATCTTTCGTTTCAATACCAAACACTCAACCCCAGATTGGCACGATGCTCACATCAAGCAAGCCCAAAAAATTGCAGATGCCCGGGGTTTCACTCTAGGGATCCTACTAGATTTGCAAGGTCCTGAGATTAGACTCGAAACCAGAGACAAAAAAGATGTAGTAGTCACAGCTGGAGACAAATTAAATATTGGTTTGTCATTTGTCGAAGGGATAGATGTCATCATCCCTCATGCTCAAGTATTTGAGCTAGTCAAAGCAGGGCAGGATCTCATGATAGATGATGGTTTTGTCGAAACGGAAATTCAGACAGTTTCAAAAGATCAGCTGATTGTTAAGATTAAAAACGATTCAGTCATCAAGCATCGTAAAGGAGTCAATCTACCTGGAGTTGACGTAGATTTCCCCTCATTAATCGAAAACGATATAGCCCAGCTCGATCGCAACTCTCGCAACAAAGTTGATTATGTAGGACTATCTTTTGTCCGCTCAGCCCGCGACGTCAAACTACTACGTGCCGAGATGGATAAACGTAGCATGAAAGCAGGCATCATAGGGAAAATTGAATCTCAGCCAGCTTTAGATCGAATCGACGAAATCATAGCTGCTTCAGATGCGATTATGGTAGCCCGCGGAGACCTGGGGATCGAGGTGCCTATAGAACAGCTAGCCTACTGGCAAAAGACCATCATCAGTAAATGCCGTATCGCTGGCAAACCAGTGGTGACTGCTACGCAAATGCTAGAGTCTATGATCTATCAACCTCGCCCTACGCGCGCAGAGGCCACAGACGTAGCTCACGCCATCTTTGATGGCACTGACGCGATCATGTTGTCTGGTGAGACAGCTGGGGGCAAGTACCCCATACGTACAGTAGAGATGATGACTCGTATCGCCAAGTGGAACGAAAGATTAAGAGATCCAGAAAGCTATTCTTATGCTGGAGACGATAGTACAACTTCCGTAGCCGAGGCAGCAGTTTCATTGGTTAAATCAGGCATCAAGCCGAAGATAGATGCCATTGTCGTCTTTACAGAGACAGGCTTCACCGCCAAGGTTATATCTAGATATCGACTTCCCATTCCCGTGATTGCAGTGACAGACAACAAGCATACAGCTGAGTCTTTGACCATTTCCTTTGGCGTAACTCCAGTCATCTCAGAGTTTCCAAAAGGAATCTTTACGACTTCTCAAAAAGTATTATCTGATTTGTCAGGCAGAGACTATGTCCATGCAGGAGACACTCTCCTAGTAGTTCATGGTCATCACTGGCAAAAATCAGGCAACACCAACGCCATGGCTATAGTCACAGTCTAAAAAAACACCCCGCACTTGGCGGGGTATTTTTATACTTAATCCAAATAACATTTTTATCTAGGTAACTTTAGTTCTTGTCCGATCTCTATATAACTTGCTCTTTTCATGTCTATCTCATTTGCTTCTGCGATCGTGACCCATTTGTAACCGTCGCCATACGCGCGTACTGCGATACTCCAGAGATGGTCACCTTTCACCACAGTATATTTATCACCTGTGATAGTAGGAGTCATGGTTTCTTTTGCTGCTACTTCAGTCTTTACTATTTCTTTAACAGCTGTTTTAGGAAGTTTTAGTTCTTGACCTACTTCTATGGCGCCTGCATTTGCGAGGCCATTTTCTTTGGCGATGTCTACCCAGTTGTAGCCTGATCCATATTGTTTCTCAGCTATTTTCCAGAGGTTATCACCTTTTTCTACTTTTACGGTCTCAGCTAGTTCAGTAGGATACTTTTTACCATCTTCTTTTACTTCTACCTTAACTTCGCCAACTTTTTCAGTAGCTATCTCAGTTTTTTCAGATTCACTAGTTATACTTGGCTTGTTTGCACTATACATCCGCATGACTAGCACGCCAATTAGGACGACCGTTATCACTCCAAACATCATCGAAAGCATCGATTCATTCAGCTTTATAGTTTTTAGTAACTGCTTTAGTTTCGTTTCCATAAATCAAAACCTCCCGGGCAGGAAAATAATAATCTATGACCACAATAGCAAATATCTATGGGATGTGTCAACGAGATCAAACTGGTATGAAGAAGGTAGTAGGTAAACACCTTGAAAAATTAAGGATCAAGGTAACGAACGACTGCAATTCCTGAACCACCAGGTATTGCTCCTCCCCAACTAGCACCTCCTGCTCCTCCACCCGTTCCAGCAGTTCCAGCAGATTGGGTGCCACCTCCACCCGTTCCACCAGATCCAGTGATTTCTCCCTGTCCTGCTCCACCACCACCTACCCATCCCCACCATGCTACGTTTAGACCTACGCCTCCATTACCTCCGATAGAGGCTCCCTCAGGATCATAACCAGTAGCTCCACCACCACCTGCTCCACCACCACCACTGCCAGCATAATTAGTGCCAGTATCCGCTCCACCACCATATCCATTCCCCGAAGCGCCTCCAGCCCGACCATATCCAGGATAACCACCTATTGCAGAATATAATCCTCCAAATGCAGAAGTTCCACCTTGTGCTCCACCTGCTCCACCATTGGCTATAGTCACTCCATATACTTGATTTATGAGGGTTGGTGATCCCTGGACAACCTGACCACCGCCTCCACCACTACCAGAACCAACAGAAGCTGTGTTGCTACCACCTCCGCCGCCTACTAATAAAATGTTTGTACTAATGCTAGTTGGACAGCTGACAGTCAAATTACCACCACTTGTAAAAGTGTGTATTTTGTAACTACCAGATGTTGTAATAGTTCCACCTGTTATATTTGTTGTTCTGATAGTATTTGTCGTGTCATTACAATCTGTATTGTTTGTCACATAACCTGTATAAACACTTGCACATCTTTTAGTAGGTGCACCAGCATTTCCCAATGAGTCACCATCAGAGTCTTGATAAAACTGTGTACATACACTCGAAAAACAATCAGCCGTTACCGTACATTCTCCTCCATCCAATACGCCTCCGCCAACTTTTTGAGTGCGAGAGTTTCCAGAATAAAAAGTGACACCCGCTTTACAATCTGCAGTCATAGCATTACCATTTGGAGTCCATGTAGCAGCTGAATAAATTCGATTCCAAAAAGCACCCCAATCTCCCCAAGCACCAGTTGAGTCAGATCCATGCGTCAAGGAAACTAGTGAATCATAGATCGTTTTAACACGCGAAGTACTATTGTTTGAAGGAGAGCTTCCCGATTGTTCAGCAAATACATCACTTTTAATTAGAAATAGTCCAAAGATAAAAAGAGTAATAAATAATACGACAAATAATCTGAAACGCATATGATTAAATAGTAACAGAAAAAAAGGGGGAATAGTACGACAAATATTGATCTTTGATCTATTTGCGAGGACTGGTAGAGGATATTAGAACTTACAAATTAAATTTTATATAAATTGTTAGAAAGCTAAGTAAAACATATAAGCGCTAAAAACGAGCATCAAAACTATTGCAAAAACACGCAATGTATTAAGCTCAGGATTGTTACCATCCTTCTTCCAGAACATCATTGCCAAAAGCTGTTGATTCATATTTAGATCTTAGCAGAAATTACCAATCTTAATCAGTATATCAAAATATATCGTTGCGAGGATTGGTAGAGGATATTAGAACGTATCTATCTGGAAATAGTACGAACTTCATTACTCTTTCCAGCAATTTCTAGTTGTGTACCAGCAAAAGCCAACTTTCCTTGAGTAACTTTATATGGTGGTATTTCACCTCCAAGATATAACCAATTATCAACCTGATGAGCACTATAGGGACCGCTTGCAACAGATAAGATCTGTTCATCAGAAAGCATTGCTATACGGCAAATATAATGAACCTCACCCAGTGTAGCGTGTAAGCCAACGAGAATAGGGTACTCAATTTTAGACCGATGATGATCTCTCAAACCCTCTGGGAGATTAGGGTGTAGGACAACAATGTCTACTGGAACAGGCATTATTTTTCTACGTTGAAATCTATATAATTGCGCAATATCTTGCTCACCAATGGTTACTACTTCAAGGGGGTGAAGAACGAGTTCTGTCATAAAGCCAATAATACCACTGCTGTCTAACCTTCTTGGTAGAAATTGAAAATTACTATATCAAACTATATCGTTGCGAGGACTAGTGGAGAGTGTGAGAACTAAGATATTCACAAATAATTACGATAATCAAACTCCAGCTGATAATATAGAGTTAGTATGACAAAAGATAGATCAATAACTCTAGAGCCAATACAATCAAATGGTTTTGAAGTATTGCGCAAAACTGGGATTGCGGCTGATACTAACAAACCTGAAGTTCAAGAAATAATGGCTTTGTTAAAGCGAAGTGATACGGGCAAAATTCCATTTTCAAAATTTATGGAGAAATCATTGTATGGACAATTCGGATATTATTCATCTGGTAAAGTGGAAATTAGTCTTGATAAAACTACCGATTTTATAACCGCCTCAGAACGTTCATTCTTTTTTGGAGCAACCATTGGAGATGAGGTTGTACGTGTGTGGGAGGCTTTGGGATCTCCAGATGACTTTTCCGTAGTTGAAATGGGGGCTGGGGAAGGCGGTATGTCTGAATCTTTATTAGAATACATAAAGATCAAGTCTCCTGAGTTGTTTGAGAAAATTAGATATAACATAGTTGATCTAGGGAAAGAACTGATTCCAAGACAAAGGGAGCGGTTGAGTAAAACTGGCAAACAAATTCAGTGGGTGTATGGTTCTGCAACTGAACTGCCAATAGCTAATGTAAATGGCGTCTTCATATCCAACGAATTACCAGACGCGTTTCCTGTAGAACAAGTTGTTAGGAATGATAAAGGTGAATTAGGTCAAATGTTTGTAGGCATAGATGAATCTGGGGAATGGACTGAATACTGGGGTGAGATGACGTCTGAAGTTAGTGAGTATGTAAATAAATATGAAATCAAAGTAGGTCACAATGACTATGTTGCAATTAATTTATTGGCAGCCAAATTTCAAGAAAATATCTCAAAGGCCTTAAATCAGGGGGCTGTGATAACTTTTGATTATGGGGCACTTGGTCAACCAGAAAAGGAATCTGATGTTCGTAGCTATGCCAAAGCGCACATAAAAAAGGGTGATAGCGGTAGAAATATTGATTGGAAATATAAATTTGTGGGAGATGTAGATATAACAGCAGATGTGAATTTTAAAGTTCTAGAAGATGTAGCAATGGATAACGGTTTAAGTATTGCATTTACAGGACAACAAGGAGATCTGTTGCAAATGATGGGTATGGATGAGGTAATGAGATTAATAGTAAGTAACTATAAAGAGCTAAGTTGGAAAAATATTTTGAAGGTATCAAAGTCAATGGAAACATTTGGGATGTTTCACTTAGGATTTTATGATTTTTATGGACACATACTAACAAAAGGTGTGTCATCAGAATCAGTCTTATCCTCTCGATCTCGCGATGAAAGGTTATTAAAATTTAAAATCAAATTTCCTATTCCTGGGGGTAAAGCTGGCGATACAGTGATTATCGACTACAAGCGCGGCGAAAGAGATGAAGTCGAAATTGAGGAAATAGATGAAAATGGGATGATTGAGGTAAAACCTCACGCATTAGTCGATTCAAAATTTTCTCGAGATAAGCGGTCAATAGATGAACCAGATCAAGTTTATTACGACTTCAAAGGAAAGGATGACTTAATGAAAGTATTACAGGAAATTGGTATAAAAGCAGATTAAATGATCTACTTTGATCTATTTTGCGAGGCTGAGGGGACTCGAACCCCTGGCCTTCCACGTGACAGGCGGACGCTCTAACCAACTGAGCTACAGCCCCTCGCAAGGTGCTATTTTACTACATAATCACCAAAAATAGTTATTGGCCAACACTATTTTGACTTTTTGACCATTTTTTGGTGGAACTACACGGATACTCAGGCGCTTCTTACCAACATAAATATCTGGGGGTAGCCAACATAATTTATCTATCACAGGCAAATAAACCACTAAAGCATCTATCTCTGTAGCATTGTATGTGTAGCTATGATGAGTTCGATCATTATATTCAAGCTTCACGACGACAGATCCGTCAGTATTAGATGGTTTTCCATTTGCATACTTGACCTGTACTCTCCACAATTTCCTCTGCTTATCCTCAAGAATCAAATCATACCTACAATCAACAAAGGGGATACTAGGGATATATTCAAGCTCTAGTGCTCTAGTTTGCACTTTACCTACCGCCAGCTGTCCTTTCCAGTTACTCGTGGGCATAACCCAAATATAATACATATGAAAGAAATTTGCTATACTGTGCCTGTAACAAGTTTAAAAGAAAGGGGACATATGAACGCAGTCACAATTCTTATCATTTTAGTCGTTGGAGTCGGTCTATATCTAGTCTCCATCTACAACTTTTTCCAGACTGCTCTTACCAGGATCAAGGCCAGTATCCAAGAGATCGGCAACCAGCTCAAACGCCAAGCAGATCTCATCCCCAATCTAGAAGCTAGTGTCAAAGGCTATCTTAGTCACGAGAAATCTATCCTCACTATGCTCGCAGACGCTCGCAAATCCGTAAACGCAGCCAGTGAAAGCGGAAATATCGACAAGCAAAGCAAAGCCGCCAGTATGCTAGGTGACTTGCTCCCAAAACTTTCCGTGATAGTTGAGTCCAATCCAGAGCTAAAAGGCAGTGAGACTGTCTCAAACCTCATGGAAGAGCTCCGCGATACCTCTGACAAAGTCATGTATGCTCGCCGCACCTTGATCGACCTATCTGCCGACTACAACGTCAAAGTAGTCACATTCCCCAGCAACTTTGTAGCAAATATGTTTGGTTTCAAAGAACAGCCTGGGCTAAAAGTAGAAGGTATGGATTCAGCCACCAGTGTCACTGCAGCTGAGACAAAAAGTCCCAAAATCTCCCTCTAACTTGAAGAACTTTATAAACATTAAGGACTTGACGAACTAAATGCTAAACGTCTACGAACAAATCGATTCTAACAAGAGGCGTAGCTTCTGGGTTATTGCGATCTTTATCGCCTTCATGACGGCATTTGGCTATTTCTATAGCTACATATACGGGGCGGACTATTCATTTGTTTTCATCGCCGTATTTATCTCTGGGATTGGATCATGGATTAGTTATTACAACTCAGACAAAATAGCCCTGTCTATGGCAGGGGCTCACCCCGTGACCCACAAGTCTCACCCCATCTACTACAACATTGTCCAAAATCTCTCAGGTGTCGCCAGGATCCCTGTGCCAAAGATTTATGTGATAGATAGTCCAGCTTTAAATGCTTTTGCCACAGGCAGGGATCCAGATCATGCCACAGTAGCAGTTACCCAAGGCCTTTTAGACAAACTCACTCGCACAGAGGTAGAAGGCGTAGTGGCACACGAGCTCTCCCATATCCGCAACTTTGATACGAGGTTGATGACGATAGTAGCTATTTTGGTAGGCTCCATTGCCATGATTCTAGACTGGTCCTGGCGCATTAGTTGGCATAGAGGTGGTAGTCGCGACAACAACAAAGAGGGCAATGCCATCATCATGGTGATAGGGATCATCTTTATCATCTTGGCCCCCATCATCGGTCAGCTCATCCAGCTCGCCATCTCTCGCAGGCGCGAGTTTTACGCCGATGCTTCTGCTGCCTTGATCACCAAGCAGCCATCTGGACTCGTCGGTGCCCTTAAAAAGATCGCCGCAAACGAAAGTATCCAGCTAGAAACCGCAAATACCGCTACAGCCCATCTATATATCGACGATCCAGTCACTTCGGAGACTCATGGTAATTGGCTCGCCAAACTATTTAGTACCCACCCACCTATCGCCGACCGCATCAAGGCTTTGGAAGGTTATAATGAGTGAAAAGAAAACCCCGCCAGATGCACAAGAAGATAGATTTAATTTTGATAAGTCAAATTTTGCAGTTGATGCATTAATCCTTGGTGCTAGGGTACAGGCCAAGCTTTCAGGCAAGACTCCAAGGGAAATGTTATTAAAGCAACGAGCAAAAATTGTTAGAAAAAAACAAGCCGACATGAATAATTGGCTAAAATGGATTGAGATAGCATTAGAAAATCTAGATGATAAAAATATTAAGTGATAAACTACATATCATGACTACCAAGCAAGTAATTACAGACGCAGATTTCGCCAAACTGGTCAAAATGACCAAGTTGACGTTGTCCGACGAAGAAAAAGTCTCTATCCATTCTCAGCTCGACGAAGCCTTAAAAGAAGTTGAAGTCTTTGACGAGCTAGATCTAAAAAATGTCGTCCCACTTTCACACCCAGGAAGTCTCCAAAACATCATGCGGGAAGATGTAGTCATAGATTCATTCACTCAGGACGAGGCTCTCTCAAATGCCAACGCGAAACACAACGGATTTTTTATGGTCAGTGGTGTGCTAGAGGATCAAACATGAGTGATTTATCTCTCCTTACAGTCGAAGAATCTCGTAAAAAATTAGATGCCAAAGAGATCTCTTCAGTCGAGCTGACGACAGCTTGCCTAGACTCAATTGCCAAGCAAGAGCCAGATCTTCATGCCTTTGTCACTGTGCTATCAGAACAAGCACTTTCCTCAGCTAAAGTCGCAGATCAAAGTATCGCAAAAGGCGAGTCTCTGCCACTCCTAGGTATCCCTATCTCGATTAAAGATAATTTTTTAACTAAAGGCGCCCGCACTACCGCCAGCTCCAAAGTATTAGATGGATTCATCCCACCATTTGATGCAACAGTCGTACGTAAACTCAAAGAAGCAGGGGCCGTAATTATCGGCAAAAACAACATGGATGCCTGGGCACACGGATCTAGTACCGAAACCTCCGACTACGGTCCCACTCACAACCCTTGGGATCTATCAAAGCTCCCTGGTGGCTCCTCAGGTGGTACAGCAGCGGCTGTTTCTGCAAATGAAGTCATCGGTGGCATTGGCTCAGAGACAGCAGGTAGTATCCGTCAGCCAGCCAGTTGGTGTGGTGTCATCGGCTTCAAGCCTACCTATGGCCGTGTCAGTCGTTATGGTGTAGTTGCCATGGAAGCCTCGCTTGATTCTCCAGGACCTCTGTCAAAGACAGTTCGCGACTCAGCCATCATGCTAGGTGTCATCGCGGGTCATGACGTGCTAGATGCTACAACTCCAGACATCGCAGTCCCAAACTACCTAAAAGATCTAAATTCAAACATTAAAGGTTTACGTATAGGCCTACCCAAAGAATATTTCATGAAAGAATCTCAGGCTGGAATCAACGATATGGTAATGAAATCCGCCAAGCAACTAGAAAGTCTCGGAGCCACACTAGTCGAAGTCAATCTGATGGACCCAAAGTTTGGGATCGCTGACTATACTATCATCCAAAGAGCTGGAGTATCGTCCAATCTCTCCCGTTACGACGGCGTACGCTATGGCAATGACCGCACCTATTTTGGCAAAGAAGCCAAGCGCCGCGTCATGTTGGGTAGCTATGCTTTATCATCTGGGTATTACGATGCCTACTACAAACGCGCGCAGCAAGTCCGCATGCTACTAAAACAAGATTTTGATCGTATCTTTAGTCAGGTAGACCTCATCATGTCGCCAACCGCTCCCTCTACTGCGCTACCCATTGGCTCGACCTTAAACGAAGCTATGTTTGGTGAGCTCTCAGATCTCTTGATCGAAGGTAGCTCCTTGGCTGGTCTTACCGCAGTCAATATCCCGGTTGGTTTACTTAGTGGCCTACCAGTGGGCGCCCAAATTATTGGCAATCATTTTCAGGAGCAACAAGTCCTAAATGCCGCCTATGCCTACGAACAAAAGGTTAACTGGAAGGAAATCAAAGCATGACCTATCAACTCATCTGTGGCGCAGAGATCCACGTAGAACTAAAGACCAAATCCAAGATGTTCTGTGGCTGCAAAAACGATCCCTTCCACGCTCCAGGTCCAAATATCTATACATGCCCAGTCTGCCTAGGCTTACCTGGTGGTCTGCCAGTCCCAAACAAGCAGGCGATAGAAGATACCATTCTCTTGGGACTAGCTATCCATAGTGAGATCCCAAGTCTTGCGCACTTTGACCGCAAACACTACTTCTACCCAGATCTGCCAAAAGGCTATCAGATCTCCCAAAAAGATGAGCCTTTCTGTATAGGTGGCTATATTGATACAACTGAAGGTAGAGTGCGTATCAATCACATCCATCTCGAAGAAGATGCCGCCAAGATGCATCATGACCTCGTGGATGGCAAAAAGGTCTCACTTATAGATTTCAACCGTTCCTCTGTCCCACTTGTTGAGATTGTGACAGAGCCAGATATTCATAGTGCCGAGCAAGCCAAGGAGTTCTTAAAAAAAGTCAGAGATATTGTACGAGCCATAGGAGTGTCCGACTGTGACATGGAAAAAGGCTCCATGAGGCTCGAAGCCAACATCTCGCTTACAAAGGACGGTTCTTTGCCTCCATACAAAGTCGAGGTCAAAAACATCAACTCCTTCAGATATTTCGCCAACTCTTTGACATCAGAGTTTGTCCGTCAAAGTGAGATCCTAGACAAAGGAGAGACTCCAGTGCAGGAAACTCGTGGATACAGATCTGCCACAAATAGCACAGCTTCACAGCGTGTCAAAGAAGACGCGGCCGACTATCGCTACTTCCCAGATCCAGATATTCCCCCTATTGTGATCTCTAAAGAGTGGCTAGAAGAGATAAGGTCTAGATTGCCCGAGCTTCCAAGCAGCAAAATTGATGGACTAATCAAATTAGGCATAGTGGAAAGTGCTGCCAAAATAATCGTAAATGATCAAGCAATGATGGAATATATTGAACAGGTGAAAACATTGAATCCAAAATTTGTTCAGTCAGCCGCCAAAGATATAGTCAATAAAAAAATCGATCACACAAAGCTATCACCAGCCGATTACATCAAATCGTTAGAGTCGAAAAATGCTGACAAAGTCACAGACGAAAATGTCTTAAAGCCAATTATTGAAAAGATCTTAAGTGATAATCCTACCGTCGTTGCAGACTTTAAAGCCGGCAAACAAAATGCGCTTGGATTCTTTGTGGGAGCTGTCATGCGCGCTAGTAGTGGCAAAGCCGACGCTGGAATTGTCACTAGTATATTGCAAAAAATCTTGTAAATTGCTTTAGTCTGGTTGTATAGCGTCAAATAATAGGTCTGGGCTTCTGTGTCTGCTAATAAAATGCCACAGGGATAGAGGAAACCATACTCTGTTGCCATCATATGTAGCAGCCTTATATTCCAAAACTTCTTCGGTTTTAAACCAATATTCAAGAGGCTGTTTAGTGCCTGCAAATGCAGGACATTGTTCGATAGGCTGACTTGCTGTACCTACAATATTATTCTCTTGAAATATTTCTCGTCCACCACTGTAGCCCGATTCACAGGTAATACCACGATCTTCTAAACAAATTTCACACTTAGAGTTTTTCGGTGTATGCACGTATTGTACTACTTTGTGCTACTTTGTACATGTCCTACTCTGAGCCAGTGCGATTATCTTTCCCTGTCTTGCCATATGTTGTAAGCTGTAAGCAGTATGACAAGTATCGATTTTACCCATCTCCATGTCCACACTCAGTACTCTCTCCTTGATGGACTCTGCAAAGACGAAGATTTAGCCACCGCTGCCAAAGCTTACGGTATGGACGCACTCGCCATCACCGATCACGGCGCCATGTATGGCACTATCCACTTTTACAATACCATCCGCAATGCCGGCATCAAACCTATCATCGGCATGGAGGCCTACTACACAGCCGGCAACAGAGCCGACAAATCCCGCGAATTTAAAACCAATCATCTCTTGCTCCTAGCCAAAAATCTCACAGGTTACAAAAACTTGATTCAGCTCACCTCTATCGCTCACCTAGAAGGCTTTTACTACAAACCACGCATCGACTGGGAGACTTTGGTCAAATATCACGAAGGTCTTATCGCTACCTCTAGTTGTATGGCTGGCGAGATCCCTCAGTACTTGATGAAAGGAGAAATCGACAAAGCCGAGCTGAGGCTCAAAGATTTCTTGCAGCTTTTTGGTGATGATTTTTATATAGAGCTCCAGCGCCACGATGGTCTCGAAAGTAAACTCAAACCACTAAACGAAGAGCTCCTAAAACTATCTCGTAAATTTGGGGTTCCTATCATCGCCACAAATGATGTGCATTACGTCCGCAAAGACGATGCTCGTGCCCAAGACGCACTCCTAGCTATCCAGACTCGCACTACTCTGGATGACAAAAATCGCTTTACCATGATGGACTCGCCAACTTACTACTTAAAATCCAAAGAGGAGATGTCCGATCTCTTCGCCGATCTGCCAGAAGCAATTTCAAACACGAGGCTAATTGTCGACAAATGCGATCTCACCATCCCCACAGGCAAGATGATCTATCCTAAATTTCCAGTACCAGAGGGCATGACTCCAGAAACTTTCCTCAAACAAATGGTCTACGAAAAGACAGAGGCTCGCTACCCCGGTGCAGGTCCAGACATCATGAAGCGTATCGACTACGAGCTTGAGGTAGTCTGTAGTAAAGGGTACGCCTCTTACTTTTTGATCACGCAGGATTTCATCAACTGGGCCAAATCAAATGGTGTCCGTATAGGTCCAGGTCGTGGTAGTGCTGCTGGTGCCATCATTTCCTACATCCTACGTATCACCTCTGTGGATCCACTAGCCCATGGTCTCCAGTTTGAGCGTTTTATGAATCCACAGCGTCCCAGTCCTCCAGATATCGACGTCGATATAGCCGATGTAGGACGTGACCGTGTCATCGAATATGTTACACAAAAATATGGCATCGATCGCGTAGCCCAAGTCATCACCTTTGGTACCATGGAAGCTCGTGCCGCTATCCGCGATATCGGGCGTGTCTTGGGTTTACCTTACTCAGATCCAGACTTAGCTGCTAAGCTGATCCCCATGGGCTCTAGTATCGACGAAGCTTTGACCTCTGTCCCAGAACTCCAAGATCTCTACAAAAATCCTAAATTTAAAGAGCTATTAGATCTCGCCAAACGCGTCGAAGGAGTCGCTCGCCACTCTAGTACCCACGCCGCCGCCGTCATCATCGCCGACGCACCTCTTACAAATTACACTCCAGTCCAAAGGGATGCCAAAGTCGGCAAGATCACGACTCAGTACGACATGTACTCTATCGATCTAAACGTCAAACCAGATGCTATTGGTCTACTAAAAATGGATTTCCTTGGTCTGCGAAATCTGACAATCCTGCAAAACGCCATCAATCTAATTCGTGCAAATGGTGACACTATTGATTTGTCAGGTTTGCCGCTCGATGACAAAAAAGTCTTTGAGATGCTTAGTCGTGGTGAAACAACTGGCGTCTTCCAGATGGAGTCTCCAGGTATGCGCCGCCTCGCCAAACAGCTCAAGCCCGACGTCTTTGGCGATATGGTCGCTTTAATCGCTCTTTATCGCCCTGGCCCTATGGCGCTCATTCCCGAGTTCGTCAAAGGCAAGCTCGAGCCGGACAGTATCAAATATCTCCACCCTGACCTCAAGCCAATCCTCGGTGAAACCTACGGCATTGCTGTCTACCAAGAGCAGGTTTTAAAGATCGCCAATGTCATGGCTGGTTACTCACTAGGAGAAGCCGATATCCTCCGTCGTGCCATGGGTAAAAAATCGATCGAGACCATGAACAAAGAGCACAAGAAATTTATCGCCCAAGCCGTCGCCCTCAATTATTCGGAAAGTATGGCCGAAAAAGTCTGGTCATTCATCGAGAGGTTTGCTGGCTACGGTTTCAACAAAGCTCATGCCACCTCTTACGCCATGATCGCTTACCAGACAGCCTATCTCAAAGCTCACTATCCAGTCGAATATATGACTGCCCTCATGTCTGCCGAGTCAGGTCGTGAAGACAAGATGTCGCTCTCGCTCGAGGAATGTCGCAACATGGGCATCAAAGTCTTGCCTCCAGATATCAATAAATCTGACGCCGATTTTAAAATCGAAAAAGATGCCAAATCTCTAGAAAGCAAAGCCATCCGCTTTGGCTTTACCGCCATCAAAAACGTAGGTACAGCAGCCATCGACAATATCCTCATGGAGCGCACAGGAGCGGGAGACTACAAGAGTTTTACAGACTTTATTGCTCGCGTTGATACCCAAAAATCCAACAAAAGAGTTCTCGAGAGTCTGATCAAAGTCGGGGCTTTTGATGCTTTTGGTAAACGCGCCGTGATCCTAGACGAGATCGATAATGTCAGAAGTAAGGTAGGCAAAACTGGAGTAGAAAAAGATAGCAACCAAGGTGGCTTGTTTGATAACTTGATCCAAGAAGAGGTCTCTATCGTAGACGACTGGAAGTCCAGCAAAGAAGAGTTTAGTAATCGTCAGCTCATGGAGATGGAGCGGGAGCTCTTGGGTATTTACCTCCGCGAACACCCCAGTCAAAAACTTTTAAAGAAAGCTCGTACCGACTGGTGCAAACCACTATCCGAAATCTCCGACTACAAAGGTCAAAAGATCACGGTAGCGGCCATCATCAAAACCGCTAGGACCGTGGTCACCAAGACCAAACAACAAGAGATGGCCTTCCTTCTCCTTACCGACGAAGCAGGGGAGATCGAGGCGGTAGTCTTCCCCAAGACCTATGCGCTAGTCAAATCATTCCTCATCCCAAATAGTGTGGTCATAGTCAAAGGTAAAGTCGAGGAGAGAGAAGACAGCCTGTCCTTTATCATCGACACCATCGAGCAGGTCCCAGATACCGGAGATGATGCCCTAACTCCTGGAGTTAAGGGCTCCCAAACTCCAGGAGTTTCTGATCCCAACCGTATCATCGTCCCCAAAGGGACTAGTAAGCCTACTCTCCTTGCGCTAAACAAACTTCTCCAGGACAACAAAGGTGAGGATCACATCACTCTAGTCTTTGAAAATCTCCATGACTCTCGCGAGCTCAAACTGCCATTTGGGATCAATTACTTACCCGCTCTCAAAAAAGAAATTTCTGTATTATTAAATATTCCTGCCATCAAGGAGTAATTTATGCCACATGAACCATTGAGCATTGTGGTAGGCACCTCACAAGCAGAACCAATAAATTTAGCACCCAAAGCTGATACGCCTGAAAAAATAGGTGAGGAAATAGAAGCATTGCAAAAAGAAACAAAAGCAAGTGCAAATCTTCTCACATGGCTCTTATATCAGTTGACTTCGCCCTACCTTCGGTTATATAGTTAAAGCATGATCCAAAGGATATCCGAACCAGTCTCTGTCATCACCTCATACAACTCTATTGCTCGTGCTGTACGACCCTTGTCTCTTCGGTGGGGTCACCATGAGTACTCTGTCTCTCAGGTCGGACTGCGCCACACCTACCGCGATGGTATCACGCGCCACCATGTCTTCTCGGTCGTTGGTGGCAATCTCTTTTTCCGGCTCAATTTAAACGCCGACAATCTTAGTTGGACACTCGAAGAGGTCTCCGATGGCCTGCCCGACTAACACTTTAAGGGTCGGACCCTTAAAGTTTTCCATATGACTTACTTTAAGGGTCCGACCCTCCAAGTAGCATTCAACCCCGCTTTACCCACCATCATGCACATCGATCTAAATTCTTGTTTTGCGAGTGTCGAGCAGCAAGCCAACCCGCTCCTGCGAGACAAACCAATCGCTGTCGTCCACTCAGACGCTCCCTACGGCTGTATCCTGGCTCCATCTGTCGAAGCCAAGCTCTGGGGTATCAAAACAGGGATGAATCTCAAGGAAGGCAAAGATCTCTGTCCCTGGCTCATCGCACGCGTTGCCGATCCAGATAAATATAGGGAAGTTCATACTAAATTTGCCAAATTGTTAGATGATTATTCAGACCATATCATCCCCAAATCTATCGATGAATTCGTTTTGACATTGCCTGTACCCAAGGGGTCTGACTCCATAGGAACAATCGTCACCCAAATCAAATCACGTATCAAAAAAGAAATCGGCGATTACCTGCGCGTCTCTATCGGTGTCTCTACCAATCAGGTCTTGGCCAAGCTCGCCTCAGGTCTACACAAGCCAGACGGTTTTGACATCATCGACCATACAAACTTTATGGATATTTATGACAGCATTCCCCTACAAGAACTATGCGGGATCAACGTGCGCAACGAAGCGCGCCTCCACAGGGTCGGCATCTTTACGGTTAGACAGTTTTATCAGGCAGATATCCAGACTCTCAAATCAGCTTTTGAGTCCATCCTGGGTCGATACTGGTACACGCGCTTGCGTGGTTATGAGGTCGATGATGTCGAGTTTAGTAGGCGCAGTTTCGGCCAGTCATATGTCCTGCCTCATCCGATGGATTTAAATGATTGGCGTCCCATCCTAGCCAAATTAGTCGCCAAAGCCGCCCGTCGTCTACGCAAATACGACTGTTCCGCCACCGCAGTACACCTATATCTACGCTTTGGAGATGGCACTAGCTGGCACGCTGGCCATCAGCTCCATCACTCTATCTTCACCGATCACGAGCTCCTAGATGCCGCTCTTTCTTTACAAAGAACCGTTCTTTGTAAAAAGGTAAAAAAGATCGCCGTCACTTTCTTTGGTTTAGAAAAAGATAATGGTCAGCTCAGCTGTCTCAGGGATTTGGTCAAAGAAAAATCACTCGCCACTTCGCAGGATCAGATTAATGACAAATGGGGAGAGTACACGCTCTCCTATGGTTCATTCCTAGGTTCCACCGGCCACGTCAAAGATGCAATTGCATTTGGACATTAAAATGCATCCATAAAATTATGGAAATAGTGCTAAACAAAACTCAAACACAACAATTTTCCAATTTTCTATCGAGCATCTCAGTATCATGGTTTGTTGTTGCATTTGTATCTCCAAAATCACTCATAACGATCTTTGTATTTTCTCTATATGGTATGATTAGTTTGTATTTGTCACTCGAGTTGTTAAGGAGGTTCAAAATGATTGACGTTAGCGTATTGAGTGCAGGAAGTGTAGTTTGGGGTGTTTTTATTATTGCTCTCTGTTTGGTCATCCTCACAGGTATTTTAAAATTCAAAGATAAGTAATTGTGGACTACACCCTCATTCGCGCTCGCAAACGTACACTTTCTCTGCAGGTAAACAAAGATGGTGTACTTATCGCCCGCGCGCCCTACCTCATGCCCAAGTTTCTCATAGATCGCTTTGTAAATGACAAGTCCAAGTGGGTAGAAAAACGTATCAAAGAGATGCAAAAACCTGTAGCACCAAAGATCGAGTATTTTACAGAAGATGAGCTAAAGCTATTTATCCACAATGAACTCACAAAATACTCAAAGTTGATGGGGCTCAAACATACTGGGGTTAGGTTTACCAAAGTCCATACGTACTGGGGCACCTGTGCTCCCTCAGGCATCCTTTCGTTCAATCTCTCGCTTCGCTACACGCCACCAGGTGCTGTGTCTTACGTCGTAGTACACGAGCTAGCACACCTACAGTGGAAAGGGCATGGGGTACGCTTTTGGACCATGGTCAAAAAATACTACCCAAAAACGAATGAAATGAGAGCACTCTTGCGACATATTAGGCATGGCGAGTAAAGAGATAACACAGTCAGAAGTTCCAATATCAGAAAAAATCTTGTATTACACAGTACTTAGTTCAATTATTCTCGGGTCAATAGGTTTAGGGGTACCTACGATTATTAGCTTGTACGAACGACTATCTCGCTAGCACAATCGCAGTCGGTAGTCCTCGCCCAGGACCAGCTTTATACGATCCCTCATAATACAAAGCACTTGATCCACCACCATCTAGATTTAAAGCATTTTGGATCCCTAGCGTCACCAGTACTTCCGCCGTATCTTGTAGCGAGGCTGCATATACATGACCTATCACGATCGTGCTATCTTTTTTCCCGATAAATCCTCTTGTGCCTTTACTCCCATTGTCACCAGTTGCATTACTGCCATCCCTCACCAGTCGTGGATGATTGGCTAGTGCACCGGTACTACTTGTATCTACTCCCCACTGCACAGTCTGATCATAAAAAGATAAATTGTTGCCATATGCAGCCATTAAAGGTACTACAGAATACACATTGTTCGCTCTATTTAGCACGGCTTTGTTTCGCCCGTTTACTGCAAGCGTATCAAAGCTATTTACCTTGCCCTGACATTTAGGGTAATCAGGTGGACAAAAATAAGCTCCATTGATTCCAGCAAATCCACCACTAGCCGCTACATGCTCAGCCAGAGTTTTAGTAGGGCAGTTGTCGCTGCAGTCAGAGTCACTTGCTGTCTCTACGATCACGCGAGCACCAGGAGCCGAGATCATGGATATCACAAACTCCCCGCGACCTGTAGTTACCTTTTGTCTACTATAACCAGATCCAGGTAAGGTATTATCAACTTTGGCCTGCCCGCCTGACTGCAAAGCTGTCGTGCGGGGAGTATTTGCCACGATTATCTTATCTATCTCTGTTCTTACTTTTTTCACTTGTTCGTTAGCCTCTACCCATTTTTGATCTCCTAGCAAGCTCAAAAATTTCGCTAGTTCTTTATCAACAGTCGCAACTTTGCCGGCTGTGATTACAAGGTCTGCTCGGTCCTCAAATAGCTTTGCCCCATCCTCGTAAGTCTTTTGAATATTTGTGATGACTTCAGATAATGCTTCGTTCTTTTTGACCTGATCATCTGCTTTGAGAGTCTCATATTGTTTAGCCACATCAGTCAGCTCAGCCACTACTTTGTTTGAGTTGCCTATTTCTGCCACCAGCACCTTTTGTGCACCGTATTGTTCATAGCTAAATATTGCCAGTCCGCCGATGATGGCGATCAAATATGATCCGATCAGCATTTTCCAGGCGAAACTATTATAAAAACTAATCATTATCAATTTAAAGTTTTTCATTGCTATAATAATATCATGGATAAATTTTCAGCCGTCTGGCTGTCTCATTCTAGTATCTCCAATTTCAAAAACTGTCCTCGTGCTTACTACCTAGCTAGTATCTATAGAGATCCCCGTACTAGTCACAAGATAGCCCTCACCAGTCCCGCTATGTCCCTAGGCTCAGCCGTGCATGACGTCCTAGAATCACTCTCTGTCTTGCCCACGACAGATCGTTTCAAAGTCTCGCTACTTGAAAGGTTTGAATCTGCCTGGGCCAAAGTATCTGGCTCAGTTGGCGGCTTCCCCGATTTAGAGACGGAGAGTAGATACAAAAAACGTGGCGAGGATATGCTACGTAGGGTCATGGCTCACCCAGGGCCTCTCACTGGCAAGGCAGTCAAGATCAAGATGGATCTGCCTTACTACTGGATCAGCGAAGAAGACAATCTAATTCTCTGTGGCAAACTAGACTGGCTAGAGTATAACGAGTCCGATGACTCGGTAAACATCCTGGATTTCAAAACGGGAAATAGCGAAGAAGCCGTGGACTCGCTGCAGCTACCTATCTATCATCTCCTGGCACACAACTGCCAAACTAGGACAGTCAAAAAAGCCAGCTACTGGTATATAGCCAGGGACGACATGCCAGTCAGCAAAAATCTCCCTGATCTAGATAAATCTAAGGAATTAGTGATGAAAGTAGGTAAGGAGATGAAACTCGCTAGATCACTTGAGAGGTTCAAATGTCACTCAGGCGAATCTGGGTGCAAACATTGCTTGCCCCTAGAAAAAATAATTCGGGGTGAAGCAGTCTTTGTCGGCACAGGTGAATACGGCACCGATCTCTACGCCATCGTGGAAAATTCCTCCTCCTTGCCCAGTAGCGAAATCCTATAAATCAAAACTATTGACAGGATGTAGTAATATTTAACTATGTCAGAACAGCTAAGTGATCAAAACGATGAAAATCTATTGCTTGGAGGTTGCATGATGTTTCTAGCTACGGTTGGGGTACCAGTGTCATTAGGTTTTGAAGTATATAAACTTGCTAATGCAAGTACATTCAAAGATGGCGCCATAGCTGTTGCAGTTCCCACAATTTTTGCACTAATTCTCTATGGTGGACTAAACGCCTTATTTAACGAGAAGGACGCAATAAATGCTAAAGCTGAAGCTATAGCATTAACTCAACAGATGGAAAGAGAACAAAGAATGCGAGAATTAAATGAGTAAGAATCAGACCCCATTGTCAAAGATAGGCCGAAAATAGTAGAATAGCCTATGCCGCTCAAAAATCCTAAATATATTTTCGTTTCTGGTGGAGTTTTGTCATCTCTAGGTAAAGGTGTCACCACTTCCTCTATTGCCATGCTCCTACAAGCCAAGGGTTACTCTGTCACGGTCGTCAAATGCGAAAACTACCTAAATATCGATAGTGGTCTCATCAATCCCCTTGAGCACGGCGACGCCTTCCTCTGTGAAGATGGTACCGAGACCGACATGGATCTAGGCAACTACGAGCGGTTCTTAGGTAAAAATCTAGGGAGCCACAACTTTATCACCATGGGCCAGATCTACAAAGCCGTGATCGACCGCGAGCGCGACAATGGGTACGGCGGCGAAGATATCGAGGCCATCCCCCACGTCACCGACGAGATCATCTCTCGTATCAAAATGGCCGCAGAAAAAGACGCTGCCGAGATCTGTCTAGTAGAGCTTGGAGGAACTGCTGGTGAGTACCAAAATGTCTTGTATTACGAAGCCAGCCGCATCATGAAGCTAAGAGAAAAAGATACAGTCGTCCATGTCCATGTTTCCTATCTCCCCACCCCTCAGCACATCGGCGAACCCAAGACCAAGCCTACCCAGCTCTCTGTCAAACAGCTCAATGCCATGTCTATCCAGCCAGATTTCCTGGTCACCAGGACTGAAGGGGATCTAGATGAACGTCGTCGTGATCGCCTCGCCTTGTTTTGTAATATGCACTCAGAAGACATCATCATGAACCAAGATTTAAAAAGTATCTACGAAGTCCCCTTAAACTTCCACAAGCAAGATTTTGACAAAAAAATCCTAGTCAAACTAGGTCTAGAAGACAGTAAATCCGATCTAGCAGCCTGGGAAGGATTCGTAAAGAAGGCTCTCGCCAAAAAAGACAAAAAACTCACCCTTGCCATAGTCGGTAAATACTTCAAGACCGGCGACTACAATCTCAAAGACAGCTACCACGCCCTCTTTGAAGCGCTTGACCATGCCAGTATCGACCTAGGCATAGAGCTAGACATCAAAAGTATCAACTCAGAAATCATCGAAAAAGAGGGGACAGGGCAGCTCGAAGGGGTAGGGGCCATCATCGTCCCAATAGGTTGGGGAGCTAGAGGCACAGAAGGCAAGATTGCAGCCATTAAATATGCCAGAGAGAACAAGATTCCTTACCTAGGTCTCTGCTACGGTATGCAGCTAGCTGCCGTCGAGTATGCTAGAGACGTCGTAGGGCTAGAGGGTGCCAGCTCCACCGAGATCGACGAAAAGACCAAATATCCTATCGTCCACGACATTCCCTTTGATCCCAAGTATCAGCGTATCAAGGGCAATGGTGCCAGTATGCGCCTTGGAGCCTATCCCACAATTCTTAAAAAAGATTCACTCGCTGCCAGTATCTATGGCACGACCGAGATCTCCGAGCGTCATCGCCACCGCTTTGAATTCAACAATGAGTACCGCAAAGTGTTAGAGGACAAAGGTTTCGTTATCTCTGGTACTTCACCAGATGATTTCTTTGTCGAGATGATCGAGCTAAAGAAGGAGGATCATCCATTTTTCCTTGCCACCCAAGCTCACCCAGAATACAAATCTCGCCCCTTATCTCCACACCCAGTGTTTACTGCTTTTTTAACAGCGTCAATTAAATAATATATATTAAGAGGAGTATATGAATAAATCACTAGTCACCAAAGTCATCTCAACAATTGCCGTTTTCCTACTTCTAGGGATGGGGATTAGATCATATTTTGGTGTTCCTCTTTTTGTCTCAGACCTAAGTGGAGTTAGTATCTTGGTCAGTTTCCTAGGAACTATTTATACACTCGTTGCCGCCTTCACCATAGTCGAGGTCTGGGGTCAGTTCAATACTGTCAGCAACTTGCTGAGCAAAGAAGCCAAGGCTATCACCTCCATCTGGAACTACATCGATTATTTAAACGATGCAAAGCTGGACAAAGCTATGAAAGTAGCGTTAACCAACTATGTCGAAGCCACGATCAAAAATGAACATGCAGAAGCCGCTAGAGGTCAAAGATCCATCCATCCGTCCACTGAACTGCTTAGTATTTTTCATACACTAGACCAGATAACCTTCAATGATAAGCGCGACGCCACAGTTTTCCCGCTTATTGTCACCGCCTATGAAGACCTCTCATCTATCCGTAGTGAGAGAATAGATGCCAGTGTTACCCGTCTTCCCTCCATGCTCAAGTTCTTCTTCAATACACTTACCTTGTTCTTGATGGTTGGAGTATCTCTAATCGGGTTTAGTGCCACATTCCTATATGTCTTGTCCATCATTGCCGCAGCCTTCGTCACTTCTATTACCTATCAGATCATTTTTGATCTAGACAACCCCTTTGATGGTGACTGGAACATCAGCTACGAGCCATTTGAAGAAGCCAAAAAATACATCGAGCAAAACAAACACGAAGCTAATTCTAAATAAGATATGGGAATTCTCAGAGTTAATGATCAAGAGCACGACATATATTCAAATGCATATATTTTTCAGCAAACTGAATCCTCAGCTCATATTCTTGGTTTAAAAGATGGAGAACTAGAGAGGATACTGGGTATATTAGGTCATATTCAATCAGTAATTGTTACAGCAAAGATAACAGGCGATTCAGTGCAAATTAAGTATCGTATTGGCAGACAGTCAGATCAAGTATTAAATGAAGATCAAGAATTACAATTGAAACTATTGTCGACAGCTCCATATCTCGATGTTAGGAACATTGGACAAGTAAACCAACTGGCTAGACAATCTATGCATAATTCTAGATGAGAGCATTAAGAGTAAAAACCCTATAGCATACAGATATAATTCGAAGTATAATATCAAACATGAGCTTCAAAGAACGATTTGATGGTTTACTGCACGGCTTAGGTCTGCGCCCAGATCCTAGGTCTGTGGTTCAGAAATTTGAGTACTCTTTAATAGAGTATGTAGGTTCAACACCAGATGTAAAAAGAGCTGATGGACAATTATGGAGAGGTAAAATACTCGGTGTTCAAGGAATCGGATTTCTTATCGAATTCGCAGATGGAGCTACTGAATGGTACGAAGCTGATCCTAGAACATTTGATTTTTATAATACTGATCTTAGAGGTTTTAATGTTGCATATAATGCCAGAAATTCAATTGGGGCAGAAACCTTCACAAATAAGTTAGCTGCTTTACAGCGCAAATGATTGTCGAAAAATAAATATCCTGCTATAATTCCCCACATGGCCAACCAAGCAGTACACAAAGACATCACATTCCACGTAGGCGACACAGTCCGCGTACATCAGAGTATCAAAGAAGGGGACAAGTCCCGTATCCAGATCTTTGAAGGCGTCGTGATCGCTATTCACGCTAAAGATGATGCCACTTTTGTCGTCCGCAAGATTGCCGTCGGTAGTATCGGCGTAGAAAAGATCTTCCCACTCCACGCTCCAGTCGTAGTTAAAGTAGAAGTCAAAAAGACCTCATTCACTCGCCGTGCCAAGCTTTACTTCCTCCGCGACCTCATCGGCAAAGCCGCTACCAAGATCCGCGAACGCAAAGCTAGCGTTAAATAACTTGACATATTTCTTCTAAACAGTATAACTAAATCAGAGGTGTATTATGATAACAAAATCTCAACAGTTGTTGTATGAACTCATAAAGAAAAAGGGAACGATAGATGACAAAACTAAACTTGCAAAATTTCAATATCTTTCAGACTTTATTCATTTCGCTTTTTACAACAAGACAATTTCTGAGTCAAACATAATCTACACCAAACAAAAACAAGGACCTCTTTCACGCACTCTCACAGAAGATCTTCAGATGTTGATCAAATTAGGTTATATTGGTGAAGACTCAAAATATAAATACAAAATTATAAAAGACATTCCTTCCGATTTCGACAAGGACGAACAAAAAACTATCAACTATGTAATAGATAAATATGGAGAATTAAGTTGGCAAGAGCTTGTAGATCTGAGTCATACACAAACCCCGTACTTGTCAGCCGAAAATGGGGGAATAATCGAGCTATTTACAGCTTACAATTTAGTTGATCAATATTCTGATTATGCAAAATGGCAGCAATAATTTTATTGTGCACACCAAGGTGTGGAAAGACTGGAAGTTAATTGCCAAGCATCACAAAGGCAAAGAATTTCAATATTTTTTACCAACCAATACTGATGATTTGAGCGATGAAATAAAGATTGACTCTGTTCAACATTTAAAAGCAATCAAAAATAGTATATTAAATGCGCTAGGCTCACAAATCATTGAATCAATTGCCAAACCATACGATAGACAGCCATTTCTACAAGTCGGCTGGAAAATATATAAAATGAGATGGGCAATAGACAATAAAGGTCAAAGTAGTGGGTTGCGCATAATCTTTTGTATTAATGCATCAAACATATTGCTAGCCTATGTCGCAAGAAAAAGTGACTGTGCTATAGAGACAAAACTAGAAAAAGAATTTATGACAAGAATAAGGGAATATATAAATTAATGAAATTATCTCGATATTTGCCATATCTCATCATTGTCTTAGCTTTTATCGGAGTAATCGATGCTAGCTACCTCACCTACGAACATTATGCAGCCATTATCCCTCCTTGCTCCATCCACTGGTGGGTCGACTGCGGCAAGGTATTAAACAGTTCATACTCCATGTTCTTTGGACTTATTCCTCTTGCACTCCTTGGCGTGTTCCAGTATACGGCTGAGCTGATCGTAGCGATCTATGTGGCCATTACCGGCAATAAACTAGCCCAGAAGCTATTACTTTTCCTCACCACAATGGGGGCATTGTTCTCTCTTTACTTCGTCTATCTGATGATCTTTGTAATCCAGGCAATCTGTCTGTACTGCTTCGCCTCAGCAATCATTAGTTTATTGATATTCGTCTCTACAATAATCGCATATCCTCAAAAACCAAATCCCATGTTAAAATAAACCAGTGTGGGGCCTATAGCTCAGTTGGTTAGAGCACCTGCCTTTTAAGCAGGGTGTCCTGGGTCCGAATCCCAGTGGGCCCACCTACGTCAAGACTTCGGCGGGCTAGCCCACTTGATGTCATGGCCCTATCGTCCAGTGGTTAGGACACTTGGTTTTCATCCAAGTAACTAGAGTTCGATTCTCTATAGGGTCACCAAATAGATTGATGTATCGCAATAAAATGATGTTCCTTTGAAACGAACAAGCGATACAACAATTATGAAGGGCTTGTGTTGGGAATAGCCACAATTAGTGAGCTACCCTGTCTCAAGCCAGCATTTAGTCACTTGCAGGTTGCTCGACTCCTGGGGACTGAAACCTATCTAAAGGGTTTCAGTCATGAACAGATTAGCAACCAGTGCCCAATTATT
This sequence comes from uncultured bacterium, assembly GCA_903945195.1. GTDB lineage: Bacteria > Patescibacteriota > Microgenomatia > UBA1400 > UBA12108 > CAJAUT01. The sequence continues at coordinate 43,884 of CAJAUT010000017.1, forward strand.
TATCGATTCCCGTAAGTCAGACAGGTTTACGCCTGCAACAGTGGAGAACTATGAGAAGTTCTTCTCTCTCGTGTTACCTTTTTTCGAAGAGAAGGAACTTACAATTCAGACATGGCGTGAGTTTATGGAGACTAAGAAGGAAAGGAAAAATAGTACAAAAAATCACTACAATAAGTGCGTCAAGGCCTTCTTAAATTGGATGACAACGGAGGAGATTATTTCCGAGAAAGAGAATTTCTGTAAAAAATTGGGAGATCCATTACCTACAGAAGAAAGGCAAAACATTCCAAGTCGCGCTACAGCGAGGCTAATCGTAGATTCGATTGGGTTACGACAATATACATGTCACGCAAGAATTTCAAAAAAAGAAATAGACGAGGAGTATATTCCAGCCATAAAATTGATATTTAACACGGGGATCAGAAATGGTTCGATTGGTTCAATCCTAGGAAGTGACATTCTCGCAGATGTAGAATATCCAAAATTTTATTACCGTGATAAAGGTGGCAAGATGGGTAAAAAGATCTGGCAAAATATTCCAGTTGAATGTATCGAAGATATGAAAAGGAGGTCACTAAGAGGTGACAAGCCAGCA
>CAJAUT010000018.1 GCA_903945195.1 uncultured bacterium
AAACCCAGAGACTGCCCTTAGCCGTGACAAGATGCTGGCAAACATCAGTTTTTATTGGTTTACCGGTTGTATTGGCTCGTCGTTTTGGCCATATTACGACCGGCTACATAGCCCCTCGATAGTACCTGAAGGAAAAACTATTGATGTGCCGATAGGTTATACCCAGTTCCCATTTGAAATCCTGCGTCCTCCACAGATAATTGCAAAAACAGTCTTCAGCAATATACGGCGATGGAGTGTGATGCCAAAGGGAGGTCATTTCGCCGCAATGGAACAACCTGCTGCATTGGCGTCTGAAGTTTTACCTCTCTGCTTAATTCCTTTTTCCCATTTATTCATAAGTCCTGTTACTTGAGTACTCGCAGGAAACACATGAGAGTCAGGAACACTTCTATCAGGGTCATACAAGTCGCTTATATACACAGGACCATTCAGCCAACTACGAAACTTTCCAGGTATATCTTTACTTTCTTCTACAATATTTTCACCAACTATTCTAGGGTCGTTAGTAGTTAAATAGTGATGTATTTTTTTTACTTTTGATATTCTATTCAATCGTTGAGTAGCCAACCACGGAGCAACTTCTTGCGTCACCCATGCATATCTGATTTTTGCAGCATTAGTAAATGAATAATTTGCGTACCTTGATTCATTTAGTGGCAAAGAAAAGGCATCAGTGGCTTGAATTACTTCAAGCGGTAAACGCAATACTCTTTCTATCATCAAAATAGTCCCATTTGTGGCTCTATTTTAACAGTTTCTTGCTGCGGGAAAAATCTTTTTATCAAACTTTTAAAACCAAACTCCTCAAACTTTGCCTTCAAGGCCTGGCCTTGAAGGCCATGATACTCCATGTTCGACATGGTTTCTGACAGTTTCATATCTGTCACAATTTTAGACAGTTCATAAGATAGCTCCACACTATCTTTGCCAACCTGCAGTTTCTCCTTAACTTTTTCGTTCTCAATTTTGTCGATATTTTTATAAATATTCTCAACTGTCCCAAACTGATTTAGCAGTGTCGCAGCCGACTTGGGACCTATCCCAGCCACACCAGGTATATTGTCGCTAGGATCGCCAATGAGAGCCTTGTAATCCACTATCTGGTCAGGTGTCACCCCGTATTTTGCTTTAACCTCGTCAGGTCCATAGAGTACAGGTGGGTTAGCTCCCTTAGCCGGTGTCAAAATCTTTACATGATCATCCACCAACTGCATCGTGTCCTGGTCTCCTGTCAGGATAATTACATCATTGTCGAGACTTGAGAGTTTAGACAAAGTCCCAATGATATCATCCGCCTCATACCCCTCTTGTGCCACTTGTATTATCTCCATTGCCTCGATGATATCTTTAACTTTAGGTATCTGATCTACCATCTCAGTGTCTGCTTTTGGCCTTTGCGCTTTGTATCCCACGTATTTGACATGACGAAAAGTAGGTTTTGGCAGATCCCATGCCACCATGACATGCGTGGGTTTTACTTCTTCCAGTGCAGAGATTAAGATACTAGCTACCCCGTACACCGCCCCCACTATCTCACCCGCTTTGCTCTTTAAAGGTGGATAGGCATGGTATGCCCTGTGTAGTAGTGCGGATCCATCCACTAGCAACAATTTACTCATTTTTTTACCAAAAAATCCAAATGTTTCTTGATCTCTTCTAGTTTTCTATCTTGTTCATCGATGCGATCAAGTAATCTACGCATATTAAAATCTTCTTGATATCTCAGTAGCTCCACAGACACAAAAGCCATCACTGCCCCAAACAAAACTACTCCAAATACTTGTAGTATTGCCCCCAAGATTCTCCCTAGCGTTGTCACAGGTACAATATCTCCGTATCCCACACCAGTCACAGTTGTGATCGCAAACCAGAGTCCATCCCCCACCACTATTCCCTCTACTTTAGAAAGAGCAAATCCAAGCACAATCACGGCAATAGATAAAGCAAGAATAATTTTTTTAAATCTACCACTATGTGAGAGTTTTATTGCTACTTGTCTGACTTGACTAGTATTACTCATAAACTACACTATACTCGTTTTTAGCTTTGATTTCTGCTTCAGTCACATCTACTATACTTTCAAATTCTTCTCTTTCAAGTGATTCTTTCTCCATCAGAGCTACTACCACTTTGTCCATGATTTTACGTTGATCTTTTAGGATCTTCATCGTAGTCTTTTCGCAAGCATTTACTATTCTCTTTACCTCGCTGTCTATCTCTGCTCGCTTACTGTCAGATACATCGGTTGGCTCCATAAAGTTGCGACCCCACTCAGATAGTCCTTCTTGTGGTCCAAAATCAATTGGTCCAAGTGGCGACATTCCATAATCAATCACCATCGCACGAGCGATCTTCGTCACGCGGTCAATATCAGAAGATGCTCCAGCTGTCAGGTCGTTGTAAATCAGTTTCTCAGCTGCACGGCCTCCAAGTAGTGTACAAATCTCTTCAAGTAATTCTGTGCGAGTGCTTTGGTATTTGTCCACAGCCGGCGGGATCATAGTAAAGCCTAGTGCGCGGCCACGTGAGATGATCGAGATGCGATGCACTGGGTCAGTGTGTGAGAGGAAGTGTGTAGCTATAGCATGGCCCGCTTCGTGATAGGCGGTCATCTTCCTATCTTCATCACTTTGGATACGCTTCTTGGATGGACCCATCTTTACCTTTGTTGCAGCTTCTTCAATATCATCAAAAGTGATGGCTTTGCGATTCTCACGGGCTATCAAAATAGCTGCTTCATTTAACATGTTTTCTAGGTCGGCTCCAGTAAATCCTACAGTTCTTTTAGCTACCGATGTCCAGTCAATGTTTTCTACAAAAGGTTTGTTTTTGGCATGAATAGCAAGAGTTGCTTTGCGACCTTCGATATCTGGCATATCTAGTGATACACGTCTATCAAAACGGCCTGGGCGTACGAGAGCTGGGTCAAGCACATCAGGTCTATTTGTAGCCGCCAGCACCACTACGTTTTCTTTGACAGTAAAGCCGTCCATTTCTACAAGGATTTGATTTAGTGTCTGATCGCGCTCATCATGTCCTCCCATAGATCCCCCACCCCGAGTGCGACCAATAGCATCGATTTCATCAATAAAGATGATGGAAGGACTAGCTTTTTTGGCAGTATCAAACAGGTCGCGTACACGGCTGGCACCAACTCCCACAAGCATCTCCATAAACTCAGATCCTGCCATCGAGAAAAATGGTACCCCTGCCTCACCCGCTACTGCCCGTGCCATCAGGGTCTTACCTACACCGGCTGGACCAATTAGTAGTACCCCGCGCGGTGTGCGAGCGCCCACTTTGGCATATTTATCTGGATTTTTCAGGAAATCTACGACTTCTTCTAGCTCTATCTTGGCTTCGTCCACTCCAGCCACATCACTAAATTTTACGTTTTGCTTGCCCTTGGCAAATAGTTTGGCTTTGGATTTGCCCATCCCAAACATTCCTCCACCCATGCCCCCTGCTCCCCCGCCCTTCATCTGTCTCACTATCATCACAAAAAACAGTGCCATCAAGAGGAATGAGAGAATATTTAAAATCCCACCAATTTTGTCTAGGAAGCTTCCATTTTTTACTTTAAAGTTTACATCTTGTGGGTTGATCTCGTACTGAGTCAAAAGTTCGGTAAATGTCGAGCCTGTTTCTTTGGTGCTGAACTTCATCACTTGGTCACCATAATCTAGTAGCACCTGGTCTCCCACGATCTCTACACTCTTTACTTTTTCCTCACGGATATCTTGCATGGCCTGAGAGATGGTGACGTTTAGATCATTTGTTGCCCCAGACATCCATGTCACCACAGCAGGTATAAAGAGGAATATGATGAGAGTCCAAACAATTACTTTTTTGAGATCAAATTTAAAACTCCACATCTTCACTGGCTTTGCTCCATCAGGTAGTTTTGGGGCCACCTTTTCACTTTCTGCTTTTACTTTTTCACTTGCTTTTGTTTTTGCCATACTCGCCATTCTACCTTATCTCTCCTCAGTCTCCAAGTGATTACCCCAAGGTCCGACCTGCTAAGGAAATCCTGGCTATCAGCCAAGATGTTTAGTCGACTTCAAAATACAATCAGGAGACCAGGTCGGACCTTATAGGAATTAATGAAATTCGGATCCTATCTCAACATCATCAGATATATGCACAATCACCGGTTTTCCTTCGCGATCATCGCAAGCAAATAGCATCCCCTCAGAATCCCCAAAAGGAGTCTTCTTTGGCGCCAAGTTCACGACCCACATCGTCTTTACGCCCACTAGCTCCTCAGGGTTATACCACTCTTTGATTCCACTAAAAATAGTCTTTTGATATACGCCAAAATCTACTCTAAACTGGATCAGCTTATTACTACCTTCAGGCACCACTGCCTCGATGATTCGTCCCACTCTGACTTCTATCTTGTTGTATTCTTCAAAATTTATTTGCGTTTTTATCATGTATTTTACCTAAATTTTCAGATCTAATAGCGATATAATGATTTAAATCATTATATCACCCAAGACCCATTTTTTGCTTTACCTCAGCTACTGTCACACTGGCAATAGCTCTAGCCTTTTCTGCCCCTTCTTTGATCACTCTATCCACATACTCAGGCCTAGTTTCCAATTCTTTTCTTTTTTCGCGAATCGGAGCAAGCTCCTTGTCTATTGCCATGGCCAGCTCATTTTTTAGATCCCCGTACCGTATCCCACTACCTGTGTACATACTCTCATATTCTTTTCTCTTTTCCTCACCTTCAAATAGTTCCACAAATTTAAGTAAATTTGCCACACCGCCGGTCTTTGGCACCATCTCACCTTTACCACTATCTGTTGGCGCACCGCCAAGTCTTTTTTTGATAGTTTCAAAATCATCAGTTAAATTGATAAAAGATCCATTTACGCTTTTGCTCATCTTCCCTTCACCCATCAAACTTGGCACATATTCACCTTTAGATTTGTATCGTTGAGGTGCCGGGAAGTCCATCCCATACAAATCGTTCATTTTCCTGGCAATTTCTCTAGCAATTTCCATATGTGGTTCCTGATCTAAACCAACGGGGACCATAGAAGCTTTATATAGCAAAATATCACTAGCCATAAGGATTGGATAGTTTAGCAGCGCCATAGTTGCATGGTCGGGATATTGCTTTACCTTATCTTTAAAAGTTGGTAAATGCTGCATCCTAGCTATTGTCATAACAGAAGACAAATAAAATGCTAGTTCAGCATGCTCCGGCACCATTGACTGTATAAAAATAGCCGATTTTTCAGGATCTAATCCACAAGATAAATAGTCAATCGCCACGGATTTTCTAGAGATAGATAGCTCGCTAGGATCAAAAGGCGTGGTAAGTGCGTGCACATCCGCTACCATATAGTAGGTATCAAAATCTGGATTTTCTTGCAAAGCCAACATCCCCTTTGCAGTCCCTAAATAATTACCAAGATGTAGCCTGCCTGTAGGTCTCATTCCCTGCAAAACTGTTTTTTTCATAATTCCTCCATTTTGTATATTGTACCTTCAATTAAGTTGATATCCAAATTCTTGACAAACTATCAAGACGTGTGTATAAACATACACATGAGCACTGCAACACTAACTAACTACCAATATCTTCAAGACCTCTCTGCCAGTCTTGCATTGTCAAGTAAAAACAATCGTCGCGTCCAACTCAAAATGCCCGGTAAATTAGTTGATATGCTAGATAAGGCATTTCCCGACATAGACCGATCTACTCTGCTTACCCAGGCAATCACAGATCTCCTTCTGCGAAAACATCGCATCACAGATCCTACCTTAGAAGCATGGGTTGCTGAGGAGCAATATGATAGCGATCGGATGGAAGCGTATATTGCCGAGCGCGAAAATGAAGTATAAACAAGGCGAAATTTATCTAGTTAAATTTCATCCATCGTTGGGTAAAGAAATTCGCAAATTTCGCCCAGCTGTAATTATGTTTGACAATCAAGTTACTGGGTTTGTTACAGTTTCTCCCCTTACTTCTATTTTGAAAATCAATCACAAAAATATTGAATATATTATCGAGCCATCTCCAACTAATAGACTCGAAAAATCATCTCTTTTACTCAGCTGGTATCTTCGCACCATCGATGATATGGCAATTCAAAAGCCTCTAGGAAGGCTTGGCAAATTAGACTTACAAAAACTCAGATCTTGTCTTAAAAATCTGTACTAAATCAATCAATTTTGAGATATTATAGTCTGGTGTTACAATAAGCTAGTTCTTTAAAACAAACGCGCGGGGTAGTGTACGGTGCACGTGAGGCTCATAATCTCACAGACTAGGTCCAACTCCTAGCTCCGCAACAAACATCAAAAAACCACTCAGCGATGAGTGGTTTTTTGTTATCTATCAACTACTTGTAGCAGGGATGGGATTCGGACCCATGACCTCCACGTTATGAATGTGGTGCTACTGACCAACTGAGCTACCCTGCCAACTCCCCTATTCTATCATCCACTCAAGAGAAAAACCAAATTTTACAGTACCAAGAGTCCAAACAGTCCCAGAATCAAAAATACGATTCCTACAGATATCGTCCCCACAGTGATCTCAAATATCCCCGTCACAGGCGTGCCATCAGTTGTATCTGGCATACTTACGCGAGGCGATGCCACAGGCGTAGGAGTAGGCGTAGCTACTACACTTGCAGCTACACTAGCCCTCACGCTAGGACTAGGACTTGGGCTTGCTGCTCTACTGGGTGAAGGCGAGGGAGATAGGCTTGGTGATGCAGCAGGGCTAGTAGAAGCCGAAGTTGCACTTGCGTAACTCCAAAAAAGCACAAAATCATTAAAATCATTGTCTTGTATTACCGTTTTACTTCCAGGATCAGCCCAGCACTGTTTAGCAAAAATAGTCTGTCCTGCTGCCAAATGAGACTCTGCCCATGCAATTTGTGCCGTGACATCTAGTTTTGTTCCTTGATTTGCTCCACACAAATTTGCAGCTGTAGGCAAGATCCACCCCATATTTTGAGGACCACCCGCATTCAAGGTAGAGACAATAGTGGCAGTACTCCCAGCTACAACATCAAATGTTGAGTCCACATAGGTCAGCAATGTGGTTGCATCAATAGCTTTGTTAGGAATAGTCAAAGTTTTAGTAGATCCTCCAGTAGTAATTTTTATTACCAATAAAATATTGTTAATATTTGTAAAGACTCTAAGCTTCCCACTCTTTGGGAAAGTCATTGTATTTGCCGCTGCAGTCACAAATTCTACCTTGGGGATGGTCGCAGATTCAGTAGAGGTTGGAGTTGTTATCGGCATGACAGTTGATGTTGGAACTGGAGTTATGACCGCCGATGTTGGTTTTGGAGTAGTTTTTACACTAGTTGTAGGCGCTTTGATAGATTGCTGATACACCACCACCCCAAGCCCCACTCCTACAATCACGCATCCCAGGACTATCCAGATAAATTTTGATTTCTTAGGAGCAGCAATGACCACCTCAGGCTCACTGGACATCATCTTATTTATATCTTGAGCATCTTGTTCTGACATATATCCATAATGCCAGAGATATTCAATATAATCAATCACCTATTAAATTGATCAGATCAATATATTTGAGTCGCTCATCATTAAATATTTCATGCGGCAAATATGAGTCAGAGTTTATAGATATTTTATCTTTTTGAACCTGCTCAACTACACCCTTTAATATTTGCGGTCGCACTACATAATCCTCTGCTCGATGATACAGACCTACACATTGGATTATCACAATACAAGGTACGATCCACACCCATTTATCTATTTTTACTTTACGTAAAATTCGTACCAAAAACAAAAGTAGTAAAGCTAGTCCTAGATATGCATATCTCTCTGCTCTCATGATCCCCACTCCGTATTGCGCACGTCCTATGGCCACAATCAAATAGTAAAAAAATATTTGCATCATGAGAAAGACGCTCCATTTATCTTTCAATATTTCTCTCAACTTTCCGCGCAAATTCCAGATCCCTATTCCTATAGCTACACAAACCAATCCTATTCGAATTGTCTCAAATTTATCAAATGGGATAAACAATCTCCCTATTACTGTATTGATGATTGCCAAGCCCATCACCTCCATGACTTTTACCATCCAAAGTAAAGAATACTCAATTTTTGTACCATCAGTTGCAATATATTTATAAAACAAAATTACCATCAAAGAAATAATTATCACTACAAATCCTAGTTTAAGAATTTTCTTTTTTTTATAATCTATTCCGTATATTAAAAATGTCACCGGTAGTAGACCAAGTGCCAAAGCAGATGTAAATGTAGACAGCCACACATAGATACTTCTATATATTTTTTGCCAAATGGTATACATTGCAAACAATACAAATAGTGCAGAGATAGAAATGGTCTGTCCAGAAGTCCAGAGTACCACCTCTGTCCAGTTGGTATTGATAGTAAATATCAAAGCAGATATAGCTGCTAAATCAGTTCTACCACTGGTAGCTTTTGCCACTTTATAAATCATCACTATTACCAAAGAATGCATAGTTGTAGATACAAATAAATATGCAGGAAAAAATAGATGAAATGTATCCCACTCAAATTTGAGCAGCAATCTAAACAAATAATTTATATGGTCCGATAGTGGAGCCATCATCACTCCCCAAAATGGTCTGTTAGCCATCATAAACCAATCCAGATCATCTTGGTGGAAATACATATGTTTTGTACCCCAAATATACAATGCGATAAGTAGAGTTAAGGAAATCACTGCCCACCACTTTTCTATTATTTTCGACATAAAAATATCATCTTCCCTATTTGAAAAATCTTTACAAATTCCATCTTCTCATAAAAACCTACACTACACTGCTCTGTGTACACCCACTGTCTACCTTTTAGTTGTCTCATAAGTTCTTTACCTATTCCCTTTCTCTGCCACTCAGGGTGTACCACCAATGTCAAAATGATTGGACCCACTCCAGTCATCACTCCCACAATATTATTATTTCTTTTTACAATTTTTATATATCCAATTTTGTCTACGATTTTATACAGCTTTGCTAAATACTTTACACCCTTCTTTGAGCTACCAGTATGTGGCAAAGCAGCTATGTGTAACTTTGCAATTTTCTCTATCATATTTTTCTAGCAAGTATTATCTGATGTCGCTCTCCCCCACTATTATCCATTTCATCGATTAGTATTTCAAATCCTACCTCACAAATTATTTTGTGATTTTTCACAGTTCCAAACTGGCTAGACCACATAGGGGTATCATGCATTTTGTGCTCACCCTCAAACTCTCTGTCACCCATTGTAATCAGCAGCATTCCACCTTTTTGCAAAAAGCTATGCATGATAGTCAACAATTTTTTGTGCTCATTTCTAGGCAAATGAAATATAGTATAAAAACAAACAACGGCATTGACCAAATATTCATTCATCTTCAAATTAGCTATATCAGACACAAGATAATCTCCCCTGGGACAATTTTTTTGAGCAAGTTTTATTTGTTCTTTAGAAATATCTATACCTACTACGTCACAACCTGCCTTGATCAAAATATCATCAACCGGCACTCCTGCCCCACATCCAAGGTCAAGGACACTAGATTGTTTTGGTAAATACTTTAGCAATTGATAAATATACTTTGCACTTTTGAGTCCATCTCTATTTTTCAGGTATTTTATCGCTATCTTGTCATATCCTGATCTGATTAATGAGGTGTTCATAACTATGATTATACAGGTGAATTTCTTAATCATCTCTTAATGTTCAACTTGTTAAGATTCATCATAGTTATAAATTATTTAAAAAGGAACTAGATATATGTTAAGCAAATCATTAAAGATAGTTACTGCTCTTTCTGTAGCAGCAATCCCATTATTTAATACACCTATGGTGAAAGCATCCGATCTAGTTGTGTTTCCTTCGACTCCAACTACCGCAGCTCACGAAATCTGGGCAAATGGTGAACTAGGTCAATCATTTGTAGCAACAGGCGTTTCAGTCAAAGGCGGCTTTTATGTCTCCTACAATGCAGCCTCAGCCGCTCTTGGTGCTCCAAACTCCCCTACCACTTCATTGACCGCCAATCTATATTCTGGAGAAGGACTTGGACTATCCAATCTCTTACTTAGTACTCCAGTTATCGTTGACACAACCACAGATGGCTATCAAGACGTCGACTTCGACGCTGCTGGCATCAAATTGGTTGCAGGTAGTACATACACCATTAGTCTTACATCACCAGATCGTGGTTGGACAGTACCAAGTGTATGTGACGCAAACCTAGATGGAGCATACTTGCCAGGTCACCCATTCTTCAATGGACAAATTGTCCTAAATGAATCTGGGATCTGCGACAACGCATTCCACATGCTAGATTTGGTTAATCCAGGCGTCATAACTCCTACCCCCACCCCAGCTCCTGTGGTTACAGGTGTAAAAGTAGAAGGTAAGGGTATTATCTCTGCTATTACTAGTGACACAATCACAATAAGTGGCAAAACAATACTGCACTTAGCATCAAACAGTATTGTAAAACTCAATTACAATACTGCCTTAGCAGTCGGTAAAAAAGTAGAATACAAAGGTTACAAGAATACAGATGGTAGTTTGACAATAATTAAAATTGAAGTCAAATAACTCTATTTCTTAAACAAATAAAAAACCCCGGGTGACCGGGGTTTTTTATTGTCTATTATCAAATAATAAATTAATCAATAAAAGTCAAAGCTACGCCAGCTTTGTCGGCTCTACCTGTACGACCTATGCGGTGGATATAGTCATCATATGACTCAGGTAGTTCCCAGTTGATCACGTGGGACACACTGTCGATATCGAGTCCGCGGGATGCCACATCAGTTGCAAGTAGGATTTGTACCTGATTATTTTTAAAAGCTTGTAGCGCACGCTGTCTTTGCGATTGCGACTTGTTGCCATGGATAGAAGTAGCGGCAAAGCCTCTCTTTTCTAGTTCCATCGTTAGCTTTTCCATCCCGTGTTTGGTACGACCAAAAAGTAGTACTTTTTCAAACTCAGGACGTATCAACATCTCATGTAATACTTCTACTTTGTTGCGGCCATTTAGTTTTACAATGTCTTGGTCCACATTTTCGCTAGCTCTTTGTTTAGCTACTTCTACCGTCACTGGCTCATGCAAAAATTCGCGTGCTATGATGCGAGCTTTATCAGACATCGTAGCTGAGAAAAATAATGAATGGCGCTCTTTTGGTAGTTGGGCGACAAGATCTCTCATCTCGTTTACAAATCCCATATCTAGCATGCGATCCACTTCATCTAGTACTATCGTGCGATATTCGTATAGCTTTAGCTCTCTGCGTTCAGATAGATCTTTTAGACGTCCTGGAGTACCCACCACAAACTGTGGATTACGACGTAGCTCTCTTACTTGTCGGCCCAAATCGACCCCTCCGATACAAATAGTGAAGAACGTTCTAGTTCCAAATGAGAAGGCTCTGCCCTCTTCCATTATTTGTACGGCGAGTTCGCGGGTTGGTGTGACGATAAGTACTTTTTGACCTGGATGTTTTACGATCTTATCAATTAGTGGTAGTAAAAAGGCAGCAGTCTTGCCTGTGCCAGTACTAGCTAGCCCAATCACATCCTTGTTTTCTAGGATTGTAGGGATGATCTGATCCTGGATAGGAGTTGGATTTATATATCCTTTGTGAGCAATATTTTTCTGGATCTGTGGATCCAGGGGGAAATCCACAAACTTGTTGGTAGGTGTGTATATCCTAGTTTCTATTGGGGTAGCTTTTTTAATCAGCATGGCGGGACTAACCGACATATACTTGATCTTATTACCTCCAGCACGACCTCTACCGGCACTTTTATAATTAGGTTTGGATCCACCAAACCAGCTTCGCTGTTGCGACATATTTGTTCTCTTTCGACACTTCTTTATTTAAAGGAAAAGTTATCAAGTACCTATACTCTCAAACCTGCCTGTGCAGGTTGGTGTTGTCCACTTACCCGCGTATTTAGATGCGTCAATATAATTAACTAAAGGCAGTATATCATACTACATGACACTCTGCAAGTTATAGGACAGTTTACTTATTTCCCCGCTCTTTATCTTTCTTCTCATTTTTTGAAGAATTGTTATCAGAATTATTTTGATTATTTTGATTATTATCATTATTTACTGTACTCAACTCAGTAATTGCAGATTGTATTTGAGATTGCACACTTGATACCTGCTCTACATATACATTTGCCACTGCCACTTTATTGCTGGGCGAAGGACTAGCCGTAGCAGAAGGCAAATGACTGGGTGCTAAAGTTGGCTCCAAACTCTTTATCGGCGTGCTAGTTGGTATGATCGTTGGTACAGGAGTCTTGCTAGGTAAAATAGAGGGGGCTACTGTTGGGCTTGGAGTGGTACTAATTTGAGTTTTTACATTTTCCAATTGTTTATCATATCCTTTTAGTTGAGTTACAAGTTTTTCTGATTTCTTTTGAGCAACTTCTACTTCTTTTACATTTTTAGAATTCTTAGCAGCAATAATTTCTGTTTTAGCTACTTGAATTTGTTGGGTAAGTCCCAAAATACCTTCGTTTGATGATTGAGTTATCAAAGTTTCCGCTTCATTAAATCTTTGCTCTACAAATTGCGCTTGCAGATCGGCACGAGCCGAAAAGCTATTGCCTACTAGTATTAGAGCAACATTCTCTAGTGATCTTTTTATTGGATATAAGGGCTCATTTGGCAAGGTATTCCAGGTAGCTAAAATGGCTGTAGTTGGGAGAATCAATATGATCGCAAATACTAGCGATACTCTGTTTAACCAAATTTTACCGTAATACTGAAGTTGATCTTTAAATATTTCATTCATTGCGTATTTTCATTCATCTTAAACCAATTATTTAACATATAATCATCATACTATGAACATCACTATTGTCTACAACGAGCGCCCAACTGGTATGGATCGACACGACCCCAGTCTCGAAAAAATCATTGAAGGCGATGAAATCAAAACAATTAAAGCTATTGGCAAAGCTATAGAAACAAATGGTCACGCAGTTTCGTATATAAAAGTAGACAGTAATATTTATCACAGCTTAGAAACCAACAAACCAAATATAGATCTTCTTTTCAATTTTGCCGAGGGAACTGGTCGTGGATCAGACAGAGAAGCCCAAGTTCCTATGCTTGCAGAAATCTTGGGGATCAAACATACAGGTCCAACTCCCCTCTCAGCCGCACTCATCTTAAACAAATCACGAGCCAAGGAAATCTGGAAAGCAAATGGCGTCAGAACTGCAAAATGGCAATTATTCTCTTCAAAAGATGACGTTTTATCAAAGGGTCTCACCTATCCTCTCATCGTAAAACCAAATAGTGAAGGGTCTGGCATCGGTATCAAATCAAATTCAGTAGTCAAAAACAAAAAAGAGCTACTGAGTGCTGTTGCTTCAATCATTACAAACTACCACCAAGCTGCTTTAGTAGAACAATATTTACCAGGTCGCGAATTTACAGTAGCCATCATAGGCAATGGAACAAACGCTCTAACTCTCCCTATAGTCGAACTCAATTTTGAAGCCTTCCCTAAAGGAGTCCCGCGCGTAGATACTTTTGAAGCCAAGTTTGTCTACGGAGCCACAGGCGAGGCCGATATGACCAAAACAGAGTTTTGTCCAGCCATACTCAACAAAAAATTAGAAAAGGAAATAAACGACATTGCCTTATCGGCTTACCATAGCATTGGTTGTTTAGATTTTGGTAGAGTAGACCTACGACTAGGAGACGATGGCAAAGTTTATGTAATGGAGATCAATCACCCTCCCGGTCTCATGTCCGACAAAAACGAGTCTAGTTTCTTTACCATTGCTGGTCGCGCAGCCGGACTCACCTTCCCTCAAATTGTGGGTAAAATCCTCGACTCCGCTATCTCTCGACTTGGTATTTAATATCTGTTATCCTTAACTTATGAACAAAAACATAATTTACATTTTAGTGGCAGTAGTAGCAGTTATCGCTATCATAGTAGGATCTGGTAAATTCTCTGGCAAATCAAACTCCACAGGAACAAATCAGTGTAGTAAATACTCAAACAAAGACGGCTATACTGGTTGTCAGAGTATAGTCAAAGGCAAAGAAAAACTTTGTAAATTCAAAATTGACAACAAAATAAATGAATCTACTCAGCAAATGGAATTCACCTACACCTGCTCACCCAAATAGCATTTTATGTCTTATACATATCAGTCTGCAATTTTAGGTGGAACCTTTGACCACTTCCACATTGGTCACGAAGCATTTATCAAGAAAGCATTCAACGATTCCCAGCACGTCACAATCGGCATCGTAGACACCCCTCTTTCACATGACAAGTCATATACAAACTCCATCGAATCCTATGTTATTCGCTTGCAAAACCTCAGTAGTTTTCTGGGAAATATGGGGTTTCTAGAGCGATCATCCATCATTTCAATTCACGATATCTATGGCACCACTTTAACAGACCAAAGTATTGAGGCGATCTATGTCACAGATTCTACCCATCCAAATGCTATAGTGATAAACGAAAAAAGAGCATCTCTAGACCTACCTCCACTCAAGATTATCTCCGTACCCCATGTCCTTGCAGAGGATGGTGAGCTCATCAGTTCAAGCTTTATTCGCACAGGCCTGATTGATCGTATGGGTCATTCATATCTCAAATTTTTTAAGTCCAGAACAAATTATGTTTTACCAGACAATTTAAGAGCCAAATTACAACAACCCATGGGCATTGTTGTTACTGATATCAAAGAAATTTCAGAGCACGTCTTTGTGTCTAGTTTGGTCATTTCTGTAGGAGATGTCGTAACTATGGAACTGATCAACTCATCTCACTCTCCAAGTATATGCCTAGTTGATTTTCGCACCAAAAGACAGGATATAGATCCAAATACCATTGCAAAATATTTTCCTATAATTTCTAAAACAATCTCAAATTCAGCGGGAACTATCAATTCAGATTTCGGCAAGATATTTCTTGAGTGCATGGCCAACTATCAAAAAGATCACAAGGAACAAATTATCAAAGTCGAAGGTGAAGAAGATCTACTCGCTCTCCCTTCTATGCTCATGGCTCCTCTCGATTCTTACATTATCTACGGTCAAAGAGATGTAGGTATATGCATAGTTAAAGTCACGCCAGATACAAAAAAATATGTGGCAAATTTATTAAATCAATTTTAA
>CAJAUT010000019.1 GCA_903945195.1 uncultured bacterium
ACTTGGAACACCATTTTTTTTGCCATATTAATCTCCAGGTAGCTTAATTGTTTCTGATTATATCCTATCCATCCGTCAAATCACTCGATTTTACCAACGCAAAATGTCACTTAACCCCCATTTACTTTTAAATCATTACGTAGTTCAGAGCGATGAAATACAAACGATTCTTTCTTAAAAAATTTAAGCTTCAATTTCTTAAACTTTTCCGTCAATTTATTTCGCGTCTCTTGGTCTATTACTACACCAACAATAGCAAAGACTTTTGAGTCATCAGAATAATCCGCTTTCCCACACTCATCAATAAATATAAATGTTCTATCCATCAAATTAAATTATCCTCCTGTGGGGATAATTTATCTAGATTTCTCCCACTTTACCACTCATCTCATCTCGCCAAAAATCCATCTTGGCTTCAGGCATCAAGAATACTTTATCAGGCTTGAGCTCTTTGATAAATTCTTCGGTGTGAGACACAATGATCATTGTACCTTTATAAGTTTTCAATGCTTCAAGTATCACCCTTTGCGACATAATATCCAAATACGTAGTTGGCTCATCGAGTATGAGCAAATTAGCGTCGGTTGAACAAAGCATAGCTATTGCTAGGCGAGTCTTTTCGCCACCAGATAGTGTCCCCACTTTTTGATGGACCTTGTTGGCAGCAAACCCAAACTTACCTAAAAATGGTCTACAAAAAGATTCCATCCGCTGACATTTGTCGCCAAACAGATTTAGCACCGATTTTTCCATGTCAAAGTTTTCAAATTCCTGAGAGTAATAACCTAGTTTATTCATAGGATTCCACTCTACAATTCCCTCATCAGCCTTCATTTGGCCGATCAAGAGTTTAATAAGCGTCGACTTACCTACTCCATTTGGTCCAAGCATCGCAATTTTTTCTCCTCGTCTAATGGAGAAATTTAAATGCTTCATTACTTGCAGTGTTTCAAAAGATTTGGAGATTGATCTAGCAGTAATCAAAATATCGCCACTTCTAGCTGGTTCAGGTAGCTGGATCTTGATACTTCGCACTTCAGGAGGCAGCTCGGGCAGTACATCCTTTAGTCTAGCAATGCGCTTTTTCATCACGATCCGCGCCTCTACTCCGATCACCTTCATTGCATGCTCAAGCTTCTCTATATGCTTCTGTTGTCCATGCACTTGTTTCTTAAATAGATTCTCAGCTTCTTTTTGCAGTTTAATATATTGAGTGTAATTGCCTTTGTATTCTTCAATGATATGCTTGTGTTTATTTACATACATCACTCTATCTATTGCCTTATCCATTAGCCCCATATCATGAGAAATTAGGATCAAAGTCTTTGGATACTGGGCTAGCAGTCCCATCACCCATTTTTTACCCTCGATATCCATAAAGTTTGTCGGCTCATCCAGTAGCAACGTATCAGGCTCTTTAAAAAGTGCTCGCGCTAAGGCAAACTTGGTTTTTACTCCACCACTATATCCATGAGGTGGAGTGCTTAGATCTACTTCCCCTACCCCAAGCCCAGCAAATAGTTTGCAAATCTGATGTTCTTCAATAAGTCCGTCAGGATTGATATATTCCATGACCGATTTTGCTTTATCAAGTATTGGATCTCGCTTTACTTCTTGTGGCACAAGCTCCATAGTCCCTGAAATTTTTAGCTCCCCTTCATCAGGGTATTCTTCGCCCATAAATAGTTTCAGGAGTGTGGATTTGCCAGTTCCATTCTCCCCAACCAGTCCCACTTTTTGCCCGTCTTCAATCCGGAAACTCGCCTCAACCAAAAGAGGTTTCTCACCATAACTAAAACTAATGTCTGTCGCTCTGATACTCATCTGGACATTCTACAGTATATCAAACAAGATCACTACTCTTTTTAATCATCAGTGCCAAGATAAAGGAGATAATCATATCAACCTGGCAGCCTATACATACAGGGCAAATTACATGGAGCATAAATAGCTCGACATATGCGATGTACATACAAAATACTAGTCCAAATGCTGCCATAGACAACACTAGTTTTTTACTCTTAATAATCGCGCCAAGCAAGATCATGGCATATCCCACGAGTCCATAAATTGGGGTAGGAATCCCTAGAGTCTTAGATACTTCGCCTTTTATCACTGCATCACAGTTGACTGTGGCATTGATCGTACATGGGGTCCAAGCAGGCATCGTGATCTGCTCATACATGAGATACGACCCAAGCATCAGTCCAAATATTGCTAGCACCTTGATCCAGAAATACAGTTTTAAATTAGTCATAGTTAAATCTTACACCATTATTTACTATTTAACATTGCCATTGTAGCCATTATCATACCTTTCATTCCTCGAATCGAAATCCCAATTTCAAATCCTCTGACTAGCCATCCCAAAGCTATTCCAATAGTGTTTTCAGGCGTATCCATAGACTGTACTATTGGCTCGGTAAGCATCAATAAAAGCGGCGGTGCTACAAAGCATAAAGCAGACAATAAACCTTCCGTGACAACTTCATCCATCCAGTTGGGGACATCTTCAGTATCATCATTAGCCCAATCTCTCACTCTATTTATGCCTAAATCAGCTAAATAAATTCCTCCAATAACACCCCCTCCTAAGCTAGCAAGCCCTACTTTAGCAGTTAAATCACTCATTGACTCAGTCATGTCTATCATCAAATTTAATAATACAGGGTTTTTTGATAAAATATACTTATGGGTTATACAAATAAAGAAATAATTTCAGATGCAGTGGCTTCTGGTGCAAGCGTCCTAGGATTAGTTGGAGATATTGTGTCTCAAACTGGATCTAGACATTCTCTTCCAGATTTTTACCAAGAGTCAGCTGGTAGCTTCGGTTTTCCATGGCTCATAGTTGTAGGTTCTAACCTACTTGGTGAAGCATGCATAGACAATGGTACTAAAAATAACAATCAAAAAATGGTAAATACAGGTCATCAATTAAAAGGAATAGGATTAGGTTTAGCTATCGGTTTAGCGTTCATGGTTGAAGCCCAATTTATCAATCGTCCAGAATTATGGCAAGAAAACGCTCCAGACATGATCGTAGGATTGATTGCTATAACAATAGCAGCGAAAGTAAACAAAATGATCAATAAATCATTGTTTCCCAACAACTCTTAATCGTATTTTAATCTCCTCGTGCTAAACTATTTCTCATGGACAGCTTTACTTTGGTTATTTTTGGCATCACAAGCAATCTAGCTCAGATCAAGCTCATCCCTACCCTCTACGATCTAGTCGCAGGCGGTGCCATAGACTCTGATTTCTCAGTCATCGGAGTAGGTCGCACACCCATGGACCAATCTCAGTTCAATAGCTTTATCTCAAAGACCTTGCGCACCCCCAATCGCCACCACACACACTCTATAGATGGAAAAATTGAATCAACTCTGCTAACCAAACTACATTACCTCCCAGCCGACCTCACAGATCCAAAAAGTTATGAGCAACTCAAAAACAAAATCACTACCCTAAGACACAAAAATCTCATGATCTATTTGGCCACCTTCCCCTCCCTCTACAGCACTATCTTCAACGAACTCCACTCTGCAGGTCTAACTACTTCATCTGTAGATTCCTGGACTCGTGTCATGATCGAAAAGCCAATTGGCTCCGATAGATCATCTGCCGCCGAAGTAAACAATTTGATCACCAAATATTTCAAGGAAAATCAGATCTTTAGACTAGATCACTATCTAGGAAAAGAAACTCTTCAAAACATTCTTACTTTTAGATTTGGCAATGGCATCCTCGAGCCTCTCATGACCAGTGAGCATATAGATCATATCGAAGTTACGGCCAGCGAAGATTTTGGCATTGGCAGTCGTGGTAGCTACTACGACCAAAATGGAGCCATCAAAGATGTTGGTCAAAATCATCTACTGCAAATGATTGCCCTAGCCACCATGGACAAGCCTACAGAGATGTCGAGTGAAGCGATCACCAAAGAGCGAGTCAAAGTATTACAAAACCTAGTTTGTGATCCTAGTTCTCTAGTAACCGGACAATATGAGGGATATCTAACAGAAAAAGACGTAGCTCCAAACTCTACGGAAGAAACTTATTTTTCATTCAAAACTATGTTAAACACCGATCGCTTCCGCGGTGTCCCTATCTATGTCCGAGGTGGTAAATTTCTGGCTCGCACCGCCACCGAAGTTGCGATAATCTTCAAAGATTCTCCAAATGTCCTGATCTATCGCATCCAACCAAATGAAGGAATCGTGTTAAAAATCATGACCAAAAAACCAGGCCATACACTGGAACTAGAAGAATCCTATATGCAATTTTGCTATCCACATGATGTAGATTTGCCAGATGCCTACGAAAAACTCATCATCGATGCGCTCCGTGGCGACCAGACTTATTTCAACGATACAAATGAGGTAGACGCACAGTGGGCCTTTACCGACCCACTCATTGAGGCCAAACACGGTATGACCCCTGCCATCTATGCCAAAGGTTCTTGGGGACCAAAAGACGATATCAACTGGCTCGAACCCTCAACAGCCTTTTGTTCAATCTAACTTGATAAACCTGACGAACTTTTTACTTTTTACTTACTAGGTGCCCACCAAACTTGCCCCTCATCGCCGAAACAGTTTTGTCCCGGAAGCTCTCGGACTCTTTAGTTGAACGCTTTCTTACTTCAAGTGATTCCTTGATGATTGGCACTTCTATTCCTAGTTCTTTTGCAGCATCCACTGTCCACTCACCTTCCCCAGTATGGTCAATTTTAGAAGAAATCATATCTAGATTTGGATCCTCAGCTAGCGCTTCCTGTGTCCAGCCCACGAGCCTCGATACTATCACCGAATTGTGGTTGTACAGCTCAAATACCTCTGCCATGTCATACTCAAACTCACTAGCTTTTAGTACTGCTGCTCCTTCTGCAATAGCCTGCATCATGCCGTATTCAATACCGTTGTGCACCATCTTAGCAAAATGGCCAGCTCCAGTTTTCCCAAAATATTTAAAAGAATTCGGCGCAGACACTGCCACCCACAATGGCATTAGTTCTTCAAATTTTGCTTTGTCACCTCCAATTAGCAAACACGCCCCGTCTCTTGCCCCTTTAGGTCCCCCCGATACTCCTATGTCCATATATCCGATTCCATCTTTCTTTAGATCTTCGACTCTGCGGATATCATCTTTGTAATTAGAATTTGCCCCATCAATTATCAAATCACCTGCAGATAGCAAAGGACGGACCTTTGTTATCATCTCATCCACGATCGTCCCGGCTGGTAGCATGAGCCATATCACTCTTTTGCCAGGATCCAGCTGCTTGATCATCTCCTCCACGCTATCTACATTTGAGACTTCATTTGGCGTTCTATTCCATGAGAGCACCTCTATTCCCTTTTCTCGCATGGACAACACTAGTCCTTTACCCATTTTCCCTAGACCTACAAATCCTATTTTCATATCTTTAGTTTACTCCATGCATATTAACTAATGATTAAGACTAGCAAAAAATTCTAGATCCCGCATCACCACGCTGTCCCAATTAGGTTTCATATTATGATCAGCCCCTGGGTACACAAAATAATTTACCGTCTTTTCTTTACCTTTTAAAGCTTTGGAGAGATTATCACTCCACACTTTAGGCACCGCCTCGTCCAAGGATCCTTGATGGATCTGAATGGGTATATTGATCCAGTCTAGATATCTATCTATCGAATAGTTAAACACGTCATACTCTTTTTCAAACTCAGATATTTGTCCACGTAGCCACTTACCGCTATCGCTAGCATCATCGGTATAGTAAAGAATATTGTACGGAAATGGCTTACTTACCGGCGCCCACAATGTCACCGCTTTTACCTGCGAGGACTGTCCTTGCAGGCTCGGTTCCCTTTTACCCAAAATTTCGGCTACCGAGATCATGATCTGCCCACCGTTTGAGTGTCCCCATAGAAATATCGGGAGTTTCGTCGTGGCCTGCACACTCGCAATCATATCGAGTATCTCAACAGGCTTTACTAGCCTAGCCCCTAGCGCACTTTCATCTTCTGGATCAGATTCCCCGTATCCAGAAAAATCGGGAGCATAGGTAGTGTAGCCACGTTCACTAAAATATTTCGCAGCATTGTGAGTCCCTATCCCCGTTCGATATCCCTCTTTCTCCACATACCCCCTCGCCATCACCACTACACCTACATGGTCGGACCCTACAGGCCTATTTGTCTCTCCGCTAATCCTTCTACCCTCACTCTTGAAATAAAATTTATTTCCCACAACCTCGATCTTGCTCACTACTCCCCCGCGTTTAGCCAGATTCTCAAAACTATACTTCTCATATGGCTTCTCTTTTATCACTTCCTCACCCTTTGGAGTTAGTAGATCCTCTCCTCGGCCGGCAATTCCCCACCATAGCCCTACAACCACAAAAACAAAAAATATGACCAGGCTAATTTTTGATCGCACGGGTCCTACCCCCTTTATCCTCTAGGTGATATCCCAGCTTTTCGATATCTTGCCTTATCTTGTCAGCTTCATCATAATTTCTCATCTTGCGCATGTTCTCCCTCTGTTCTATCAGCTTCTCGATATTTTCTGGGATTGCAGCACCATCTTTACTGATAGGTTTATCAAGTTGTAAACCTAGTACTCGATCAAACTGCATCATCATGTCTACCTTGTCATAATTTGGGATATTAGATTTAGCCATTTCCCATAGGACGGCTAGAGCCTCACTCATATTCAAATCATTTTCTATGGCCGCTGTAAATTTATTCTGAAAAGCCTCGATTTTCTCCATCTTTTCTTCCGACAAGCTCACCCTCTCCACCCCGTCTACCTTGGTGTTTTGGTAAAGCTCTCTAAGCTTGGTCAAAGCAGTTGCGGCTGAAGCAAGACTATCCCAGGTAAAGTTGATTTGTTTACGATAATGCCCTGTCAGATAAAAATAGCGTAACGCGAGAGGATCTATGCCTTTAGCAGCTATGTCTGCGATCGTGTAAGCATTGCCTAGCGACTTGCCCATACGACCTCCATCAACTAGCAGGAATGCCCCGTGCACCCAAGTCTTTACAAAAGGTTTCTTGCCCGTTGCCCCTTCTGCCTGAGCGATCTCATTTGGGTGGTGAGTACTACGCAAATCTTCGCCTCCAGCATGGATATCAAACTGGTCACCCAGATATTTGGTAGACATAGCGGAACACTCTATATGCCAGCCGGGAAATCCTACTCCCCATGGGGACTCCCACTCCATCTGACGCTTGGTGCCATCAGAGGGTGAAAATTTCCACAAAGCAAAATCTCGTGGATTCTTTTTCTCTGGATTAGGCTCTAGTCGTGCCCCTTTCTTCATCTCATCTAGATTAGATAGCTCGCCGTATGTAAAACCCTTTGCCTCAAATGCTAAGGTATCAAAGTATATGCCATCTGATATTTTGTAAGTCAAACCATTGCTTTCTAGCTGTTGCACCATCACGATCTGTTCAGGGATATGATCCGTTGCTTTACATACGACCGTTGGCATCTCGATATTCATCATCTTCATCTGAGCCATAAACTCATCGCTATATCCTTTGGCAATATCCCAAGCCGTCTTACCTTCTTTTTTAGAAGCTTTTTCTAGTCTATCTTCACCCTGACTACTATCTCCCTCATTATCCCCGGTGAGGTGTCCTACATCAGTCAGATTCATCACTAGTTTGACTTCGTAGCCTACATACCTTAGCGCTCTAGCCAGTACATCAGACAATGTGTAAGTACGAAAATTGCCGATGGTCGCAGTTGAATAAACAGTTGGACCGCAAGTGTACATCCCAATCTTGCCAGCCTCTATAGGAACAATCTCTTCTACCTGTCTACTGAGTGAGTTATATAGTTTCATATCTGTATCTTACCATTAGCCAGCACCCCACGCCTTGTTTTCTGCGCTTGCCTCTCCTTTAGCTGCTTTAAGCCCGATATCTTCCTGCTGCTTCTTCTGGAACTCAAACTCTTTCTTTTGTTCCTCTTTCTTCTCTTCGACCTTCTTCCTTTGCTCTTCTTTTTGCTCAAACTCCATCCTGGCTTTCTGCATCCCACCCTCGATAGTCGTATCAAGTCCCCACTCTCGCACGAGCTTGCCGCGAATCATCGCTAGTTCTTTATCATCTTTTTGACCAGACAAATCTTGGTACTTAGTGAAGTCATCTTGATTTGCAAACCCAGCTTTATGTAGATCTGCCATTGGATCAGCCTGCCCGCCTGACTGCGAAGCTGTCGGCTGGGCTGGAGTTTGCCCTTTTTCGTTCTGCTGTCCCACCGCGTCCTTTATCACCTCCATGGGCTCGCTCACCACAGTCTTTACAATGTGCTTACCCAGTCCAGCTAAATTTTGTCCCACGTTTTGCCAAATACCCATACATATAACTATACCCTATGTATTAAAGGTTTGATCTTGTAGGTTGCAAGCTAATTCAAAACCTACTAGGTCAGACCTTGAAGGTGTATTTCAAATATTTTGAAGACCAGGTCAGACCCTAAAGGATATTTTTACCCCAGCTTCATCTTCGCAAGAACCAATAGAAGCACGATGATCGTCGTAAACAAAAAGGTCTTGATCAAATCTTTGACCACGTATTCACTGGATAAATAGCTAAATTCATTTGCATCTTTGATGGCTGTGCGCTCACTCGCTGCAATACTAAAATTTTTCAATCTATATCCACTTTCGATCTTTTCTGCTCTTGTTTTGTTACGCGCCATACTACTTTAAAGTTTCTTCGTAATCTTTATCAGCCTGCATTTCATTCTCGATCAATTTACGCAAAAATACAGCTCTTGGAATTCGTTTTTTCTGAGCTACCCAATCTAGATATCTTCCAATTTGCGGAGAGATGAAAAAGTTAAACCTTACATCTTGCGTAGCCAAAGCATAATCAAAAGCATTTGCCAAAACTTGCTCGAGATCATATGTAGTATAAGGCAGGATAGTCAATTTATCGTCTACCCTTCCCCTAAGAAAAAATGGATCTCTGCCAGATTTATACAATGCAATCACTGGCTTACCTAAATCTAGGGCATATGTGAGCTCATGACCTACATTCGCCGTGGAAGGATACGAAGTCTCAACGACTACAACATCCGCCTCTCTTACTTTTGAGATAGATTCTTTATACCACTCTTCTCTTTTCTTTTGATCTTCTACAAAATTGGCAGTGTCATGTTTTTTATCAAATAAAGTTCCAGAATAAACTGTATAACCTCTATCATCTAAAACCTTTTTAATACGGTTGTAGAATTCACTCAGCTCACTTGCCTGAGAGTGTGATGCAACAAAAGCTACTTTCATATTATTTTCCTCCAATATCAGTATTCTATCAGATTATTAAATTCTTCAATTATTTCAACATCTGATTTGTCTATATTTCGTAAAACTTTATGAGGGATTTTTGGAGCTTCAAATTCAGCCCATACAAACTCAAAAACATTCTCATCTACTACATGGTCTTCTTTTTTCATTCTCTTGCGCATTCTTTCGAAGGCAATATCTCTAGATGCATGGATCATAATATACTCAATTTGAGAATCAAAATATTTCATAAATTCTGATCTATTTTTTTCTTTTGTAAATGCCTCAGCAATCACCAAATCTTTAGAGCTATTAGTAGACAACATATGCTGGACTGTCATTATCAGTTTTTTTACAAATCTATCTCTCACAGTCTGATCATACTTACCACTCTCTAGCAGATATCGAAGCTCATCGTCATTTGAATATATCGTGTCCGCATCAAAAAAATGCCACTTTTTATGCTTGGCAAGCAATCCTCCGATATAAGTCTTGCCTACCCCGGGTGGACCAAAAAGCACATATATCATAAGGAAATTTTACAATACTCGTCTAGTCCCAAACGCATGTACTAGCGTCTGATCATCTGCATATTCTATCTCAACACCTGTAGGAAGTCCACGACCTATCCGACTAATCTTCACTTTCGTGCCAGAAAGTGCTTGCTGTATATACAGGGCCGTTGCCTCTCCTTCGAGGCTAGTATTGGTCGCAAGCACCACTTCGTCGATACCGCCTCTATTTACTCTTTTGACCAAAGTATCAATATAAAGCTCGTCAGGTCCTACATTGTTTAAGGGTGAAATAGATCCGTGCAGTACATGATAAACACCTTTGTAACTGCCAGACTTTTCGATCGCTATCACATCTTGAAAAGATTCAACCACACATACCTGCGACTGATCACGAGTGGAATCAGCGCAGATACTACACTGCTCTTGGTCAGTCAGATTGTGGCAAATAGTACAGATCTTCGTCATTTTCTTGAGATTCGACACCGACGTCGCAAACATATCTAGATCTCGCTGTGGTACACGAAGTAGGTAAAATGCGAGCCTCTGTGCCGACCTATGCCCTATTCCAGGCAACTTCTCAAAACTATTTGTTAGATCTTCTACGACTTTTGGTAAACGCATATAGGATATTGTATCTATCTAGTATGTGAGCCACAAGGTGCAGGTGAATATCACAGTCAAAAAAAATTGCGCAGGCCGGGCAGGTCGAGAACTAGGCCAATTTTTCAACAGAAAATATGGCCGATTTTTTGCGTGATGTACACCGAACCTAAAGTGCGAACACGATTGTTTTACGCCATCCCTCCACCAAGTAGGCCTTTAAGTCCTCCAGACATTTCCTGGAGCTTCTTGGCAGCTACTTGCTGAGATTTCTTGATAGCGTCATTTAGGATCTTGACTAGTCTCTCTTCATATTTGCCATCAATAGTGACAGTCTCGACCTTTTGGTCACCTGTCATGACTACGCGGATCCCATTTTCTTCGACTTCGATCACTTCAGCCTGCAATTGTTTTTGCATCTGCACTGCCTGATCGCGGATTTTCTTTAGCTGACTTACTTGCTGACCCATTTGTTGGAATTTATCAAACATAATTCTCCTTGTACTTTATAACTTTATAAACTTGACACTTTCAACTTGTGAAAATTGCCATTGCGTCATCTATTGTATCATCCTGCACCTCATTAGCTTTCGGTTTAGGTGGTGATATCTTCTCGCCCGACTTGAGTTTCTCCTTCATGATTTGCCAAGGAGACTTCTCTTCCTCTTTTTGCATCTGAGATTCTAGTTCCGATCTTTGCGCGATTTTAGGCGATAGATCGGAACTTTGCAGTTTTGATTTGAGAATTGGACCTGCCTGCGCCGGCAGGGAATTTATGATTTGAGAATTACTCTCAGTGTGGCCACACCACTCTACTATCGCCACTTGGATCAGAAGTTCCCCGTCCAGACTAGTAGCCAGTCTCCTAGCCACCTCATCCAGTGCAAAAATAAATTTAGACACTTCTATCTCCACTTCACTATTTAAAAGTTTATCTCTCAGCCCTCTCATGATCGACACAATCAGATAACTCATATCCACCCCGTTTGAGGTAGCCTCACTCAGTTGTTTTAGAGATTCTTTTACATCTCTTGATGCTAAAGCATTTACAAGGATCGTAACTTTGTAATTTGAACTTCCAGATACCACTAGCTCTATATCAGATAGCTCTACACTATCAGCATTGGATAGTACCTGATCCAGTATCTTCACCCCGTCGCGAAACGAGCCATCAACCGCTTTAGACAGATACTCTAGCGCTTCACTACTCACTTTCTTGCCCTCACCCTTTATCACCCGCGCAAAAGATCTCTGCATCTCATCACTTGTTGCTTTTGTAAACTGTATCTGTGCACACCTAGAGACAATAGTTTCTGGGACTTTGTGCAGTTCTGTCGTACAAAGGATAAATAGCGAGTGGCTTGGTGGCTCCTCCAGGGTCTTTAAGAGCGCGTTAAAAGCCTCAGTCGTAAGCATATGCACTTCATCGATGATATAGACTTTGCGAGGCAGTACAGCCGGCGCTAGGCGAATTTTTTCTTTTAGTTCCCTAATGTCATCGATACCGCGATTAGATGCGGCGTCAATTTCAATCACGTCCATAGCGCTACCATCGAGGATCGATTTACAGGCGCTACACTGATTGCACGGCTCTCCCAGTTTCCCTGAATTTTTTTCGCAGTTTACTACCCTGGCGAGTACTCGGGCAGTACTGGTCTTGCCAGCACCACGAGGACCAGTTAGTAGGTAAGCATGCCCCACATTGCCAGATTTGACCATGTCATTTAGGACTTTACGCACGCCTGAGAGATCTAATTCATCAATTGTCTTGGGTCTGTATTTGAGATAAAGATTCATGGATTACACTCTATCATTCGTGGTGGTAGCCTAACAAGTGCATCAAACCGTGCTCTACTAGGAAATTGATCTGGGAGTCTAGCTTGCACTGCTTTTCTAGAGCTTCCTCTACCGCCACCGGGTAGCACACCACTATATCCCCTAGTCGCAGGATCCCATCAGGTGAGGCCATAAAAGGTCTGTCATCGCTTGGGTCATTTAGGGGGAAAGAGAGCACATCTGTAGGTCCTTCAATTTTCATATAAACTCTGTGGAGCTCAGACATTTTGCGTTTGCCCACAACTTGTATATCTACCTCTATATTGTCGGTCAGACGATATTTGACTAGCACTTTAGTCAAATGTTCTCGCAACATTACACGATCAAATGGAAATTTTGCATCAGCTAGGATATTTATTGTAATCATTTCGCAAAAAGTTCTTTAACAATCTTACTCACTGTTGCTCCATCCGATTGTCCAGACACCATTTTCATCGCTATCTTCATCACTTCCCCAAAATTTGCAACTCCCGCAAGCTGTTTGCTGTTAGCTGTAAGCAGCTTTCGCACCTCATCTTCAGACATCATTTTTGGGAGATAATCTTCTATCAAATTTAGTTCGTATTGTTCTTGAGCAGCTTGTTCTTCACGACCCACTGCTTTGTAGGCCACGATCGACTCTCTTCTTTTTTTGGCTTCTTTAGAAAGTACTGCGACCATCCCTTCATCATCCAAATCTGGTTTATCTACAACTACGTATTTTATGCTAGACACCATGAGGCGCAACGCATCAAGTCGAGCTTGATCACGGTTCCTCATGGCCGTCTTCATTTGATCCTGTAAATCGGTCAAAATACTCATTATTTTTTCTTTGAGGCATTCATACGCTGCATACGATCAACGTATTTTTTACGTTTAATTTCGTTGTTGCGTTCTTTGCGTAACATTGAAGGTGATTTGTGGAATTCGCGTTTGCGAGTCTCCTCTATCACGTTCTCTGTCATGACTTTTTTCTTAAATCGTCGGATTACTCCGTCTGGTGACTCGTCTTTTTTAGCTTTTACTATAATTGGCATATTTAAATAACACCTCCTTCAATCATCTCAAGTAGATCAGATGCAAAGAGCGAAGATTTTTCTTTCTTCTCCCCCTTGTCCGATCCTGAGAACAGCATGTGACCAGAATTATGGTATACCCATCTATTCTTGTCCTCACGCTCAGCTATTTTATCATACAAACTTATAAGTGGCAGCGTCACGGCCGGTGCCGTCTTGATTTTTAGATATCCATGCTTTGTATCTTCGATTATCACTATTTGGTACCCCATTTTCTGAGCAGTCTTAGATACATCATCGGCTGCCGTCTTTACGACTATCCCCTTACCCCACAGACTCTCAAATTCCTCGCCTTCGTTCACTGCTTCTTTGCCCTTTTGCCAGTCTTTAAGCCTCTGGTACACCCCGTCTAGATACACAAATACCATCCTTAGCACAGCTTCGTTGTCATGAGTCTGGAGTCTATGTAGCGCAGGTATGATCTCATGGAGCATAAATGCCATGCGTGGATGCTCGGTCCCTGGCCAGTAGCAGTCCGCAAAGGTATCTATCTCAAATGCAGTACCTATCATTTCTTTAAGAGCCTCATCAGTTGCAGGTACTAAATTTTCAGCCACCAAGTCTTCAAGCACTAACTTTGCCGCACAAGTACTAAATCCACCGGGTTTGTGGTGATCCCATTTGCCACCACCTACGTCCACATGTACGATGTTTGGATCATTGTCTGGCGGGAGGTTTTTGTAAGTGGTAGGAGCAGGCACAAACTCAAATTTTGCATCCCCATATTGTGGCTGGTTAAAGCGTACAAGCAGCCACGCACTCATGATGGCATCTAGATCTGGGTGAATATGGGTAACAATTAGTTTGGTCATGCCCCTATTGTACTATGAAAAAAACAAATCTTTGACCGTGGCAAAAAGCATGAGGCCGATCAGTAGGATCATGCCGATACTGTTTAGATAACCCTCAAACTTCACCACTCTCTTGCGGCCTATTACTTTTTCTAGCCCCACAAACAGTAGTCTCCCACCGTCAAGTGCTGGGATAGGCAGTAGATTAAATATCGCAAGGTTTAGCGAGATGATTCCCGCAAATCGTACCATCGTCAGCCAGCCTTCTTTTGCTGCGCTTTCGCCGACTTTAACGACAGCCACAGGACCGCTCACATTTTTCACTAGTTCAACAGGATGCATAAAGATTCGCAAAAACTCGCGACTCCACCCAATTGCTTCCTTCATCCCTTCTCTCGCCCCGTAGATCGGTGCCATGTACCACACGAGCTTCTCGTACTCAAATATAGGCACGCTCGCCACACCTACTCCAAGCGCTCCTTCACCAACCGGTGGATTTTCTCTAGGGATCACACTTACTTGTCTAGAATTTTCACTGCGCTGACCATTTGCATCGACTTTAGCTAGATATAGAGATACCGATTTACCTTTATTCTCCTTAATAAGCTCTACAAATTTTTCAGATTCCGTAATCTCAGTATCCCCTACCTTCACAAGCACCTCGCCTACCGTGATATCTGCTAGTTTGGCGGGACTTCCCTCTGTGACCTGGGTCACCATTACCTGTCTACCCACTTCTTTTGGTATTCCCATCTTCGTATATATGAGAGAAAAACAAGCAATGCCAATTAGGAAATTCATGACTACTCCGGCAATGATGACGAGCGCCCTCTGCCAAGCAGGCTTGGCAAAAAACATATGACCGTGGGTGAGCGGATTGATCCTCTGCCACAGCGTAGGATCTGTCTCTTCTCCCGCTAGTCGCACAAAACCACCAATAGGCAGCCAGTTAAGTGTGTACTCCGTTTCTTTGTGTTTAAAAATCTTTAGAGCTTTGGGAGGTAGTCCTATCCCAAACTCTAGTACATGGATCCCAAACAATTTGGCGATTAAAAAATGCCCAAGCTCATGAAGGAGTACTAAAAGCGACAAAACCAAAATCGTAGTCATTGGATTATATTATCACGGATGCGACCTTCAAGGTCTGACCTTGTAGTCATATTGTCTTATTAAGATTCCTACGAGGTCAGACCTTATGGGAACTATAAGCAAGCAATGGACACTACTTTGATATTCTCTCCAGTTTTGCCAGAGATGAGTTTGATCAAAGCTTCGATGGTCTTGCTTGTGTCTTTAAGGAAATCTTGCTTGAGGAGCTCTTCGATCGTCTCCGGCTTCATCGAAGCTACCTGCATCGCTATCTCTTTGCCTAGATTTTGGAAATCCTCAGTCTTAGCGACAAAATCGGTCTCACAAGCTAGTTTCACTAGTGATCCTACCTTGCCGTTAAAATGAACGTAAGAAAAGACATAACCAGCTTCGGTAGTACGATCAGATTTTTCGGCCGCTCTCTTCATACCCTTTTTCTCTAGCCAAGCTTTGGCTTTTTTGGTATCGCCGTCAGACTCAGTCAAGGCTTTGCGCACATCCATGATGCCAGCGCCAGTCTCTTCACGCAAGGTTTTGATTTGATCTACTGTAATTGTCATATTATTTCCTCTCCTTGTTTAGTTTGAGCCCTTTCTCTACTGCTGCAGTGATAGCCATAACTAGCATCACGACAGATTTTAGAGCATCATCATTTGCTGGGATCACTTTGGCAATACCTGTTGGGTCACCATTGGTATCTACGATAGCCACAACTGGGATAGCACGGTGAGTAGACTCACGCATAGCAGTGATTTCGCGGGTTGGATCTACGATAAAGACTGCTTTAGGTAGTCCTTTAAGAGTTACTAGTCCACCATACATGCGCTCTAAGCGGTCAATCTCGCGCTTTAGCAGTACTTGCTCTTTTTTGGTGTATTTTTTGTATTCACCGGCTTCGTACTTTTTCTTCATGTCTACGAGTTTGTCTACGCGAGTTTTGATCTGTTCCCAGTTGGTAAATAAACCGCCAACCCAGTGAGTAGTCATAAATGCTACACCTAGTCTCTCAGCTTCTGCTTTGATCGTGTCAGCTGCTTGGGCTTTGGTTCCAACAAGGAGGATTTCGCCGCCCTTGGAGATCACGTCTGCCAAGTAGTTGCAGGCATCAGACAACATAGATCTGGTCTGGACCAAGTCAAAGATCTGGACACCATTTTTAACAGCATAAACATAATCATCCATACGTGGGTTGCGACGTTTGATCGAGTGACCAAAATGTACGCCAGCCTCTAGCATGTCTTTAAGTGATGGGAGTTTTTCAAATTCCACAGAAACTTTTACTTCTTTCTGTGCCCCTAGCGTAGCCGTAGGCGTAGTGGGGTCGACTTTTTCCACGACAGGAGCTGCAACAACTTTCGCCTCTACTTTTTTCTCTACTACTTTTGCAATTTTCTCTGCCTTTGGTGTTTCCGACTTGACGGACTTTACAGACTTGACGGACTTTTCACTAACTCTCTTGGCGACTGCCATATGTTTATCTCCTTAAACTTCTCTAAAGACCCTACTAATGCAGGAGATTTGTCTCTAGATGTAAATTTTTATAACTCTGGAATTATAGCACAAAACTCAAATCATTAACTATTTTTTTCCATAATACGAATCATCCACAGCTTTATTATGCTCACTCTCACTTATCTCTAATGCTCGTAATAATTCCTCCCAAGCATAAGGTTCGTTGTAGTTCTCCTCTAACCATTTTGCCACGGCTTGCACCACCGTTCGTGGTTTTTCTTCCCCTATAATCAAAATTTCAGCCATATACGATATCTACTATTATTCTAATAAGCTACCAAGCATAACAATATTCACAACTATCAGTCTTATTTACATAAATAAACTGCATTTTGCATAAGACACGCTATTGTAACAGGTCCGATGCCTCCTGGCACCTCTACAGACACACTTGCCTTGTCATAAGCATCTCTCGCCATATCTCCCCGCGGCGCTCCTACATCTATAAGTATCACACCATCTCTTACCATATCCCCTGTCACCACACCTTCTTTTCCCACACAACTAATCACGATGTCACCTTGCAGTACCAAATCCTTGGCATTTTGAGTATCTGAGTCGACTTTTATTACCTCTTTCCCCATTTTCTCTAATTCTAGACATGTCGCACTCCCCACAAACCCACTAGCTCCTATCACCACAAATTTCTCTGGGTTTCCCCCTATCTTCTCCACCACATCGAGTATTGCCTTAACGACTGGTGGTACTACACCCGACTCTGGATATCTGAGTCCATCCACATCTTTGTTTAATGGGATAGTCTCAAGTATATCCTTCAGCGCCTGTCCCGAAATGCCAGGAACTGGGAGTTGCAACATAATACCTGTTACTTCATCTCTCTTGGCTATCTCTTCAATCTCATTACCTAATAAATCTAGCTTTACTATCTCAAAGTCGATTCCTACTCGCTCTGCCGCTGCTTTCTTGAGTTTGGTATAGAGCGCACTAGCTGGATCATCTCCCACAAGAACGCTTACTATCCTAGGTTTTTTTGCAAGGATCGTAACTTTGTTTTTTACTTTAGCCTCTATTTCCTCTGCAAATGCTTTTCCATCAAATTTCATGAGGTTATTATACCCGTTCGAGAGTCAGGTAGCGGTACTTGATCCCATTTTCTTCGTGGGGATCATCCGACAGGACTTTTTTAAACTCACTATATTCAGGGAAAAAAGCATCACCATCTACTTCCAACTCAACTTTTGTTAGATAAATCCTAGAGACCTCCCCTAAAGTTTGCGCAAATATCGTAGCCCCACCAGCAACATACGCTTCATCACTCTCTATTTCTTTCGCTTTAGCTATTGCCTCTTCCACACTATGACACACGTAGCACTTTGGTAGATCAACTACGTAATCAGTATTTTTGGTCAAAATGATTTGGTTGCGGTCTGGCAGTGCCTTCCCTCTCGACTCATAGGCATGACGCAGTTGCTCAAAAGTAGTCCTGCCCACTATGATTGTTTTACCTTCGGTCATTAGACGAAATCTACGCAAATCATCTTTAATATGCCAGGCTAGTTCATTGCCTTTACCGATCACTCCGTTATGAGCAACCGCGACAATCATCGAGATTCGAGGTGTCATTTTTTAAAATCCTCCCACCACCGTTATATCACCTTTGATAGCTGGATGTGGATCATAACCAACTAGCTCAAAGTCGCTAAACTTGAAGTCATCAATATTTTTCACATTTGGGTTGATCTTGATTGTGGGGAAATCCTTTGGCACTCTCTTTAGCTGTTCTTTACACTGATTTAGATGATTTTCGTAAATATGCACGTCGCCTAGTACATGCACAAACTCTCCTGGCTCATATCCAGTCACCTGCGCAATGAGCATGGTAAGTAGAGCATAAGAAGCAATGTTAAATGGCACACCTAGAAATAGGTCTGCGCTACGCTGGTAAAGAAGGAGTGACAATTTTTTACCTGTGATATTTATATGAAACATTGTGTGGCAAGGCGCAATCACCATCGAAGCCGAATGTGACCCAGACATCTCGTAGATACACCCAGCGTTCCAGGCAGAGACTATGTAATGTTTCTTTTGTGGATATTTCTTGATTTTCTCTATCGCCCAGCCGAGTTGATCCACTTCTTTCATTTCTCCAGTTTCATCATCATGAGCCGGCCACTTACGCCACTGGACCCCGTACACCGGTCCTAGTTCTCCCCACTGTTCGATGAATTTGGCATCACTTTTTGCTCGTGCCATAAATTCTTCGTAGGTCAACACTTCTGTGGCTTTACCTTCTTTTATAGCCCACTCATATTTTTTAAAAGCCCACTCATCCCAGATATGCACATCATTGTCTACCAAATACTTGATGTTGTTTGATCCAGATAAAAACCAAATAAGCTCGTGGATGATCCCACGGGTAAAGACTTTTTTGGTAGTCAGTACTGGCAGCCCTTTTGATAAATCGTATCTACAGATTCGTCCAAACACACTCTTTAGCTTCACGCCTGTCGAGTGACTCACTTTCCACTCACCATTTTTCATGATGTCTTTCATGAGATCTAGATATTGATATTCTGGGTGTTTTACTTTTGGCATACTTTGAGCCCTTTCAATCAAATAATTCAAATGTATATAATCGATCTTATCATGATATAAATCTCCCTTGACTCATGCGTGCAGATTTCTTAGAAATTTTCAGCACGCAACCATCCATCTGGGCAGCCAGATGACGATGTGAGTACTGCAAAATGAGAAGAAAGCTGCAATATTTAAAAAAAGGAGCACACATGTCAAATCTACAAACCCAAGATCCCATCATCTCAAAAGCGATTGAAGCAGAGGCAAAACGCCAATTTGAAGGTCTAGAGCTCATCCCGAGCGAAAACTATGTCTCAGAGTCAGTCCTAGAAGCAATGGGTAGCATCCTCACCAACAAATACTCAGAAGGCTTCGCCGGTCATCGCTACTATGGTGGCAACACTCATATCGATGTCATAGAGCAAGAAGCTATCGACAGAGCCAAGGCCCTGTTTGGTGTAGAGCACGTCAATGTCCAGCCTTACTCAGGATCTCCCGCCAACTTTGCTGTCTACAACGCAGTCCTAGAGCCAGGCGACCCAGTCTCTGGTATGAATCTCCTGGATGGTGGCCATCTCACGCACGGATGGAAAGTCTCCGCGACAGCCAAGTTTTTTGAGTCACATCCTTATCACGTCTTGCCAAATGGTCACACCGATTTTGAAGAGTTAAAAAGAATCGCTAAAGAATTCAAACCCAAGCTCATCTGGTGTGGCGCGACAGCCTATCCACGTACGATCGAGTTTGCCCAGTTTGCCGAGATTGCTGACTCAATCGGTGCCTACCTAGTCGCCGATATCTCTCACATCTCAGGACTCGTCGCCGCAGGCGTACACGAAAGTCCCGTACCATACGTCCACATAGTTACAACCACCACCCACAAGACGCTCCGTGGTCCACGCGGCGCCATGATCATGGTCACCAAAAAGGGTTTAGAAAAAGATCCAGGTCTTGCTAGCAAAATCGACAAAGCTATCTTTCCAGGACTCCAAGGTGGGCCACACAATCACACCACAGCCGCCATCGCAGTAGCTCTTAAAGAGGCAGCCACCCCAGAGTTTAAAGAATATGCTAAACAGATAGTCAAAAATACCAAGACTTTAGAGCAAGAATTTAGCAAAGCAGGCATCAAAATGGTGTCTGGCGGTAGCGACAATCATCTCCTACTTCTAGATCTCTCTGTAAATGGCACGCTCGGCAGCCAGCTAGAATACGCCATGGACGTCGCCCACATGACCGCCAACAAAAACACAATTCCAGGGGAAAAGAGCTCTCCCTACTACCCTTCAGGCCTTCGCCTAGGGACACCAGCTTTAACCACAAGAGGTTTTAAAGAAGCAGATATGGTCCATGTGGCCGACTGGATAGTCCGTGTGATCCACCACATCGAAGGTGATGCACTTCCAAAAGAACAGTCAGAGCGCGCAGGATTTATCAAAGCGATTCATACTAAATATGACGCCGATCCATTCCTCAAAAAGATTGGAGAGGAAATCAAATCCTACACCAAAGCCTTCCCGATCCCTGGGATCTAAATATTTGGTTTATTCCGCAACTATTTGGTCAAGCAAACCAAGTCTAGCAAGTGTGTGGATAGCTAATTCTTTTTGATTCATACGCTCACTACACAGACGGAGAGTGTAGTATTTTGGATCAGTAAAGTCATTAACACCATAAATTTCATCAAACATCTGCATGTTTTGAGCTTCCCTCTCTAGATTAATCTTCCTGGCTTGATTTTTAGTCACATTATCTCTTGGTGCAATTCTAGAAAATCTAGTCTTATCCAAACACGCAACATATATTCTATCTGATTCAACTTTGCGCAAAAAGGCATTAACTCCTTGAAACCAACCTTCAATCACTACTTTTTGTCCAGACATCATGTGTCCATACATGATTTCATCCACTTCTCGATGGAACTCTCTTGGAAATTTTAAAGTATCCTCAAGTGCTATCCCTAGTTCGGCACCTTTATTTCTAAAATATGGTCCAGCAGTAAATCTCTCTCTTCCAAGCATCCTTGCCACATCCTTGGACAACGTAGTTGTACCCACACCAGCAAGACCAGAAAAAATGATTACTTCATGCATGACAAGGAATTTTACAGCTATAGGCCTGGTTTAGCAAATTTATCTCGGTCAATCATATTTCGCCCAGTACCATTACTCGAAAAAGTATTTACAGTATCAATTTGAATAAGTCCAAGGTCGTGTTTTAATATTGCGATTATTGCAGCATCACAATTATCACAACACGGAAAGAATTCTGGATCTCCTTTAACATCAACGTCAATTGTATGGGTGGCAGTATTGTTGCAGTGTTTACACTTGGCTGAATTTCGGATGATTGACCAAGCAATATCTCCAGCACGTCCTTCACCGAAATCTTTTCTATCAGGCATAATTATAGGACATTATACACATCATTTACATATAATCAATCATCTTGAATTTTCATCATTTCTGCTATTTCTTCAAGTCTTTCCAATCTATCGTGATCCTGCTCACCATGAGTATCGTGCTCACTCATTTTTTTCAAAAATCTATCCAAAGCCAGACGTAACCCTGAGAGACTCAATCCTCCCACCGATATACCTATTTCATTTTGCACTTTCTCAGGTAGTGAAAGAAATGATTTTTCTTTCCCCACTTTTACCAAGTGCCAAGCAAAAGCTTTCGTATCTCCACCCACTTCATCAGACATCACCAAGTCATCCAAATCTTCAGGGATAGTCACATATTGATATGGCTGCAAAATATCACTCAACAAACTTGTTCCACCAGGAGTCAACTTCCATCGACCTTCTTTTCTTACTGCCTTACGATAAGCAGCGATACATTCTTCTCCCACCTTCATTTTTTCTTCCTTATCTTTGAACTTAAGCCTCATAGGGATGATTTGGACCGCAAGTCCTTCTCCCATGCCATTTTGTTGCAGAGCACTCACTACAGTTGCATTCGATACAAACACCTGCTCCCCGCTGATAAGTCGATCTATTTGTCTTAAAGCCTCATTCTCGTCGTCTGGTCGCTCTATTGCTTCAAATTCTTTTTTCTGCTCGTCCCAGAACAGGATGATTTCATCCATCGCCACAACCATTCCGCTATGTTTGTGCCCAGAATCAACATTGTCATGTCTCAGATCCAACCTAGCTTCTTTGCCCTCTACCACTCTTGCTTGAAAATCAAATATATCAATTGGTTTATTATGCTTTTTTGCCCAGTTTTCATACTGCTTCCATCGTAGTTCATCATCTACTTCGCCAAGATTTTCAAATTCCAGACCCACATATTTCGCAAGAGCACGTAAGCCCTCAAATCTAAAATTACTACCACTAGGCACAACAAGCTCACGTATATCTGTATCTATTAGTTTAGAAAGTGTATCTCTCCATTCTGGTTGCAAAAAATAATGGCGGTAGTCAGCCATCCTAGCATCATGGTGAAACCTGTATTCATTATCGTCATATAGCCATTTTATTGCCCCTACAGCATAAAGACCGTCATAAGTATGATCTCTATCACTTGGCCCAAGCTCAACCAGACCATCTGGTCTTACATATATCGCCTTTGGGCTACTACCATTTGTCCCGTAGGGACTCTCATGCGCTTTTGACAAGCGTGACTCACCAAGTCTGGGGTTACTCATCAAATCTTTCATTTGGGATTTGCCGATAGGGCCTACCCCTTTTCTAAAGCGTCTTGCGAATGTATCAAAATCCTCCCCAGACCCCAATTTTTGTATCAATAACCAAGAATAAAAATGTGGATAATGTTGCTCGTTCAAGGCGTTCTTCTCAATTATTGCCTCGGCCAAGTCGACACCCATACTACTTAAATCTGCTCTTATGATCTTCAAATCATCTCTAAATTTTGCTCTATTTCCAGTCAGGGGAACTTCATCAAAGTCTCCTCTCCATAAACTCGCCACCCATTCAGGGGGATAACCTTGTAGTTTTAATTCTGATCCAGCCACAATGGCTACGTCAGCTGCCTCACTTGCCACAGTCCAAATCTGTTCAAATAGCGGGTCATCATGCCAATTTACCCTATGATCACGACCACTTATGTTAACCCAGTAATCACTCTTTGCCTCTTTATATTCCTCAATTTCTCCATCATATACAGTATCCGACTCTGGAGAGCCTTTTGCTGTTATATACTCTACTCTTTCGTCATACCACCGAAATACTTCTCTAGCTGCAAAGTCAAAATTTCCCTCCAAAACAGTTGTTTTTTCTGCAGAAATATTGATAAACCGCAAATCATACTCTGTTAAAGGTCGCTCCAATATCTCCATCTGTAAAACCATACAAACCACTATACCTAGTGTGTATGTATCCCTACAACCACTATAAATACATCAAAAGGGACCAATGTTATTTCCCGCCCATCACAACAAGTCATGTTAGTATTAAATATATGAAAACCTTCTATATCCGCCTCCAGATCCTCCTCATTATCATCCTTGTCTTTAGTCCTCTCCTTTACCTAGGTTATAAAAAATTATCTCCTCAACTAGATCTTTATCTATATGACTTGTCAGCACAACAAACTATCTACCCCATTTCTACCCTTCATACTCAGGATACAAAAATCCTAAATGACAAAAATGAACCAATCCGCCTCAGGGGGGTCAATCTTATCAGCACCAATTGGGGAGATAAGTATAATGATTGGAATCCCAAGGCCATCGAGCATGCCGCCAAAAACTGGCACATCAATGTCATTCGCACTCGCATCTACGAACATGAATACGTCGAAAATCCCGCCAAATTCTTTTTAAACCTGGAAACTCAAATCCTAGATCCTGCTCGTAAAAATGGACTCTACGTCATCATACATCCTTGGTTTGGCGAAAATGATTCCTTGCCAGACAATGAAGGCATCAAAATGTGGCTATCTATAGCAAATAGATACAAAAACGATCCTCATATCATCTACGATCTCCTAGCAGAGCCCAGGGACACCACCTTTGACACTGTTTTTAATACTTACACTTCGCTCATTCCTAAAATCAGATCCATCTCCCCAAACTCTCTCATCATGGTCACAGGGCTAGATTGGGGTCGCGATATCAATGCATATCTAGACTCTCCTCTCCCCTATACAAATCTGGTCTACCGGGTAAATCCCTACAACAAGACTGCCGAGTTCCCAGGACTGTTTGGCAAGATCGCAGAGAAATACCCCGTCTTCTTTGGGGAGTTTGGCACCGAAGATAAGCTCAGCATGACAATCCAAGATGTCCAAAATGTCATGGCATATGCAGACAAGCTCAGTATCGGCTGGACTGCCTGGCACTTTACAAGTAGCGGCTGTCCTTGCTTACTATCAAACGAACTCGACTTTACCCCTACACCCTACGGTGATCTGGTAAAAGCCAATCTAGCAGGCACCACTTGGCCATTTACCCTACCCACTTTTGACACAGATCCAACCAAACTATATGTCTATTCTGATTTCCTAGAATCAGGCTTCTCTGACTACTCATGGGGAATTTCCAACCAACTAGGTACTACTATCAGCACCAATTTCCACAATGGTGCTGGCATCTACTTTAGTACTCCTCGTCGTATAGACCCAAAGACCTTCAAATCCTTCGTTCTAACTATCGACAGTAAAGAAGCAGGCAAGTTCTCCCTAAGGTTCAAATCATGGGACAACAAATTATCCAATAGTTATTTACTCAAGAATGGCCCAAATGCCATAGGGATCTCGGATATCCAACTCGATTCCATATCTGGAATATTGATCGAATCAAATGAGACTATCCCAGACCCTACTATCCTAAAAATTGACCATATTTATTTTCGTAAATAGTCCTATAACTTGACATTTCCCCACTTCAATGCTAAGATCCGAGAGCTTTAACAGGCTCATTGGTTACTCACTTTTTTTACTTCAGAACCAGCATGTTAAAGCCAGAGGCGAAGGGGCCCCTGTTAAAGTTTTTGGCAGTTTTATTACTACCAAAATCTTAGGCCCCTTCACCTCTGATCCAAAAGATCAGACTCGTCAAAGGTGACTGTGTGACATTGCGTCACAATAGTCGCTCACAAACGAGGCACTTTAACAAGCAAATACGTACAAAATGTTTTTGTCATGGATTTCTCCATATCTGGAGGACTCCCCAAATAGCGGATAAATTATTGTCCCTTATTTAAGGAGTCTTTCAGACTTCCCACGGCACGGAACCGTAAAAAAACCGAATCTTCTCAAGGAGAACACCCATGAAACGTTTTATCCCCCTGTTGATCGCGCTCGCTTTGATCTTGACCGCGTGTCAACCCAAGCCCACATCTGCTCATGATATAGCCGTAGAATTGGCGACTATTCAAGCTGCTGCATTCACGCCCGTAGTGGTGTCGACCCCCACAAATCAACCCCTCCCGACCTTCACGCCGACCAACACGCCGATCCCCGCCCTCCCAACCTTCACCCCCGTCCCCACCGCCACCACAATTCCATCAACGCCTCAATCAGGCTACCAGCTCACCACTGGCAATGTCTGTATCACCGGCGGCGGGAACGAAGGAGTGGAAGGCAACGCTGAGTTGATCTGGGTGGAAGATGTGACTTCGTTCAAAGCTGGATTACACTATCAGCATAAATGGACAGAGGTCTCTAACATCACTGTGATCGGCACCACCACCCTCAATCCGACTTGGGAAGGACTCAACGATACAGCACAATTCAAGTCCTGTTGGGACACTACCTCGCAAAGCTGGAAAGGCTGGATGTTTGATCGGAATGCCGACTCAAAATTCCCATTTTGGGTAGGTATTAGTTTTAGCCAGTGGCTATCATCATCCACCATTGCGGTGAATGAACACGATGTCAACAACCTCGGAGCTGGCAAATACGCTGAATATGGGACTACCTATACTTTCGCCGAAATGCGACTGTTACCGGGAGCCTCCGAAATTTCAGCACACATAGACGCCGCCGAAGCGCTTGCCAACCAGATTTCCGCCGGGCAGATCTACATCCCCATTAACTATCAGACTTGGTCTGGACAATGGGTGTTGATGGCATTTCAGAAATAGTATTAAAAACAAAAACAAATAGGACCGGGTCGGGCCACTTCACCTTTGAGGTGGCCTGACCTTCTGGTCGTACGTATTTGCTTTTGTTTTCAAGTTTATAATTCACTTTATAAGTTTGAAAGCAAAACAATTAATCGC
This sequence comes from uncultured bacterium, assembly GCA_903945195.1. Classification (GTDB taxonomy): domain Bacteria; phylum Patescibacteriota; class Microgenomatia; order UBA1400; family UBA12108; genus CAJAUT01. The sequence goes on from CAJAUT010000019.1 coordinate 26,415, forward strand.
TATAAACTAGCATCAATATGAGGCAAACACTGCAGTACCTCACAGGCTCCCTCTTCGCTATAGCCATCCTGCTATTTATCTTTGTCGTGCCCTCACACACTTCTCTCCCCATCTTTATCCTCTTTATCACCTTGTTTCTCCTGATCCAGGGTTACTTGGCCACCCGCTCTATGCTATTTGGGTTCAATCATCGCCCTGCAGCTAGCATACCTCCACACGCAGCTACTCGCAGCTTCACACTCATCGTCCCAGCTCGGGATGAATCAGAGGTGATCGGCCATACCATCAATACCTTGTCTGCGCTTGAATACCCCAGAGATCTCTACGAAGTCCTCGTCATGATCAGAGCCGATGATTTTGCCACTATTGCCGCTGCCTCACGCGCTATTTCAGACTCGGGAGCTGACAATATCAAAGTAGTACAAGTAGACGGAGATGCAAACAACAAGTCCTACTCCCTAAACATCGCGCTTCATGTAGCTAAGCATGAAATTATCGGCATTTTTGACGCCGAGGATGAGCCCCACCAGACAATCTTGCAGAGAGTCAACGACTTCATGCTCGCCCATCCAGATTCACTAGCAGTCCAGGCACCAGTACACCTAGTCAATCTAAATAGTTCTTGGTTTAGCAGCTTGAGCGCGATCGAGTATTACTACTGGTTTACCTCCTCCCTACCCTTTTTTGCTACCAAAAACATCGTACCTCTAGGTGGCAACACTATCTTCACAAAAAAAGAAATCTACCAAAAACTGGGCATTTACGACGAATCATGCCTGACTGAAGACGCTGATCTAGGTATCCGCCTGGCCGTACAAAATATCAAAGTCGGCATAATAGAAGATCTCTCTATAGCTACCCTAGAAGAATCGCCAACAAATGAACTCGAAGTCATCCGCCAAAGAGCCCGCTGGGACCAAGGATTTTTCCAGATCATCGAAAAATCGGACTGGACTGGCTTGTCAAAAAATCAAAAGTTTTATGCGCTCTACATCCTGACCCAGCCTATCTTCCGCCACTTGAGCTTCCTAAACATGGTCTTTGCCCCACTCCTGGCAGTATATGGCACTATCCCATTTTGGATCGTATTTGTCTCGTTTATACCTGGATATTTCCTCATACTTCAACTAGGTCTTTATCTACTTGGGTTATCAGCTTTAGCTAAACAGCATCAAATCAATATCTCTCCTTGGCGTTATGTGACCACACTCCTTGCCTTTATCCCTTACCAAGCCTTACTTACTCTTGCCACGCTCCGTGCTATGGGCAAGATGATCATTGGAGATAACTCTTGGGACAAAACCGATCACAGCAATTCACACCGCAAAGGCCTTGCTATACTAAATTCATGAAAAAATATTTTTTACCTACACTCATTTTTTTCATTGCAGCCTCCGTTGCGCTGTTCAATATCTCAGGTTTCCCCAAAATGATCGGTGACGAAGGTATCTACGTCTCACAAGCCTATTGGCTCTCTCATTTTGGCCATCTTGGGCCTTATACCTACTGGTACGACCATTTCCCTCTTGGCTGGGCCCAGATAGGCTTATGGCAGCTCCTCACAGGTGCCACTGGGTTCTTTAGTAGTGCAGTGCTCTCTGCTCGTGTTTTTATGGGTTTGGTACTAGGTGGCACCACCACTCTCTTATATCTGCTAGCCAATAAGCTCACAAATTCCAAGATATTGTCATTTACCTCGGTCTTCATATTTATCATGAGCTCGCTCACTCTTACTTTTGGGCGGATGGTACTGCTCGACAATTTAGCCATTTTTTGGTTTTTACTCAGTCTGCTGTTACTCATAAATAATCCCAAACAGATCAAGAACCTTGCTCTTTCAGGACTCGCATTAGGTCTTAGCATTCTGACCAAAGAGTCACTACTGTTCTTTTTGCCACCCTACCTATATCTGGCTTACTACTTAAATAAAGACAACATTCACTCTAAATATGCCCTCCTAGTCAGCTACGTCACCATCTTTTTTATCCTAGGCTTCTTCCCGCTACTAGCAATTCTAAAAAATGAATTTTTGCCCCAAGCAAATCAGGTATCACTTCTGGGTACAATCCTATTGCAAGCAGGCAGAGGCTCTGAAATACCATTTTATCTCGAGGGTTCACACTTCCGCCAGATGCTTAGTGTCTGGCTTAGCATCGACCCAATATTGCTAATTGTAGGTAGTATCTCGACTATAGCCACGTTATTGTTTGGCAAAGCACTCACTCGCATCCTCAGTCTCTTTACTATCTTTTTTACACTATTTCTTGTTCGTGGAGGTCAAATATATGACTTTTATCTGATCCCACTCTTACCGCTTTTTGCTCTCAACTTCGCTCTCTTTTTACACAATCTTGCTCCTTTCAAAAAGGTATATTTTCTCAGTTTCCTCTTTACTTTGATACTTGGATTCTACGTAGCGACAAACTCTCTCTACCCTTGGACTTCACAAGCCACATCAGCCCAAAAAGAAGCGATAGATACGCTCATAGATCTCGGGCCAAAAGCAGTCATTGCCGCTCCAGACTATACTTTTCTAGATGTATATCTATCTGATCCATCCACCTCTATCAGCTGGTACAGAAAAGTAGAATCAGATCCAGCAGTCAGATTTTCTGTGGGTAAGGTGACAAATATTCTTACAGACAACCAATTCGACAACGAACTCACCGGAGGTGAACTACCATACCTTAAATCTCTCATCCAAAACAATAAACCCGCTGCCAAATTTGGAAGCCTTCTCTCTCCAGGAGAAATCACAAGACCTTACACCCAAGAATTCTTAAATCTCTACAACCTCGAAGCACAAAATAATACTGTCGAAACTATCATCTCCTTGCAAACCATAGATTCAAACTCTCTATCAAGTTACCAGGCAGATCCCCCACACGCAATTCTAGTTAACAAAGAGAATTTTAGTAGCTCGCTAGATCTGCAAAACAAACTCCTGCTTATCAAAACCATATTGCCTACAACCGAGATATTAGTATCCCAAGATAGCGAAGGTCACAACACCATACCCTGGATAAGCACCAACGCCCGTAGTTTTTTCAAATCAAAAAATGAGGCCATAGATGCCACACTGCGCAAAACAGAAGCGTTAAAAGGACTTGGTTTTACTAGTGTCATAGTCGCAACTACTAAAAACGATGATGGATATCTAGATTCTATTCTCACAGCCACAAAATCCCATCTCATCCCATATCTCTTCTACACTGTCACAATCCCAGAATTTGCAGAAAATGTCATTGTAAGCACGGAATCTGATCTAGAAACACTAAAAAAATCCAACTTTGCCGGAAATATCTATCTTACTGATTAACCTAGGATATAAGATCTAAAAGTTAGTTTATACAAAGTAGTAGTTACAATTGCTGCCATAGCAATACTTGCAAGTACCATAAGTCCTTGATTATCACCATCACCTGTCTCTGCATATTGCTGAACTGTTTGATTTGCAGTTGTTTCTCCACACACTTCCCCACCACCATAAGAGTTAGTTGAGTTTGAACATGTGCGAGCAGTTTCGGCCTTGGCTTGACCTGCTAAAAGAAATAGTAAGGCGGCGATCAAAAACATCTTTTTCATACTCGCTACTATACCACCCTATAATCATTTTGTCAAATATCTATAGGTCATATTTCCAGAGTAAGCACAAGTTTATCTAGGACAAATTAGATCATTAGTTTCGCGTATACAAAAATCCGTATGGGAGATACCAAATACTTACAGGTATACAGGATCAAATCACTCGAATAATCGCTAATTGCAGTCCCCTCTTCTAGCTTTGTCACTTTGTATTTATATCTGTGCTGATTCCAGACTATCTCCACCTCATCTCCTGGCTTTAAATCAGGGAGTTTATAAAAGGAATTCTTGAGTCTATACGTTTGAGTCCAATCAATGTAGCCAAATCTATGAGCTGCCAAGATAACCGGTCTACCAGAACTTGGAATAGCCAGATCTGGAGTAGCAAAATCACTAGTTCTCCACACTCCTTTTTTTAGAGCTTTTTCATAATTTTCAACTTCTGCTTCCCAGATGATCGTATTCACCCCTATCTTTGGGATACTCAGAAAGTGTCCATCTGGAAGCGAGACATCTCTTGAGATTTCTACAGTCGAAACTTTCTCCGTAGCTATTTGCTCACTAGCTTTGGCTTCTCTTGTAATACTTTTGCTCGTTTCTTGAAGCGATTTCCCAAGTGTGCCAGATGTCCCTGGTAGCACCGTATAGTAAAGATAGAGTCCCACTGGGTAACTAGATAGGATTGCAAACACACTCCAGAGAGTAAAAGCCATCCCCGCGAAGATCGCCGCCAGAGTAGAAGGCCCTCTTTTATACAAAATCTGATATTTCTTCTGACGTCTTCGTTTCCAGGTGGCAAAATAACTCATGTCTATATGTTACACGATCTCGTGCTTTTTGAGAGCTTCTATCACCTTATCATGCACTTTCTCTATAGAGAGCAGCTTACCTTTGGAGTCGACACACTTGATCACTTCCCAGTGCTTATTCTTTTTAGCTAGTTCCAGGTATAGTGACAGGACCTCTTTTTGGTAAGCCACATTGGCTTCGTTTATATCCTTTTTCTTGCCTGCTACATAGTCTCGACTAGCTTTTTGATCTATCAGTTTCTGACTGATCTCTACAGGCACATAGAGAAATAGCACTAGATCCTCTTTTGGTAGTTTGTGTTCTTTGTACTCCATGTCATAAAGCCATTTGATAAACTCTTCTCTTTTTTCTTTATCCACCCGAGCAGTCTGGAAAGCCATAGAACTAGTGGTATACCTGTTTGCCACCACCGTATTGCCTTCTTCTAGCCAGTCCACTATCTCATCACGTGCCGTCAGACGATCCATAGCGTAGAAAAGAGATGTCAGATAAGGACTCGAGCTTTCTAAACTGCCAAACTCACCAGATAGGTAGCGGCCCACCATCTGACCATGGAACGAGGTGTAATATCGAGGGAAATCTATATATTTATTGCGGATATTGTTTGAGTCTAGGTATTTTAGCAGTAGCTCTGTCTGGGTACCTTTTCCAGATCCATCAGTCCCATCTATCACCACTAGCTTGCCCTTGCGCTTCGCCATCGAGACAAAATAGTCCATGTTTTTCTTGAGGACGGTCTTGATATTGCCCTTACTATAATGAGCTACGTACAATTCTGGATGACCTTCAATCATCATGGGTAGTGGCATCGCAGCCTCTTTGTAATAAAGGGCTAAGACTTGTTTACCATGATTCAATGCATATTCAATAAGGAATGCTGTTCCCCAACTTGGCTTTGTAACCTCAGCAATCATAAAATCAGCTTGATCTATCAAGATGGTTTCTCTTTTATACAAACTTTTCGCCGACAATCCATCTCCAAGTTCTGTATCAGGATCTATCACATGAGGATTTACTATAGAGTGTCCTAGCTTCTCCAAATTTGCTACAACTTCCTGATATAGAGGAAGTAATGATCTATCAAATTGAAAAGACGCACCAAAATATGCTTTCATCACAATATAGTACTATTATCACCAGATACTAGCAACCAAATCAATCTATATCGGAAAACCACCTTTTGCCGCCCCGCTACCCCACAACTGCATAGCTTTACGCTGGCTCGGTGGTAGGTTTCGTACAAGGATACTATTTGACCAATCCGCGTGGTATGGACTCATAGGACTCACGACCTCTCGTTCCCTCATCTTGGATTTTTGCCAATAATCCGCATCATTCACACTTAATCCATATCTCCAGGGATGATAACGGAAAAATTCAGGTTTTTGCCAAGTATAATTCACTCCAGGGGAAAAAATGCCTTCCGTACGAGATGGCCGCATAACCATTTGTTTGCGTTTTAAGATATATCCCATCCTTTCAGTCATAAACGACTCAAACTCCTCCATATCCAAATGCTGTGATAATCGCTCAAATCGAGAACTAGGATGACCGATACTATTTGCCCAATACTCCGCCTTCAACTCACGGGGATCGCTTCCCCAATCATATCTCTCCTTACTTTTACCTGGTCTTCCTACAGCAAATGCTCTATATGGCAAATGCATATCTCGACTATTAAATGCCAAGAAATTATTCAAATATCTCTGTCTCCATCGCTCAGCGCTTGTTGTTAATTCCTCCCTACTATTTGGACAACCAACTAACTCTTCGTAGACTCGATCCCCCGCCAAATACAAAGAGGTGAAGATACTTCCTAAAGGTTTTAGTGTCACATCAGCAGATTCAAGTGCATTTTGCCAACTTTTGTCCAACAAACTGTTTAAAGTTGCCTGAAACAATACTCCTTGCACAAGTTCTATCATCCCAGGAGCCAACCAAAACCATTCTCCACTACCAAAAACTGTAGCATCAGTAACCTCAGCAAAAAGACCAAGTTTTTTCAAAGTATATACCGCTGCCTCGTTAATGTCAGTAGCCATCGGGGTAATACGATTTTGTCTCATTTCTAAGGATTTTCGCGAATTACCACCCGAACCAGCATCAATCACTATTCCTCTATCACCAAATACGGGATGAGGAGGCAACGCTTCAACCATCCACTCTATCGGAAAATCAGAGGTAGATAAGATATCGGAAACTGGCATTTTTTCCCATATTCTACGTTCCAATAAAGCTGGATCATGTTCCTGTACACCTAACCCCATAACTGTAATTTTTCTACCGAGTTAAAACTAGACCAATAATAGTCCTATATCATACACCGTCTGACAACTAGCATCTGACTTGTCGCTCTCCCCACCCACAAATATCGTCTGCATACCCACCGCTTTTGCCCCCTCTATATCTATATCCTCCCTATCCCCTACGTAGACTATCTCCTGTGGATTCATCTCTAGGCTCTCTATGGCCGCTAGAAAAGGCTGGGGATCAGGCTTTACCCATCCCTGGTCATAACAGTATATTCTGGGGTCAAAATCATGGTAGTCTAGCCCCAGGTGAGTCATTTTGCGCTCTACCTGACTCCCACTACCATTTGTTATCACAAACAATCTATACTTCTTTTTCAGTTCTGACATCATTTTAACTAGTTTGAGGTCTTTTGACACGTATTTATGTATTTCGACCTGGTCCCATACACTTTGAAATATTTTCTCCCCTTCAAGTCCAAAAGAGTTCAGAGTCATAGTGTTACTACGATACATCTCTCTACGCTTCAAGTATTCCTCGACTATCTCATCTGGATCTTGGGAAAGTGCCTTGGCTGCTTTTTGGATAAGTATCTTGCCTATCTGCTGAGACATTGCTTCTGGCGCATGATAAAGGGTGCCATCCACATCAAATCCGATTGCCCGTATGTTTTGAAAGCTCATGCTGATAGTTTAACACTCTTCAAGCTCTTAAAACGATCTCCTTTTATAAGTAATAGGGACCACAATCCCAGCCCCAAAAAACCACTTCCCAGTCCGCAAAGAAGCATCATACCAAAGTGATTGAAGCTCAGATTTATGGATCCGCGATGATCCATCATATGCACTCTCACCAAGTAAAATGTATCCTCGACTATCTATGGCAAACGCCATTGCATAATGCCCAGCATCCCCAGATAGCTTCTCCTCTACAGTACACTCAGGCTCCTGATAATCTATGATCACTGCGTGGTTGCCTCCATGCAATATTTGTCCCAAATATCCAACGGTCATATTTTCAAAGAGATAACTCAGTATACCCATGTTTGTCATGCCTCTAGACATTTGATCAGGATCCACTCCTGCATATGTCACCCCGATTTCCCTACTTACTCTATCCTCATCGAGCTCTATTCCTTGCAGTCTCCCGGCTGTAATTACTTGTGAAACACTACAATTATAGTCAGTAGATTGAGTTTCCACTTTGTACAAACCAGATGCGTACTTCGCAGGCAATCTCCACTGGCGGTAGTGTTCATCTGAAACAGGGGGCTTATCTACTATTTGCTGCACTCTCCACAACCCTAAATTATTAGCTTGTTCTACTTGAAACATCTAAAAATCATATCAAACCTGTCAACCGCACACACTATATCCGCACCCATAACACTTCTTACACCCTTCTTCTAGCGCCAGCTTATTTCCACACTCAGGGCAGCTTTCCTTACTCTGATTCTCTGGCTTTCTGGTCCTCTGATTTTCTGAGTTATCTGGTTGTCTGATCACTTTATTGGCTGATTGTCCGATATTGAGCACCTGCTCTCCCCTACTCTTGTCTCTATATACCGTGATCCCCTTACATTTTAGCTCTGCTGCCATCATGTAGGCACTCATCACATCTTCTACCGTTGCATCACTTGGCAGATTGATAGTTTTAGACACTGCATTATCTGTATACTTTTGGAAAGCTGCAAGCATCTCCACGTGAGTCTCTGGTTTTATATCCATCGCCGTCACAAACACTTTGCGTATTTTTTCTGGGATTACTGTTACCCCCATTACACTCCCTGTACGAGCTATCTCGTCCATGAGGTCGCTGGAATAAAGTCCATTGACATGTTTGATCGCTTTTACTAGATCGCTGTTTACTTCTGGCAGGTTGTATTGCCCCATAGATTTGCGGAAATATGCCAGTGCAAAATGTGGCTCTATTCCTGAGCTTGCCCCAGCCATCATCGAGATCGTACCAGTAGGCGCGATCGTGATCACAGTCGCGTTGCGGAAGTGTTTGTAGCCCTTTTTCTGCCACAGACTGCCTTTAAAGTTGGGGAAGTTCCCTTTTTCTTTACCTAGCTTCTCACTCTCTTCATGACCGATCTTTTGGATAAATTTCATCACTTCTTCTGCTAGTTTGAGAGCATCTTTAGAATCATAAGCCACATGTAGTTTCACGAGCATATCTGCCCATCCCATGACCCCAAGCCCAATCTTGCGATTGCCATGAACTGTATCAGCTACTTTTTTAAGAGGATATTCACACACTGATACCACATCATCTAGCATGCGCACCGCGATCCTTACTGTTTCTTCTAGTTTTTTGTAGTCAACTTTACTATCACCGTTTGTCCCTGCCACATGAGTTGCCAAATTGATCGAACCAAGGTTGCAAGCTTCATAAGAAAGTAGTGGCTGCTCGCCGCACAGATTTACTGTCTCAAGTGGCCCTACGTGTGGAGTAGGATTGTATTTTTCTATCTCATCGATAAAGATCAGTCCTGGGTCACCATTTTTCCAGGCCATCCGAGCTGCCTCTTCCATCAAACCCCTAGCAGAGACTCGACTAGTCACCTTGCCAGTCCTTGGGTTTATCAGCTCCCACTCAGCATTTTTCTTGACTGCTTCGATAAATTTGTTTGTGACAGAAATCGAGATATTTATGTGAGGGAAATTGTTGCCAGATTCTTTGCAGTGGATAAAGTCTATGATGTCAGGGTGTGTGATCGGCATGGTCACCATGTTGCCACTACGTCTCTTACCAGCCTGCAAGTAAATGTCTGAGGCATCATTTACCAGTTGCATCAGTGCCACAGGGCCAGCAGCAGCACCTGAAGTCGTTGAGACCTTGTCTCCCTTGGGGCGGATATGCCCAAAGGTAAATCCTACGGCTCCACCATATTTTTTGAGGATCGAACTTTCTTTGAGCGACTCAAAAATCCCCTCTATATCATCGGGCATCGGCATCACAAAACAGTTGGCAAGCTGATTATTTTTTGTACCAGAATTGGCAAGCGTTCTACCTCCTGGGATAAACCTCTGCTCTTTCATCACGCCTGCAAATTTTTCTAGCCACACTTTACGTGTTTTTACAGGCTCTGCAGTTGCCAAGAATTTGGCTGTACGATCAAACATACCGCCAACAGTCTCTGCGACTTCCCCTTCTTCATCTCTCAGTAGATACTTTTCCTTGGCCACAGTTAGCGCATTTAGTGTCAGTCCCACATCATCATTTACCCCAAGCGCTCTCTTACTTGCTTCTACCTGTCTCTTCTTTTCTCTATTTAAAATGTAAGCTTTGGCTGTCTTGTAGTGACCTGACTCAAGTAGTACTCGCTCGACCATATCGCCAATTTCTGCCGAGGAAACTTTTTTGATACGACCATATTGTTTATCTAGTTTGGTTATCACTTGCTTGGCTAGACTCTGGGCTAGCTTGTCATCTGTCCCACCTACATCTTGGGCAGCCAAAAATATAGAATCGGCTATCTTTTCTTGCTCTAGTACTTGCTCTTTGTCACTGCGTTTGATTACTTTCATGTGCTCTCCATCCTATACGAAAAATCCCTAAAGACGCAAGACATCAAAAAAGATCAGCCATACAGAAAACTGTAAATTAAAATTTTTGGTGGACACTAATAAACAATTTCTGAAAAAGGCACAGGCACATCTCACAGTCAAAAAACATTACGCACCCCGCTATTGCGGGGGAGTTAGAGGCGGCTGGCCACCAGGCCAGAACGCCGTTTTTTTGCGTGATGGTGTGCCGAGCCTATGAAGAAATTTACTCTGTAGCTTTAGCTGGCAACTTCCACGCCGCCCACTTACAATTAGGATAATTCTCACACCCAAAAAACTTCGCACCTTTTTTCGACTTCATCGCCCGCACCCGTCCCCCATCAGTTGGACACACGACGTCTTTGACATACTCTATATAAGGTTTGGTATATTTACAATCTGGATAGGTGGAACAAGATAGGAACTTCCCAAATTTGCCTGTGCGGATCACAATCTCACCTTCTGGACAATCTGGACATTTCTCCCCTGTCGACTGCACCTGCACCTTGACCCGCTCCCCAGTCTCTTCCACTATTTTCACTTGTGCAGCAAGTGGATCCCAAAATTCACGTACCGTCGGCACCCACAGCTTTTTACCTTCGGCTATCAGATCTAGATCCTTTTCCATCTTGGCAGTAAATTCATATGCGAATACTTGGCCAAAATTGGTGACGAGGAAGTCTACAACAGCTTCGCCAATTGCAGTAGGATGAAAAGATTTTTCTTCCTTGACCACGTAACCTCTGTCTTGGATAGTAGAGATGATAGCAGCGTATGTACTAGGCCTACCTATCCCTCTTTTTTCTAGCTCTTTGATGAGTCCTGCCTCACTATAGCGGGCAGGAGGATTGGTAAATTTCTGCGTTGGATCCACTTTAACCAGTGAAAGTGGATCATTCACTTTAAGTTCTGGCAAAAATACATCATCAGCCGTCTTGCCTAGTTTTAGGTAACCATCAAAGATCATTCGTTTGCCATCAGCTTTTAGTAAATATGGTTTACCCTGAGCCTGCCGAAGGGCTTCCACCAAAATACTTGTCTTATCAAACCTAGCATCCGCCATTTGACACTGCAGGAATCTAGAACGGATCAAGTCATAAAGTTTTTGATGACGCGAAGTCATACCAGCAGCCGTTAGATCACTCCCCATACGAGTCACATCAGTTGGACGGATCGCTTCATGAGCTTCCTGTGCGCTAGCCGACTTTGTTTTGTATACTCTTTTTTCAGCAGGTAAATACTCTGCCCCGTATGTTTTGGTCACAAAGTCACGCGCCATCGCGATAGCTTCATCAGCTAGATTGAAAGAGTCTGTACGGTGATAAGTGATGTATCCATGCTCATATAGTGACTGGGCAATCTGCATAGTCATCTTGGCGCTCCAGGAAAATACATTGGATCCTGCTCGCTGGAGCAAAGAGGTGGTAAAAGGAGGAAATGGAGAACTATGCTGTTCTACTTGCTCTATATCACTGACTTTGTAACTTGCAGTTTGAAGATCCGAAATGATAGTTTTAGCTAGCTCACCATTTGAGATCTTCGCTGGCTTACCATCTATTTTGTATAGTTGTACTCTAAGCTCTTCTTTAGCTTTCAAATCTACAAAAATCTCCCAGTATTCTTCTGGCACAAAAGCCCTGATCTCTCGTTCTTTATCCACTATCAGTCGCACCGCCACCGATTGCACGCGTCCAGCCGATAGTCCTCTACGCACCTTTTTCCATAGCACTGGCGAAAGCGTATAGCCTACGAGTCTATCTAGCACGCGCCTAGCTTGCTGAGCATTGACCATCGGCATGTTTACTTCACCTGGATGCTTTAGAGCTTCTTCGATCGCAGTTTTGGTGATTTCGTGAAAGGTGACGCGTTTAAAAATCTTTTTCTTGTCAGTGCCAAGTAGATACTGCACGTGATACGAGATGGCTTCTCCCTCGCGGTCAGGGTCAGTAGCCAGATACACGACATCTGCATCTTTGGCTAGTTTTTTCAGCATCGCCACCTGCGCTTTCTTATTTGAAAGTACTTGGTAGTTGGGCTCAAAGTCATGGTCGATGTCGATTGCTAGTCCCCCGCCTTTTTCTGGCAGGTCGCGCACATGCCCCATCGAAGCCTCGATTTTGTACTTACCGCCAAGGAATTTGGTCAGTGTTTTCGCTTTGGTTGGTGACTCGACTATTACTAAATCCATACGTATTAGGATACCACACGCATCAGTTCATCTACGATTTTGGCAATCACTTCATCTACAATTTTGCGCTCTATATCAGTAAAATCTTGCAAGCTATATACTACTCCAGGGATCCCCCCATTACCCCTCACTTCTCTATTTTCTACTCCCACCCGGACGTTGGTGTACTGATCCGTCCCAATTTTTTCTATTACCGAACTGAGTCCATTGTGAACCTTGGGCCCTTTGCCCTTAGCAATTTTGTAGCTACCTAGTGCAATATCTAAATCATCATGAATGATGTAAATATCTATAGGGTCAATTTTGTAAAAATTTGCGATTGCCGCCACCGCCACCCCACTATCATTCATGAAAGTTTGTGGCTTGGCTAGAATATATTCTTTGGTCTGAATCATCTCAGCATTAAATTTCTTATTACTGGAAAACTGGATCACTGGAGTACTGGAGCACTCTTTAGCCAAAGCATCCACCACCATAAACCCGACGTTGTGCCTGTTTTTGCTATATTTTTCTCCTGGATTCCCTAGACCTACAATCAGCTTCATGTAAGAATTGTACCATTCTATCGAGAAGACTCCTCTATAAAAACCATATAAAAGCTGATTGGAAAATAATTTTAAACCCGCAACCATCCATCTGGGTAGCCAGATGACGATGTGAGGATTGCAAAATTGATTTTACAATCAGCCTAGTGAAAATTTTAACTGCTCGATCAAATCCTCTGGACTATAGACTGGTATCCCCCCATTTCTTATTATCTCCACAGACCCATGATAACTAGCCAAATTCACTGGCCCCGGCACCACATATACATTTATACCTTCCTCAGCCGCTCCGGATACCGTAATTTTTACCCCGCTTTTCTTTGGGCATTCCATGACCAGTATGGCTTGCGACAAATGTGCCATAAGCCTATCACGAGCCCGGAATTTATCAGGTGTAGGGGGCACCCCGTTTTCATATTCGCTCACCAGCAGTCCTCCACTATCCAAGATTCTTTGTTTCAAACCTAGGTTTTCCGGTGGATAACATTTATCTACCCCGTGCCCCAGCACTGCGAGGGTCCGACCCTTAAAGTCCAGCGCGGTTTCATGCGCCACAGTGTCTATTCCCCTAGCTAGGCCTGACACTATGCACCAGTTTTCACTCACCAATTTCTTTACAAATATCTTTGTCATCTCCCTGCCGTACTCACTCATGATCCTCGTCCCCACCACCGCAATGCGTTTCATCTCTAGACACTTTTGATTCCCCAGTAAATACAAATCGCTCACAGCTATATAATACACAAACACCCTCCTCGATGTTTCTGCATAACGAGGAGGGTGTTTAAAATACTATCATTGCTGAATACCTCTCGAATTTGATTCGGTAGAGTTAGGCGCATCTTCGATCTTAGCTAATGCATCGATAAATGCTTTAGCTCTAGCTTTGGCAAAGTACTCAACGGTATCAGGATTTGGTTCTGTAGCCAATCCAGAAACAGGACCTTCTGGCTTTGCTGTCATAAATCTCACCTCCTTTCGAATATATATTCGAGTATTATCTTTCCTGTTCTCCACATCTTCCGACATGGTTTTTTGCATCTACCCATCCAGAAAATGGCCAAATTCTAGCCATAATTGGACACTCACTTGCTACAATTTGCCCAGCCACCAAAATGTTCAATCCAGATCTATCACCTTCTTCATTATCTGTAATAGCTGGAGCACACTCTTTTCGGAAATGGCAATCACCTTGGCAATACTTGCCCGCTAATCTAGATGTAGTAAAAAATTTAACTGTCATATTTTATTCCATAAAAAAACCCGCCTCTTGGTGCGGGTTTGTGTTGTTTTGCTTTTTAATTAAGCTTTTTTACACCAAACCCACATCTCCCCAAATAAGGAGGTGTTTAACGGTAATGGTTGTAAAACGAGCTGTGTTTTTCATAACTTTTGTTAGTATCGCAAAATATTAACGCTGTGACAATATATCAAACCATGTCAAATATATAAGGTCTGACCTGCTAAGGAGACGAACGAAGTGAGTGTTTAGTCGAATCCTGAGCTTGGCGAAGGAGAGACCAGGTCAGACCTTATAGGTACTAGTTCTCTCTCGTCCCCATCCACGCGACTAGTTCCTCCATGACCTTCCGGGAGTCTCCCGGAAGGCTCAAAAGTCCAGATGTGAGTGACCGAGCCTTGCTCATATGTTCTTTTATTACCTGTTCAGTTTTTTCTTTCCCATTCATCGTGGCATAGGTATGTTTGCCTTCGCGACTATCGTTTCCCACAGGTTTACCTGTCTTTTCACTATCGCCGTACTCCCCTAGCCAATCATCTCGTAGCTGAAATACATAGCCTAGCTCCATCCCGTATTTTTTAAGATTCTCTATCATCTCAGGTTTGGCTCCACCTAGGGTAGCCCCAAGTAGTAGTGGTAGGACGCAGCTATATTCCCCGCTCTTCATCTCTAGTATTTGCTGGATCGTGGTCTCATCCGCTATCGCTAGACCGTCAAGTGTCTGGCCATATCCCACCCGGGTGAAGTATTTGCCCCATACTTTCATTGCTTCAATCACTATCTTTGGATCCATTTTTAAATCAGATAAAATCTCTATCCCCCAGCCAAATGTATAGTCGCCAGCTAGCATCGAGACAAAGTCGGCTTTATGTCTGTCATCATATCTAGCTAGCATCGTCTTGACCCCGCGGCGGAGTGTATCATTGTCCATGAAATCATCTTGGATCAACAGTCCCAGGTGGAAAATCTCCATCATGGCCGCAGATTTGACAATGTCTTGTAGGGGCGGATTATCATCAGCCCGTGCGATCTCATATCCAAGTATCGTGAGCATTGCCCTCATCCGCTTACCACCCACAGACAGTTCCTTCATTGCTTCTACTATCTTTAACAGTTGTGGTGAAATACTTTTTACCTCTACCAGTCTCCTCTCTAGTTCACCTGCAATCTCTCTGTCCACCAGCTCTTTGTATTTGGCAATAAATTCTTCTAGCAATTTATTCATACCCTTATTCTATCAAACTAACAACTTCCCCTCTTTCAGCACCACTTTACCATCGATAGTCAAAACACTGCCAGACAATCTCATATCCTTCACTATATCCCAGTGGATTGCAGACTCATTCTCACCCCCGCCTTTCTTGCTCTTGTACGCACGCCCAAGAGCCATATGGATAGTGCCACCAATTTTTTCATCAAACAAAGTATTTAGCATCGCCCTTTTGATATTAAAGTTGGCGCCAATCGCAAACTCACCCAGGTATTTTGCCCCGTGATCTGTCTCTAGCATTTTTAGCAAGGCTTCCTCACCTTTATCAGCTGCTGCCTTGATCACTTTGCCGTCTTTAAAATGCAAATGGATCCCAGATACTTCAGTACCATATGCAAGAGTTGGCAGATCAAAATAAACCTCCCCATTTACCCCGTTTGTCACAGGTGCCAGGAAACACTCACCATCAGGTATATTGCAGTCGCCGTAGCACGCACACGCAGTCCTACCTTCTATGTTTACATACAAGTCCGTCATCTTCCCAACCACATGGATCTCCTTGCCCTCATCCATCATTTTTTCCAGTGATTTCAGGTCCTTTTCCATTTTTTTATAGTCAACTAGCACACTATCAAAATAAAACTGCTTCAACCAGTCATATGCCACCCCTGCTTCCTGAGCCATGGCAGGTGTGGGATAGTATGTCAGCACCCAGCGCTCCGAGTCGATCATCGGGTCCATCAGTGGTCTCATCAGCTTGGAGCGGATCGCTAGTTTAGCCGGGTCAATTTGCGCAAGTTCTCGACTATTAAATTCACTATAGATCCGGATATATGCGTCGGCCCAAGCCACTTTGGATTTCACCACTTCTTCAGGTACATAGTTTAGCTGCCAGTCATTGGCTTCTGTAAAAAAAGCATAGGACATGCCAGTAGCCTCGATATCAAACATAGGGTAAGCCCCGCGCTTGAGCACCTCTATAAACACAGCTTTGCCTAGCGGCATCCCGTCTTGCGACACGGTAATGAGCACATGTTCTTTGGCTTTTACTTTGACACTATGGTCAACAAGTATTTTGGCTAGTTCAAAGTCTTTTTCAGATGGATTCATTGCAAAAGTATAACACGAGAGTATTTACTTTTTAGTCAAAGTCAAAAGTACGCTATCGCTCTCATTTAGTGAGATATCTCTTTTCAAACTACTTCCTACATTCACTTCAGTATTTAAAACTCGTCCTGAAAGATATTCTTCACGTACAACATAGTTACCAGCACTCAAACCCACCACTGTAATCGGGAATAGTTCATCATGCGTGCCCACCGAATCATAATTTGTCGCAAGCACTCGCACCACTCCATTTGCATCATAACTAGCCATAGCAGTCACATAGGTACCATTTCCTACACTAGGCAGTTTTACCCCGTCTAGTTTAGACAACATTTCTAAAGCTTTAAATCTAGGTTTCTTTTCAACAGGTCCATACTTTGGATTGGTCAACATCCCCCAGCCGCCATGATATTTTTTATCTCCTGGGGCCCCGTCCATCACTTCAAATGCGAGTACCATATCTACCGCCGATGATTCCAGCGCCGTATTTACCGCCAAAAAATGTGCTCCAGCCCACCGCCCGTCATATGCGCTAGACCTCTCTGGATTTACCCCCCATTCAGATATATACAAATCTTGCGACCTAGAAATTCTCGTTTGCATCATCTCTTTAGCAGTTGTCACATCTTTTACAAAATCATCAATATTTGCGCTGTACCTGTGCCACGAAAAAAAGTCGATCCTCACAGTGCTATCCAATTTGTCATAAAATCCAGTCACCCAAGCAGGATAAAACCCAGTCGTAGCAGGACCACCTATCTTAAAAGCCTTTGCACCTTTTACTCCATTTGCCGCATTGGCAGCTGTACTATAAAGAGTCACATAATTTTTAGTTCCATTCATCTTCCATCCACCAAACAAGTCCGGCTCATTCCAAACCTCATATATCACATTCTCCAGACCGCCCTTATAATCACGCGAATAATGCCCGACCGTTGCAGCCACCACTTGCCCCCACTCTCCCCAATTCACCGGAAAATCCAAGATATCACTCTTTGAAATAGCTGTAGGCATATAAGAAAGTGAAAAATATGGCTTTGCACCTGCCGCTACTATATCGCCCACAAGTGCATCTAGTTTGGTCCAGTTATATACCAGACGGCCATCCTTTTTATCCACCACGCCATACCCATCATAGAGATGATCAATTCTCACGTATTTTGTGCCCACAGATTTCAGCATGCCGCTCGTTGCAGTCATTCTAAAATCTGAGTCAGGTAATTTTTCAAATCCTTGCGACACTCCACTCCAGATTTTACGAATAGGTGCGCCAGGTTGTGACACATCCACCACAATTGCAGCAGTCTGGAAACTAGCACCCGTCATGAGCCTCCAAGCGTTTTGGGCCAAAGGAATCGTAAAAGGCAGTAGTGCCACAAGTCCAAAGACGATTGCCAAAGCTTTCCAATTTTTCTTCCAAAATTTCTGCATATCTCTAGATTATCACAATAGCTGAGACAAAAATACTGCAATATTTGACAGTATGTAATATAATATAGGATATGAAATCATTCATTACAGGGCTCCTCACCATCTTGGCTATCGGAATCATAGGTTTTATTACCTTTAGATCCACTACTTCCTTCATGATCAAGATTTTTGGCTCTCCCTCACCCAGTGCCTATGTCTTCCCTTCCGAATCTCCAGTAGCTAGTTCCACGACAAAGGCTTCATCTACACCAGAAGAATCTGAAACACCAGTTAAAACCACCAAAGGTGGGATGCCCATAGAAGATACCAAAGTCAAAGGAGCTACAACCTACGCTCCCTCCACAAAGACCATCGTCACCACAACCACTCACCTTACACTCACTCTCATCAAATCTAGTGTCTGCCCAGTCAGCTATATCACAGAAGTCAAAGATATTTCTGGCCCTCTTTCTTTAAAATATGTTCTTAAAGATGGCTATAGTTTTGGCATTACTGTCTGGAAAAGAGATGGTAGCGAAATCATTCAAAATACCACCTACTCAGGAAATTCTGGTTTAGTCAAAACCGTAGACGGTATCGATTACATGAAAGTCCGCATCGAATCCAAGTCTTGCTCAGGCAATTCCGACAACTGGCTCACCCTAACCGCAGAAAGATAATTTTAAGCCCTACTTACGTACTCGTCAGTTGCCGTATCGATGATGATTGTCTCGCCTTGTTTGATAAACAGCGGCACCATCACCTCTACCCCTGTCTCTATAGTCACTGTCTTTTTAGGAGCATTGACCGTGTTTCCAGCTACCGCGTCCGATGCCTCCGTCACTTTTACAGTGACTTTCAGGGGGAAACGTACACCTATTGGCTTACCTTCATAAAAACTCACAAACATCTTCATTTCTGCTAGTAGATACTTTTCCTTACCTTCAAATAAAGGTTTATCCACCTCAAACTGGTCATAAGTCTGTGGGTTCATAAAGTAATAGATATCACCATCACTATATAGGTACTGTAGCTCGACTGTGTCTACGTCGACTGTCTCCACCATTTCTGCAGATTTAAAGGTGTATTCGTAGACATTTCCCGTCTTTACGTTCTTCATGCGAGTACGAGCAAAAGCACTGCCCTTACCAGGAAAATAAAACTCACACTTTACGACCGCACATGGTTGACCTTTATAAAGGACAAACACCCCGGTCTTTAGTTGATTTGCGCGCATTGTAGACATATGGCGGATTATAACCCTGATTACTAGCTTTCAGCAATCCTACCCATACCTATTAAAGTTTGATGTAAAAAATTCATATCACCGGATGAATACGACACTGATGCCGCAAAGCCAATTTTATATGCTTCACTCTCTATTTCAAATTTTGCCCATCCTTTAGTAGGACCTCTAAATGATCCTTCACTTTCTGCCCCAGTTAATTGAATAATTTCCTGTTCTGTCAGTCCTAATTTTCTTAAATCTTCCATCCCAAATCCAGACATAATTTATTCTCCTATCTATATTATAGATATATTAAACAACTCCCCTACCGGGAAAAAGAGCGTATCTGCAATATCTGGAGCGTCTGCAAACAGCGCCACTAGCCTATCTACTCCCACCGCAATCCCCCCAGTTTCTGGCATCCCCATCTTCAAAGCCTCGATAAAGTCAGTATCCATTGGGTAAGCGAGTTTACCCTGAGCTTGCCGAAGGGCTAGATCAGCTAGACACCTAGCCTCCTGCTCTCTCCAGTCAGTCAGCTCCGAGAAACAATTGCCTAGCTCCATACCCGCCATAAACACTTCAAATCTCTCGGCAAATCTAGGATCACTCACTTTCTTTTTCGAAAGTGCTGCTTGGGACACTGGATAGTCATAAAGAATAGTTGGGCCCTTTTGCCCGAGCTTTGGCTCTATCTCATTGGCGATTATTTGATTCCAGATTTCTTCCCAGGTTGTTTTTTCATCTACTTGATACCCACGCTGTTTGCCGCATGCCGTAAGCCGTTTGCCATCCAACATCGTCTCAGTGTCGATCCCTGCATATTTTTCAAATGCTTCAGCAACCGATATCCTCTCCCACGGTGCCTTCAAAGAGTATTCTTTCCCCTGGTACATCAAAATCTCCGATGCTCTGATTTGCTGATTCTCTGGCTTTCTGAGTTTTCCGATTGTCTGATTTATCTTAATCATCAACCCCTCAAAGTCATGCGCCACGTCCATATAGTCACCTGGCGTCCTGTACCATTCAAGGATGCTAAATTCTGGGTTGTGTCGACTAGATCTCCCTTCACCATTGCGAAAAGATTTAGTGATCGTAAATATAGACCCTGACCCAGCAGACAAGAGTTTTTTCATTGCAAACTCAGGAGAACTAGGCAAAAATCCATCCCATTTATGACCTTGATCATCTACAAGTTTTGTCTTAAATACTTCTAAAAATGGCTCCGTACTAGGTGTGGGTAAAAGTAGTGGCACCTCGGCCTCATGAAATCCCTCACCCTTAAAATATGCGCGGATCGCATCGATCACTTTTTCCCTCACAAAATACTGTTTCCATAATTCTGGTTTTTCTTTCAATTTTTGAAACGTTTTCATGCGATCTTCCAGATATATGAGTGATATAATGATTTAAATCATTATATCATTAACTAGTAACGTAAGCGGGCTCCAACTTTTACTTTTTTGAGCAGTCTCTCGTCTGTTAGTAGTTTGCCGCATCCCCTCACGACTGCCGACATAGGCTCGTCAGTCACCCACACAGGCATACGGGTAGATTCTGAGACCATCTTATCTAGCCCACGGATGAGAGATCCTCCTCCAGCCATAGTGATGCCGTGCTGGATGATATCAGATACTAGTTCTGGTGGAGTCTCTTCGAGCACATCCATCACCGCTCGCACTATTTGCTGGATAGTAGGAGCTAAAGCCTCGCGTACTTCGGTCGCACTAAACTTCATCGACTTTGGTAGTCCATTGGATAGATCTCTGCCACGCACCACAATCTGTAATTCTTTTTTGTCATCAGGCTCGACCGCGCTACCTATCTGCATCTTCACTTCTTCCGCTGTAGTATCGCCTAGTAGTAGTCCGTATTTCACGCGGGAAAAATGGATAATCGACTCAGTCAGTTCGTCCCCAGCAATTCGCAGAGATTTATTTAGCACAATTCCACCAAGCGATAGGATTGCGATCTCCGTAGTCCCACCACCTATGTCTATGATCATCTGTCCGCGGGGTTCATCTATCGGGAGTCCTGCCCCGATGGCTGCGGCCATCGGCTCTTCGACTAGATATGCCTCACGTGCTCCTGCCTGTATCGCTGCCTCAGATACAGCACGTCTTTCAACTTCGGTCACGCCCGAGGGTATGCCGATGATCACTTTAGGTCTAGGAATTTTAGCGATCCACGGCGAACTTTCATGTACTTGTTTAATATAAAAATTAAGCATCGCCTCAGCCCCGTCATAGTCAGCTATCACTCCGTCGCGTAGCGGACGTATAGCTTCTATAGCTTCTGGAGTTTTGCCGGCCATCAGTTTGGCTTCGGTTCCTATAGCTAGTACCGCGCCTGTTCTTTTATGCCGCGCGATATAGCTAGGCTCGCGGATCAGTATCCCTTTACCCTTTACAAAAACGAGTGTGTTTGCTGTCCCCAAATCTATCCCCATATCCTGCGAAAAATACCCTAAAAGTGTATTCAACATGCCTCACATGATATCACACCTGCAGCTCAGATGAGCAAAATATCCAGATAAATACCTCATAAAACATCAAAAGATATCAACTGAATTTCTGATATACTTTCTGTATGCAGCCCCTTATCCAAACTACCATCTATCTCCTAACTATCTTTATCCCCCTCACCTTTACCATTCTAAACTCCGAACTCTTTGAATTCCCCAAATTTATCATCCTGTTATCAGGCACCATCGCAATTGCACTAGCATGGGGCTACCACATCTACAAATCAAAAGATTGGAAGATCTTTACCCCCAATTTTTTAAATTATTCCGTCCTGGCAGTACTAGCTACCCAAACTATCGCCACGATTTTTTCCATTCATCCATACACTAGTTTTTGGGGTTACTACTCACGTTTTCACGGTGGGCTTCTCACCACCATTTGCTACACCATCATCTATTTTGCAGCTCTTAAATGGATGGATACAAAATCTACTCAAAAACTTATAAAGATATCTATAGGCACAGCTATTTTAGTTGGCCTATATGCCATTCTAGAGCGCCTGGGTATAGACAAAAACTTCTGGGTCCAAGACGTGCAGAGTCGTCCCTTTTCCACGCTAGGTCAGCCCAATTGGTTAGCTGCCTACATGATCCCAAACATCTTTTTGGCACTATATCATAATGCATCAGGGAAAAAATCTAGTTACTGGGGATATATAGTCACTATTGTTCTTATTGCTTCACTCGTTTTGACTCGCTCGCGCTCCGGACTCATCGGCTTTGCCCTTTCACTTCTCACTTATTATGTATTACTGACTCGCCAGTTTAACTTTAGCAAAATCAAAAATCAGATTTATGTTTTCCTAGCTAGTTTTACGGTTCTTGCCATCGTCCTAGGCAATCCCTTTACCTCCTCAATCACCTCATATTTTACAAAAGTATCACCAGTCGTCGTCGCCCCATCAGGCACAGCTCTAGAAAATGGTGGTACAGAATCAGGTGATATCCGCAAGATTGTTTGGAGCGGTGCCCTAAAGCTCATCCAAAAATATCCTATCTTAGGCACGGGACCAGAAACATTCGCCTATACCTACTACTGGACTAGGCCCATCGCTCACAACATGACCTCCGAATGGGATTTCCTCTACAACAAAGCCCACAACGAATACCTAAATGTGGCTGCAGGCGCAGGTCTCATCGGCCTTGCTGCCTATTTATCTTTTCACTTAGCTATGTTTATGGCAGGATTTGCCAAAGTCTCAAAATCCAAAAAAATAAACCAAGATGAGCTGGACGATTTACGCCATCTATATCCTGTGTTGGGAGCTACTATTGTAGGTTTTGCAGTCACCAGCTTCTTTGGTTTTTCAGTGATCCCTGTGTACTTTATTACCATCATCATCGCCACTTTACCAACCACTTTTAAAACCTCTGTAGCAGAATCAAATGACCCCCTAAACCCTTCTTATTACTTTGTACTGCCTGTATTACTTTTGTATCCACTCACCATTTTCCTAGCCGATACAAATTATGCCAAAGGCAAAGCTTACCTAGACGCTGGCAAACCCGCAGTAGCTTTGCCATATCTACAAAAATCAGCTAATAATAGACTAGGGTTAGATCTCTACCAAGCCACCCTAGGTGAAGCATATAGCCAGCTAGGACAGGTAGATAGCGCTCTATCTCAACTAGATCTAAACAAAAAATTAAACCCCTATCACCTCAATTTTTACAAATCTCGCGCCAAGATATATCTCACCCTTGCCAGCATCGATGCCAAATATCACACAGGGGCACTAGAGGAGCTTAAAAAAGCTAGAGAGCTAGCTCCCACCGATCCCAAGCTCGCCTACAATCTAGGGCTCGTCTATACAAGACTAGATGACCTATCTAGTGGAGAGGAGCAGCTGCGTGAGTCGATCGCGCTCAAACCCAACTACAGCGAGCCTTACTACGCCCTCACCCTACTCTACGAACAAGACAAAAAAACAGATCTCTTGCCAGACCTCCTCACCTCCGCCAAATCAAATCTCTCTACCTATAGTGCCCAGCTCAAAGACAAAATAGACAAATACTCAAAATAAATATAAACTAAGTATATGTTTTTACCTAAAGAAGAATTTAATACTCCAGCCAGCGATCCAAAAGTATTACAAAAAGTATTAAACCTAGTAGATGCCATTCAAAGCAGGGGAGAGACTGGATTTGGAGAGAGAATTATTATCGCTTTTCAGAATATTCTTGGGATACACGGGAACATAAATGAAGGCGAAGAGGCAACAAAATTTATCAAAGAGAACCCATTAGATACTAAAAAAGTAACTGATATATTGAAAAATTAATCCACCCTCTTACCAGTTAAAATCCGACTTAATTATTTTCGTTATTTTTAAAAATATTCCTCATTCTTTCGCTAGGAGTTAGTTTGGAAATTGTTTCTATATTTCTTTGTACCTCCACCATTTGAGCACTAGCTGCAACTGAATCATATTTATATTGTTTAGTAGCTCGTTTAACTTGTTTCTGCCAAGCATTCCTCATTTCAATCTCTTCATTTGTTATTGGAGTTTTAGGGTTCTGCTCATCGCTCATGGCCCAAGTACTAAGTGATCTTCGAGCATTAAGAGTTCTTTGTTCGACATCAACATCGCCATCTTGGTTGCCAAAAAATAAACTTCTCAACGTTTCTTTTAATCCCATACATCCCCAAAAAATATATATCTATATCATACCATATCAGCCACAATCATTACTTGAATTTATTGGAGATTTCTTTTGCTTTTCTTATAGAAAGACCTTTCGCACTAATTCAGTAAAATATTGCAATGGAGTTTTTTTGATTTTTTGAACATTCATTTCAGTCATTACCCTAGGGCTAAATTTTCGTTCATCCCTTTACGATATTTATCAAACAATCCCTTAGTATTTTCACCTCTCATTATTGAATTCATATCAAACCCTCCTTTGTTATAACTAACCTCAAATATTCACTCTAGGCCTTGCATGACCATTTTAGCTTGATTAAATGACACTCCTTGTCTCAACATTTTTGCCCATGTTTGCAATTGCTTTTCCGAATATGGCCGCACTGATACATACTCGTGCAATACTTTTGGTACATGTAGCATAGGTTGCGGCACTGATTTCATCGAAGTTGGAAATCCCTCACCCTGCATCACGGCATTCATTTTATATCTCCTCCCTTTTTTATAACTAACCTCAAATATACATACATTCTAAATATATGCAACATCCCCCAGCTCCCAGATTATCCTCGACAAAAAAAGCCCAATATGTTAATCTAATCTCATGAAAAAGACTATGCTCAAACTATTACATGAGCCAAGTCTCAGTACCATTTGTATGGTCAAACTAATCCCCCTTAAAGCCAAAAAATAACTTATTTAGGAATTAACTATGCAACCCATCCTTTCAGTCCCACACGAAATCTTGCGCAAAAAATGCCTCACGATAAATCGCATCACACCAGATGTGCAACAACAAATCGACGACCTCAAGCAAGCCATGATAGACGCCCACAATCCAGAGGGAGTCGGCCTCAGTTTCCCTCAGATCGGCTACTCCATCCGTGGTTTCGTCACTTACCTCGACAAAAAAATGAAAGTCTACCTAAATCCTCTCATCCTCGATATGAGTGAAGAAAAGACTCTAGGCGGCACCAAAGATCGCCCCACCCTCGAGGGCTGTCTCTCTATCCCCTGGCTCTACGGCCCCGTCTGGCGACCAAAAAAGATCAAAATCCAAGCCATAGACGAGCACGGAGTCGAATTTGTAAAGACTCTCTCTAGCTTCCCCGCCCGCCTAGCCATGCACGAGTACGACCACCTAGAGGGAGTACTATTTACTGACTATACCCTCAAAGACAATCTACCGCTCTATCTCCTCAACCAAGAACAAGACAAATTTGTGCAAATCGAAGATCCAAGCTCAGTCATTAAGTGGTAACAATTCTTTACCTACGATCGCTGGACACGCTAGCTCACCCCTATAATATATATACGTAGTATCTTCAAGATCTTTGTCTTTTACTGCTCTAACTGTTCCGTCACCTTCAATAAACAATGTATGGTTTGGATCTGATCTTCCAGTCAGTTGTCTTATATCAAAAACAGTGTCAAAGGGTGGAAGTAATGCATCATATTGATTATCCTCATTCACGCTATTATTAATCATTCCACAATGTACCAATGCTCCACCAACCCGTACGTACATAGTACCATCCGCCAAGACTTCTTGTACTTGTATCCCTCTCACCAACATTCCTTGAATAGCTATACTATTTGTAAAAACTTCCTCTGGAGAGATAAATCCAGAATTTATAGCTGTAGATTCAATTAAACTTGGATCAAATCCCTGACTTTGTGCCCGATCTCCACCCGCCACGTCCATTGCAGGTTTATTTAGTACTTCAGCTTGACCTCTCAAAGCAATCATCGCTCCTACCGCCAAAGTACCAATGACAGGCACTGCCCACCACAAATTTCCTAACAATATATCAGACCCATTCGTTTTAGGCGCTTCCTGCTTACCCATAACCACGAATTTTAGTACACAGCAGATAAGTATGCAACCTTGACATTATATACACCCTATAGTACAATGACCAGACAAAAACTTATGATAAAAATTGAAGACAGAAATTTTCTTTCAG
Organism: uncultured bacterium; assembly: GCA_903945195.1. Lineage (GTDB taxonomy): Bacteria > Patescibacteriota > Microgenomatia > UBA1400 > UBA12108 > CAJAUT01. Next base: position 52,675 of record CAJAUT010000019.1, read on the forward strand.
CAGGTAAATTTGGCAATGACCTATTAATCACTGGATCTCTCGCAGTCGAAAAACCAATAATTGCACCCTTCATCGCCTCCGGCTTAAATGCTCGTCTTCTAGATGCTAAAGACGCATTAGCTTCAGGTTCTATGGAGAGTGTATACCACAGTATTGGACAACATGCTCAAGAAACCAAGCTACTAGAACACATAAACGCAGACTTGCTCGCAGGATTTTTAGAACATCCACTCGCTACTACTTTTAGCGCAATCGCTGTCGGGATGCAGATGGTTGAACAACACGGCATAGATCATCAAGAGGGAGAAAGTAAACTAAAATCAATATTTGATAATGGGTTAGTATATCCAATTCGCGCACTTTTAGCAGTATACGGCATTCAATTATTTAGCTCATATATCAATGCAATGATGGCAACCAAAGAATTTATTACACCAGATGCTGGAGATCTAACGATACTGACTCTCGCATCATTAAGTGTATTAAAATCTGGTTTAGCAATTTCAAAATATGCAAGAGAAGCCAAATATAAAAAATCTGTAGATAGGGCTGCTGAAGCAAAAGCTAAAATATCAAAAAGTCAAGAAAAATTAACACAAATCTTAGAAAAAAGATCTATACCTGAAAGTCGCAAAGGAAGAAGATTAGAATATAGGGATCAACAAAATGATCAACGTGGTATCCATGCAAACATTCAGAACGAACATGGAAAAGAGATGTATGATCATTTTGATTCACAAATAGACATGACTTTCCCAACAGAACCAGATCCAATACCTAATCCTCGCCTCGAAAGAGTAAAGCTAGCATCAAGAGATGAATTATCATTTCCAAAATCAGTAAAAAACGCTATATCCAAAGTACCAAGATCTGAAAGATATAGATCTAGATTAGAAAGATTTTATAAAACTCATTTTAAGAGAAAATAACTATCATGACTCCAGACATACTTACCAAATCGCTAGAGCTGGCAGCCTATACCCTACACAATACGTCAGTAGGTGAATCTTTACATGCTTTTTCCGCAGACGATTCGGAAATGAATATTGGTGCAAAATTTAGCATTGGTTTTGCTTTAGCCACATTCGCATTTATTTACATAGCATCCAGAATGCTGAAAAGAGATATTGAAAATTTCTCAAGACCAAAAGGTGAAGAATCTAAGAGTCCTGCTAGTTTAGAGCAAAAACCAGTACGTGAATTCATTAAAGTATTACCATCTACTGGACAGGCAACATCAAGACCGACTAGATTTTTTCCTAATGGAAAATCAGCAATGACTGAAAAAGCACCTAGGGAAGATGAGCCATTTTACGAAAAATAATTCTTTTCCATAGTACAATTACCTCATGAACCTCATCTTTTTTGGCGCAGACCAATATTCTGCAGTAGCTCTCCAAACTATCCTTGCCGCTAGCCTTCCGGGAGACTCCCGGCAGGTTCAGGTAGTCACCGACAAACACGAAGGTGGCTCACCTGTCGAAAAACTCGCCAAGGAACACAACCTAAATGTCTCCTACTACCCCACCCTCCCAGATCTATCTGGTGCCATCGGCCTCTGCGCCTCATTTGACCACTTGATCCCTCAAGACATCATCGCCCAATTTGCAGGCAATCTATACAATCTCCACCCATCCCTTTTGCCACAGTACAGAAATGTCTCCCCTGTTCAGTACGCGATCGCCCTAGGCGACAAGGAAACTGGTATCACCCTCTTTCGCATCTCCCCAGGTATAGATGACGGAGAGATTATCGCCCAGTCCTCAGAGCCCATCCTAGAGTCAGATACGACCGCCACCCTTACCCCTCGACTATTTAAAAAAGGTGCCGAATTGTTCCTAAGTTACGATCCTTGTAAACCAAGCAATATTTACAAGGATCGTAACTTTGCAATCCCAGCCGAATCCCTCATCTTTACCCGCCGTCTCACCCGCGATTCTGGCTTTATCGACTGGGTAGTACTAGAAAAGCTCCTCACAGGCAAAAAAATCGAAGCCACAGAAACCAATAATGGATTACTCAACTTGCGCATCACCCACAATCCTGATGGCAATATTCTAAAAGATCTCCTGCGCGCCCTCACCCCCTGGCCTGGTATCTGGAGCCTCGTACCTACCAAGAAGGGCGAGTTGCGAATTGCTCTTGTGATTAAAGGGTCTGACCTTACAGGAAGTGCCCAACCCGCAGATTCAAAGGCGGGAAGGTCAGACCCTGAAGGTATTCAAATCCTCATCTCAGGAAAACACAAAGCTATATCTCTTAAAGATTTCACAAAATATTATTTATGATAACATTTATTTATGTCACTGAAAGTAAGGCTTTCAAAAACAAATCTTAGCCAACTCTCAAATTACCTAAATAATCTAGCTGCAGCTTGGTTTATAGCCGGCATAATCACTCCAATTTTTATTCTCGACAAATTTACAATCCTCATATTTTTCCGTGCTATACTCGGCATTATCATGTCCGTTGTTTTTTTATACGCTTCTTTTAGATACAATAAATCTAGATAAAAATACTATGATAAATATTGAAAACGGTTATTACATTGCAATCATTATTAGTGCAATTTTCTTGGCAGTAATACTACTTATTGTTGAAAAGAAATAATATGACAGAAACTCAAATCTTAGCCATTTTAGCCACCTTAGCAGTAATTTTTATCTTGTTAGTATCCATCAAAATTTCTCAAAAAAAACTCTAATCTTACCGTCCCCACCTCTCCCTACTCACCCTTATCACTTTATCCCTATTTTCATTGCGGCTAGCAGGCAGTGGCAACGTCCGCCCTACAAACGCTCGCCCTGACATGGCGTCCACCATCAGTCGCACCGCGATCTGGTAGTTCTCTAGATTTACCAGGTCTTTGTCGGTAAATACGTCCCCAAATTCCTTCATGATAATCCGCGCATCATCCGCCCCTATGGTGAATGAGATGATCGACCCTGCATTTCCCAGGATTGCCTTTTGCACCTCGATCGGGATCTGCGCCATATATTGGTTGGCGAGTGTCAGATTTAGTTTGTACTTACGAGCCTCAGACAAGATTTTAATAAATGATTCTGTAGCAAAGTTTTGGAACTCATCGACGTATAGATAAAAGTCCTTGCGATCTGCCTCGCTTCTATCTACCCTATTCATGGCAGCCAGCTGGAACTTGGTGATCAGCATCGCACCAATCAGGGCTGCATTGTCCTCTCCCATCTTCCCCTGCGACAGATTGGCTATCAAGATCTTGCCGCTATTCATGATCTCTTCTATATCTATCGAGCTTTGTGGTCGCTCGATAATGGCGCGGATCAGGGGTGAAGAGATAAATTGTCCAACCTTATTTAAAATGGGCGAGATCGATTCTTGGAGCATTTTCTCTGGCATCTTGTCAAACTCATTTTCAAAATATCGCTTTATCACTGGGTCTTTAATCTTCGTCATCACATCACGTCGGAAATCCCTGTCTGTCAAAAGTCTTGGCACCTCAACAAGCGTCATCCCAGGTACTTCAGATAGTGCTAGTAGTGTGTTGCGCAGTATGTACTCAAGGCGTGGACCCCAGGAATGACCATACAGTTTATTAAAAATGGCCACAATCCCAGATACAATTAGCTCGCGTTGGATCGGATCCTTTACCTCGAGTATATTTAGTCTCACCGGTCTATCGCGGTCCACTGGATTAAAGTACACTACATCGTTCATGCGCGAAGCAGGGACATAATTTAAAATAATATCTGACAAATCGCCGTGGGGATCTATGATCGCCATCCCTCGCCCCTTTTTCATATCATCTATCGCCATATTGGCGATCAGGGTCGATTTACCCGTCCCAGTCTTACCGATCGCCCAGAGGTGGCGACGTCTATCTTCATCTTTGATGCCAAAGATTAGGTCACGATTTTTAAAGACTGCTCGCCCAAAAAAGTTTATCTTTTGTCTTTCTTCCTCATCCCTACCCTCTGCAATTGGCAGATTTTCTGGCGGCTCACTAAACACATTTTGCCCCCACAGGATCATCGGGATCTTCACCTTGTCAGATGGCAAATGCCAGATAGTGGCTAGCTCAGTGATGGATAGGACTCTCTTGTCCACTGGTTTACGCTCTATCATCTTGCGCCTGGCAGACTCCATAAACAAAGGCTTGTTCACGTGCCAGCTATTGCCGTCTGGTCTCGCAAACACGCCAAAGACAGCCGAGAGCTCTCCTAGTCTTGCAGGATTGGTTACAGCTATACGGGCAGTGATCGCAAATCCCGCTTGGCCTATCTTTTCTTCTATCCCTCTGGCATTTGGCAATGTCCCACGCTTCTCTTGGTAGCCATTTTGGGTCTTGGTAGCACCCATGGACCGACCATTGTCTAGCGCGCTTCGTCCTGCGCCCTGCCAGTTACCTGGGGCAGAGGAGATAACAAATGACATATACATCACCTCACCCACCTCAGCCTTTGACATGACAGACAAATAAGAATTGATAGGGTCTGTATCACGGAAATCTGCCCAGGTTTTAAAAGGATAAAAACTAGCCAGATTTAGCCTCAACTCCCCAATAGTAAGTTTGGAAATGACACTTTGGATCGGATCTTCGACAGGCACGATGACCGCCAAAGGATAAGTGGACTGTATCTGGGAGATCACAAACTGCGTCAGATGTGAGGTGCAAGTGACCAGGAACCGGATCTTTTGCTCCCACACAGCCACCTCAAGGGCCACGACAGGCTTCTCCTCGCCTTTGATCAGGATATCAAACAGAGATTTGTGCAAGATCGAGGGAAAGGTCGAAAGAAATGTAGAGGCAGACTCGGCGGTCACCTCTGTCTCACGAGGAATAGTCACAAGAAGAGTTGTTAGTTTGGGCATGACACTAGTATAGCGGAAAAACGTTTATTTATTCAAAAACTGCGCAGCCATCGCGAACCCACCACACAACAGTAACGATGCGATCGTGGCAACCACGACATTTCTCATTTTCTCGCGTTCTAGTTGACCAAATCCTGTTTGAAAATCTTTCTTTTGAAGTTGTTCTTTCATGATGATATTTTTAAGCAGCCACTGCTGGCTTTGAAGCAGATTTGACACTGCGTAGACATTTGGTGCAGAGTCTCAGACGTAGTTTGGACTCTCCCATCTGCATCTTGTGTGAGTGGAGATTTGGTTTGCGGATCCTCTGGGTGCGGTTTTTGGCGTGGGACACGTTGTGCCCTACGTTTCTTTTTTTACCACATAAATCACATGCGTTTGCCATAGGTCGTTATTTTAGCACGATTATTTCTTTTTCGCACTAGTATAAGAGTGAGATAAAACAGTTCTATAGCCTCCTACTGCCCCTGAGTCTGGATCATAAAGAGTACTATTATTTGCTTTAATAAAAATATGTTCAAAGTTGATTAACCCATGATCAACAAAAAAACAGATAACATGAAACAAATGATTCGCAAATTCCAGATCTTTCTTAGAATCAGCATATACTTCCAAGTCTAAACCTAACCTATCAACTTTGATCATACTACCTTGTTAGTGACTGCTTACAGATCCACGACTTCTAAATAGAAGCGAGGCGCCGATGGCTAGTCCCACGATAACGAGTATTACAACAAGTAGTGAAGATACGATCTTTCCTATCACAGCTCCAGCAGTACCTGTGGTTGCAGCTACAGTTGTAGCGGCAGTAGAGGTAGTAGTAGCTTTGGTGGTAGTTGCAGTAGTTGTGGTGACAGGTACGGCAGTAGATTTACTTTTGTCAAAACTAAAAGCAGCCACAGATCCAGAGACAATTTGTTTGTCACCCATCTTGCGTACCAAGCCATCTTTTTCAGCAGTGATATACATAGCGTCAAATTCATCAGAGATATTTCCGGAAAAATATCCTCTATCTACTTCGGCAATTCTAGTGACTTCACCACGAGTAGAGGTCTTGCCCCAAAGGACATATTTGTTATAAAGAGTTTCGTAAGGATAAACGAGGCCATCACAGCGTCCACTGACTCTGTATGTACCATCTTGGTAGATAGATACACCTTTACAAGATACGTTGCCACCTGTTAAATCAATAGATCCTTCATGTGCTGAAGCTGTAGAAGCAAATATAAAAGACAAAGCTACAAGAGCCAATAGTTTTTTCATATGGCCCATAGTGTACCATATTTCCCTCCAAAGTCAATGGCGATGCCCTCTCGAAGCCGGAGGCGTAGTGGGGTATACTGACACAACCTATGGATTTTATAATCAAAGCCATCGTCTTTATTGTAGCCCTGACTATCCATGAGTTTGCCCATGCTTATGCTGCCGACAAACTAGGTGATCCCACTCCTCGTAGCTACGGCCGACTCACCCTAAATCCTCTGGCTCACCTAGATCTCCTAGGGACATTAGCCATCATCTTTATTGGCTTTGGCTGGGCCAAACCAGTCCCCTTTGACGCCTACAACTTGAGGAATCCTAGGCGCGATTCCATGCTTATCGCTCTAGCAGGGCCAGCATCAAACCTGATACTTGCAGTCATAATTAGTATCTTACTCAACTTTATCCCCTCCTCATTTATTACTCTAATCTTGCAGTACGTACTCCTAGGCAATGTCAGTATCGCCATCTTTAACCTGATCCCTGTCTTCCCTCTAGACGGTGAAAAGATCCTCGGCGGCCTCCTACCTCCAGATCTATATAGGGAATATGCAAATATCATGGCTCAGTATGGCACCATCATCCTTATCCTCATGTTGCTACCTATAGCTGGTGGCACCTCCCCCATTGCCGCCCTCATCTCTCCAATCATTTCCTTTGTAGCACAGCTATTGCTATAATCACCTCTGTTCTTAGGCCTGTCGTTCAGCGGTAGGACTCTTCTCTCCAAAAGAAGTAACGAAGGTTCGATCCCTTCCGGGCCTGCAGAGTAGAAATTACAGGGGTTACGACACCTGTTTTTTCGTATATATCAATACTTTTTTCAGGTTCTAGCGGATCTATAGTGTAAGCACGAATGTCGGCATTAGCTTTTCTTATAAACAAGTGCAAAATATCTTGATCCATCAATACTTTCCTATCTAAGAGTTTTAGGTTCTGGCCTAAATTGCGGAATACTGTAGTCCTAGTCTCAAAGTCACCAGTATTAAAATCAGTCGCCGCCTTCACAGCAAAGTTAAATTTCTCCTCTGTATCACCCATAAAGTTCGCTACTCTTTGAGTTAGATCTGCTAATTTCTCTACAGCTTGCTTCTTGTTCTCCTCTAGCTCCCCTTTCCGTTTCATATATGCCTCAGTACTAATGATTTTACGATCCTTGTTCTCTGGTTGAGTATATTGCACCAACAAGCCGTCTAATTCTCTCTGAGTGCCACTAACTACTTTTTGCAAGTTATCTAGAGCTTGAGCATTTACCGCTATCTGACCCTCTGTATTCGTCTTGAGTTGTTTGAGGACCCAATCACAGACTTTGGGTTTAATCTCTAGCGACATCAAGTAATCATGAATTTGCGCCTCCAATGCCTCAATCCTAATCGTTTTCTGGGTACATTCATGATTCTTTTTCTTGGTACACGCCCCATAAATGTAATGTAGTCGTGTGGGGTCATCCATCTTATCTATTGCTAGTTCACACTTAGGACAAGTAGTTCTATTTCTTGAGGCAAACTTATATTTACATCCACTACAGATCACTTGGTATTTCTCCTCTAGACAGATAGCGCTACCGCACTCTCCACACTGCATAAGCCCTCTGTACGGCAATGACACCGTTTTAGGCCGACTCTTACCCTTGTAGCCTAGTATCATCTGTATCTGATCGTATTCTCTATCTGTAATCATCGCTTCATGCCTACCCCTTACTCTCTGACCATCTGCTGTATAGATCCATCCCGCATAAAATTCGTTATGTAGGACCTTATAAAAATTACTTATGCCCATTGGCTTACCACCAATCCTTCTTGTCTTTGGCGTACGAAATCCCCACTCCTCATTCAGTATCTCTAGAACTTTAGGAGGTGATTTGTAATTAATCACCATCTGTAATGCCCGTTTTATCAGATCAAATCGCTCAGGATCATTAGCTAGAATGGGCTCACCAGTGGCAGGATCTTCTACAAACATATATCCTGAGTACTTCTTGATTGACCAACCTCGTAGTACCTTCTCCCTGTTTCCCCGCTTCACCGATTCGCTATTATCATCAGATGATTTTTTGCTCATAGCAAACTCAAGAGCCAGCATAAACTTACTATTGCCTGAGCCATCGGTGTACCCTGTAGGGGTCCTAATCCCCTTTATCACCCCAGAATCAAGCATGTAGATAATCATTCCCCCATCTAGGGAATTACGAGCTATACGGTTATATTGCCAAACCAAGATTGCGTCAGCTTCCCCATCCTGCAATCTCTCCACCATCTTATTAAATTCTGGTCTCCCTACCTTGTAGGCACTCGCCGACTCTGTAAACCTATCTACTATCTCCAGTCGTTCTTTTTGTGCGTATTCGTCCAACGCCCTCTTCTGAGCAGGCAAGGATAGCAACTGCCGATCCTCACTCTCCGTACTCTTGCGACAATAGATAAAATATTTCATATAATTACCTACATTTTACACATATATACCTCTTAAAAATATATCGTCTACCTCCTGACTTGTCATATTATCCATAGTTCTAGGAATTATTGGGTTATCAAATTTCTGATTCTGATCTATCCACATCATATCTTCTGGCAATAAACCAGAATAACCATCATTCGTATATATCTCCTTATAATCATATAAGCTCCTTACTGTCTTCATATTCTTTATACCTAAATCATCCTTAAAAGAACTTAAAGCTTTAGTAGAGACTTCCCAGATCTGAGACGTAGATATTTTCGGAATATTTTCCTGTATTGCTCTGGTAATTATCATCTCACTATCGGAAAAACAAATATTCTCTAGTAATTTTTCTATCGTAATATTTCGTTCAGATAGCTCACACTGAGGCGCTTTGCCAAATACATATCTTTCGGGATTTTTCACTGCGTAAAGTTTTCTCTTCTTATCAGACAACTTCACAAATCTCTTACTCAACAAACATGTAAACCAATCATTTATACTCTCAGGTTTTTTATGAAATACACACTCTAATTCATCTGGGAAAAACTCAAATAAACCAAAGTTATCATGCCTATGATCCCAATCCATAGTATCTAGCAAATACTCGTACAAACTCCACTGCTGCAAACTCAGGATCTTCCCACTTATTAGCAACCACCTATTCTTGTAACTTGGTCTATATCCATTACGCTTCATATTGACCTTTAGGGTGATCCCTATTAAATATTGCGGTAGCGATATTCACCAGACTCTCACCTATTCGTCTTACTTCATCCAAACTCAACTCAACCTGATATTCCGAGGCAATAATCTTTTTTAACTCTAAAATTTCAGAGTCTGGGATCATCTGTCTCCTTTTCAGTCATACTTAAAACATTACCGCCCAACACAAACTCCAAACCCTCTTCTACAAGGCTCTTAATGGACCTTTCCTGCTTCACCGCCTCTAACTTCGCATAGTAGAGCCACCCCGCATCTATACGTACCAACTTTGTGCTATTGCTGTTTACTTGTTTATTCGCTGTGACTAACTTATTCATATACAAAAAATCTCCTGATTAGGGTGACTATCTAATCAAGAGATTACTGGTAGTCACCCATTTTTAGACAACAAAAAAAGCCGCGACCTAAACTGGTCTCGGCTATATTGCTCGTTATTAAGATAATAATATCACAAATCTAAGAATAAATCCATTAATGAATTAATATTGATATATCAATCTTAAGGATAAATATACATGCTATTGCCTATATTGCTTGCACTTGAGCCGTCACTACCAAAAGTAGTGTTGCCGATATGAGTATAGATTGTCCCATCATTGGCAAATGTCGTATTGCCAATATTTGTGTAAGTTGAGCCATCATTACCAAATATCGTACTTCCAACTTGGGTATAGGTAGATCCATCGCTTCCAAAAGTGGTATTCCCTATTTTTGTAAAAGTATCGCCATCATTTCCATACAAAGTGGATCCAACTTTAGTATAAGAACTACTTCCACCATAAACATCAATAACTGGTTCTTGACTCGCAACAGGGATACGAGTGATTATTTCGCTATTTACATCAGACTCATCTACTTCTAATTGATCTGATTTCAAATTGAAGCAACTATCTGGATTCATTACAAAAAACGCATCTATATCATCATCAGTGTAATCATATTTTTTCATTAAATTAGTCAATTCTTGTTTATTAAATTGACAATGCTTAGCATCTAAGGACAAAGCTTTTGGTGAAGGGTTCATGGTTGGAATGATAGTTGGAGATGGACTTACAACCACAATTGATTCTACTGGTGGAGAAGGGATTTGGATTGGAGTTTTTACGGTCATTACCAATGAACTAAATGAAATAATTATACTGGCTATCAACGCTCGCAAATAATTAATCATAATTTGACTTAAATATTGCTATTTCCAGACTCCAATCAACACATTTCTTATCCACGTCATCACGATAATCGCCAGTACATATCCCCAGATCACGTCTGAACTAGTAAACATCACAATTATTGTAATAACAGTTGCAAATAGCCAAATAGTATAAATAACCTTCTGCCAAACATTAGACATTTCAGGTTGACTAAAAAAATTTGATACTAACGCAAAAATATTCATAAATTATCTCATAGCAAACTAACGTATATTTTAGCAATAATTCATAAATGCTACAAGGAGAAGCTGGTCTAGTAGTCCCATTTAGCCTAATTTTAGGCTAATGAAAACTATTACAAACACTCATAAGAAACTTGGTATAAGAATTAAAGAGTTACGCAAGCAACTTGGAATGACTCAAGAAGATCTAGCCTTCCAGGTAGGTGTAGACCGAAGTTATATGGGATTTGTAGAACGCGGAGAAAAGAACCCTACCCTTTCCAAGTTAACGAAAATCGCAAAGTCTCTCAAAGTATCGCTATCTGACTTCTTTCAAAGTATATAGACCTTGAATATTCACTAGCCACCTTAGCTTCAATTTAAATAATTAGTTTTTTGAATTTTCTTGGGACCAATGGGCTTAATTTAACTGCTTCACGAAGTTGATCTAGCAACGAAGCACTAACTACTTCTACCATAGGAACGTCATGATCACAAAGTTTTTGTCTTAATACTTCAAATGAAA